>JBAZYO010000004.1:300000-448600 GCA_041659285.1 Vicinamibacterales bacterium | reverse complement strand
CAGCATCGATGAACACCATCGCCAACACACGCTCTGGATACAACCGTGCGAACTGCATCATCTCGGTGCCCGCCATCGAGTGGCCCACGAGGTGAACCCGGTCGACCGAGAGTCCATCCATGACAGCTTTCACATCTGCAGTGAGGTGTGCCAGGTCGTAGCCACCGGCTGGTTCGTCTGATGGTGAACGGCCGCGACGCGTGATCGCAACTACGCGGAAGCGTGATGCGAAATGGTCGGCTAGTTTATCGAAGTCATGAGCCGTGCTCCCGAATCCCGTCAAGAACACGAGGTTTGGCCCCACCCCACCCCAGTCGAGGTAGTGCAGTCGTACCCGCTCAGAGGTCACAAAGCCCTCGCGGTGGCGTGAACGGTCCTCGCGTGGCTCGGCGCCCGATTGGGCCGGCAGGCGGGGGGAGACGTACAGAATAAGCAATGCCGTCACGATGAGGCCAGTACGCTTCATTTCCTCCCTTGTGAGTCGAATTCGCCGCCGGCACCCGCAGTTAGAACGGCTGCTCGTTCAATTCCGATCTCCAGTCTGATTGACGGCCTAACGTTCGGTCTGAGCCGCGGCGGATCAGCGCTGCGCCAACTGGCCAAGAGTTGAACGCCGTCGGCTCCAGACCGTTGTTAGCCCTCGGACGGTGTGGGCTTGAGACCCAGCCACGCGCATACGGATCTTTCAACCTGCAACAGTTGTGCATCCGACAACTTGCCGAGTCTTCGCAATAGCCGCACCGGCGGTACCGTGACCAACCCCTGCGCGTCGAAGGCGCCCGCCTTGAGAAACCCGACGGGGATCGCGGCCTCGAATCCGGACTGGCGAACACTCGTGGTATGCGGCACCAGGGTAACTAAGGCGCGGTCTGCATCGGTTGGTGGCACGCTGATCACCAGTGCGGGCCGCACCTTCGAGGTCATGCCCAAATCGACGAGCCATACCTCGCCCCGCGCCGCCATGTCACTGACCGGCTTCGTGTCCTTCGAGGTCGAGAAAGACCTGGTCGGCCAACCCGATGAGATCGTCGTCTGTCGGGAGGTCATGATCCGACTGGGCCGCCCTCCGCAACAATTCGGCCAGCACTTCTTGCCGCTCAGCGGGTGCGAGCGCCTCGATGGTGTCGATCGCGCGTTTGGCTGCTTGCGTCATAGGTGAAGAGTGGCAGTACCTATTCCGTTGGTCAAGTTTCGGTTCCGCTTTCCGAAGGGCTAACGCATTGCGGCTCACCCGCGGCGGCCGCTGCGCCGATGATTCTACTCAAGAATGCAGAATCTGCCGGGCCGCCCGGGCCAAGCGGTGGCGAATTCTGCTGCTAGCCTGGAGGCCAGGTCATGGTCCTGCCGCCGAGCACGTGCAGGTGGAGATGGAACACCGTCTGGCCCGCCTGCGCGTTGCAGTTGAACACGGTGCGATAGCCGGGCCCGTCAACCCCCCTGTCTTTGGCAATCGCCGCCGCCCTCCGCACCATCGCCCCGACCAGCCCGTCGTCGGTGGCTGACAGATCGTTGAGCGTCGCCACGTGGCGCTTGGGCACGACCAGCACGTGCATGGGCGCTTGCGGGTTGATGTCGTTGAAGGCGATCAGCTCATCGTCTTCGTAGACCTTCGACGCCGGGATCTCGCCGGCGATGATCTTGCAGAACAGGCAACTCATGAAGCTATGGTGCCTCGGGTGCCCGAGGTGCCACAAGTGCCGGTGCTAAAGGCGTTGCGCGACGACGATGCGGGGGATGCCTTGCAGATCTGGACTGATGCGAACCAGCGCCAGCGACGGTGTCGATGCGACCAGGGCCTGGACGGCGTCTGCCTGGCGGTGGCCGATCTCCATCAGCAGCACGCCGCCCGAACGCAGGGCGCTGGCCGCCGCGGACAGCACTTCGCGAATGTCATTCAGCCCGTCGGGGCCCGCGGCGAGGGCCGACCGCGGTTCGAAATCGTGCACCTCCGGCGCGAGCGCCGCGTGCTCGTCGTCCGTCACGTACGGCGGGTTCGAGACGATCAGATCGAACGGGCCGTCGACGCCATCGAGGTAGCGTGTCTCCCGGAACTCCACGCGCTCGGCGACGCCGTGCCGCTGTGCGTTCGCCCGCGCCACGTCGAGTGCCGGCGCCGAGATGTCGGTGGCGACGATGCGCGCGCGCGGAACTTCAGCGGCGAGCGTGACCGCCAGGCAGCCGCTGCCGGTGCCGATGTCGGCGGCGCGGCCGAACACGGTCGACAGCGCTTCCTCGATGATCAGCTCGGTTTCCGGGCGTGGGATGAGCACCGCCGGCGACACCACGAAGTCGCGGTTCCAGAACTCCTGGACGCCGGTGATGTAGGCGATCGGTTCGCGATGCGTCCGCCGCTCGATGGCGGCGTCGTAGACGGCGTCAAATCCAGCCGGAGGCGGATCGGTGTCTCGCGCGTGGAGCGTCGCGCGGTCCCAGCCGAGCACATGCCGGGCCAGCAGCAGCACGTCGCGCGCGGCCTCGGACGGCTCGATGCCGGCGGCGACCAGGCGGGCCTTGGCCGCGATGAGGTGCTGGCGGAGGGTCACTGACCGCTCTGCGTCACTTCGCGGAGCTTCTCGGCGGTGTAGTAGGTCGAGAGCGCGTCGATCAGCTCGTCCAGGTTGCCGTCCATCACGCCCTGCAACTGGTGGGTCGTGTAGTTGATGCGGTGATCGGTGACGCGGCTCTGCGGGAAGTTGTAGGTGCGGACCTTCTCGGAACGATCGCCGGTTCCGACCTGGCTCTTGCGGTCCTTGGCAATCGCGTCGTGCTGCTTCTGCATCTCCGCCTCGTAGAGGCGGTTGCGCAGGACTTTCATCGCCTTGGCGCGGTTCTTGACCTGCGACTTCTCGTCCTGCTGCGACACGACCGTGCCAGTGGGAATGTGGGTGATGCGCACGGCGGAGTAGGTGGTGTTCACGCTCTGGCCGCCGGGGCCGCTCGAGCAGAAGGTGTCGATGCGCAAATCCTTCTCGTGGATCTGGATGTCCACTTCGTCGGCTTCCGGCAGCACCGCGACGGTCGCCGCCGAGGTGTGGATGCGGCCGCTGGCCTCGGTGGCCGGCACGCGCTGCACACGGTGCACGCCGCTTTCGTACTTCAGCTTGCTGTAGGCGCCCTTGCCCTCGATGCTGACGACCACGTCCTTGACGCCGCCCTTGTCGGCCTCGCTGAGCGACATCAGCTCGATCTTCCAGCGCTGCCGCTCCGCGTAGCGGGTGTAGGCGCGATACAGCTCGCCCGCAAACAGCGCGGCCTCCTCGCCGCCGGTGCCGGCGCGGATTTCCACCATGACGTTGCGGTCGTCATTGGGATCCTTGGGCACGAGCAGGATCTTGATCTGGTCGGAGAGGCGTTCCTTCCGGCTGTTGAGGTCGTTGAGCTCCTCAAGGGCGAGATCGCGCATCTCGGGATCGCCGCCCTTGATCATCTCTTCGGTATTGGCAATCTCCTGCGTCACCGCCCTGTACTCGCGGTAACTCTGGACCAGCTCCTCGATCTCCGCCAGCGCTTTCGATTGCTTGCGGAACTCGTTGGGGTCGCTTTGCACCGCGGTGGTGCCGAGCGACGCCATCAGCTCCTCGTACTTGCCTTCGACGGTTTCGAGCTTCTCGAACAAAACAACTGCTCCTTGTCGCCGGCACCCCTAAAAGGAGTGCCCTACAGAGGTCGCCGGCACCCCTAACAGGGGTGCCCTACACGGGCATTTCTCGTAGGGCCCCCCTTTATGGGCGGCCGCAAATCTACCCGCCAGAGACTGGTGGCAGGAACGCGATCTCGTCGCCGTCTGCCACCGTGGCGGCAAAGCGCGAATAGTCGGCGTTGACCGCGCACGAAATCGACTTTTCATACGGCGACAGTTCCGGATACTCCGTGACCAGCGCCGCCCACACCGCGCCGACCGTGGCGCCGGGGTGCGCTTCCCGCGACAACTCGCCGGCGCCGGCAATGTCCCGCAAGCGCGCGAACAGCCGGATGGTCACGCGCATGCGATCTTCAGCGCCCGCGCGCGCGCCTCCGCGTTGTCGGGGTCGGCGGTGGCGCCCTCAATCCACACGTCGCCACCCTCGAAGTACTCGTGCTTCCAGATCGGCACGATCTGCTTGATGCGCTCGATCGCATACCGCGACGCCGAAAACGCGTCGGCCCGGTGCGGCGAGGCAGCGGCAATGGCCACGCTGGCCTCGCCAATCTCCAGGCGCCCGATCCGGTGGTGGATGGCCAGCCGCGCCGACGGCCATCGCTCCGCCGCTTCCTGCACGATCAGGTCCAGGCCGCGCAACGCCAGCGGCTCGTAGGCCTCGTACTCGAGGTGCAGCACGCGCCGTCCCAGGTTGTGGTCGCGAACCAGCCCGATGAACGTCGTCACGGCGCCGATGCCGGTGACGTCGAGCGCGCGCACGAGGGCGTCAGCATCGAGCGGCGTCGTCGTGATTGCGGTGGGCGCGGCCATGACAGCCATTCAGTATAGCTTCCAGAAATGGTCGAGCGGCCGGTGACCGCGGCCCAGGGGAATCCCCGGACTCATCGCGCCCGCCACGTAGGCCTTGGCCTCCCGCACCGCGTCCTTCAGCTCCCCGCCCAGGGCCAGGTGCGCGGCGATGGCGGCGGCAAAGGTGCAGCCGGTGCCGTGAGTGTTGCGGCCCTCGATGCGAGGGCCCACGAACTCGTGGAATTCGCCGTTCTCGAAGAGCAGGTCGATCACCTGGGGTCCCGCGAGGTGCCCGCCCTTGATCACCACCGCGCCCGGCTTGAACGTGGCGATGCGGCGGGCCGCCTCGCGCATGTCGTCCACGGTGCGCACCTCCATCTTGGCCAGCACCTCGGCCTCGGGGATGTTCGGAGTGACCACCCGCGCCAGGCGGAGGAGGGTCCAGCGGAGGGCGTGCACCGCCTCGTCGTCGAGCAGGTGGTCGCCGCTCTTGGCGACCATCACCGGGTCAACCACGAGGTTCGGCAGGTCGAACGATTCGACCGCCGCGGCCACCGCCTCGACGATTTGCGAGGTGGCGAGCATGCCGGTTTTCACCGCCTGGCAGCCGAAGTCGCCGGCCACCGCCTCGATTTGGGCGGTGACGAAGTCGTCTGGCACGACGTGGATGCCGGTCACGCCCAGGGTGTTTTGGGCCGTCAGGGCCGTAATCGCGCACGTGCCGTAGACGCCGTGTGCCGCAAAGGTCTTGAGGTCGGCCTGAATGCCGGCGCCAGCCCCTGAGTCGGATCCCGCGATTGTCAGCGCGGCAGGCATACCAGTAGAATTCCGTGTCATGACATCACGCCCCATCGTCTCGCACGCATCCACGATTCTCGATCAGGTCAGCATGCGCGCGGGCTCCGCCAACGTGTGGACCGGCGTACAAGCGCTGTCGGTCGTCTTCGTGGCGGTGCTCACGGCGTCGGCGGCGCAGCTGAGCTTTCCGCTGCCGTTCACGCCCGTGCCGTTCACGATCCAGCCGATGGTCGTGCTCATCGGCGCGGCGGCTCTCGGGTCCCGTCTGGGCGCCCTCAGCCAGATCCTTTATCTCACGCTTGGGCTGGCCGGCCTGCCGGTGTTTGCGTTCTCACCCGAACTGCCGCAAGGTGTTGCCAGGCTGTTGGGCCCCACCGGCGGCTTCCTGATGGTGTATCCGCTGGCGGCGTTCGTGACCGGCCTGCTCGCCGAGCGCGGCCTGGACCGCCGCTACCTCTCGTCGATTGCCGCCATGGCCGTGGGCCTGTCGGTAATCTTCGCGGGCGGCGTGCTGTGGCTGGCGAACGGCGTCGGCATGAGCGCGGCCCTGGCCACCGGCTTCTATCCGTTCGTGCTGGTGGACGTGGTCAAGATTGTGGCCGCGGGCCTGGTGCTGCCGAGCGCCTGGAAGTTCCTCTCGCACCGCGCCGTCTGACCAAATGGGGTCTGACCCCGAGTGGGAAGTGCCGAGGGGTCTGACCCCTCCGCGCTACTTCCCGAAAATCAGGAAATACTGATACTGCAGAAAGGGCTCCTGGTGAACCAGCCGGAGCCCTGCCTTCGCCGCGTCTTTCACCACGACGTCGGGGCTCACCCGTTCTTCAATGGACGGCCCCGGGCCGGTGCCATCGAGCTTGAAGTCCACCACGCCGATACGCCCCTGCGGCTTGAGCGCGCGCGCCAGGTTCGCGAGCATCGTGACGCGGTCTTCGATCTCGTGATACGCGTCCACCACGAGAATGGCATCCAGTGAACCCGCCGGCAGGCGAGGGTCGTTGTTCTGCCCGCGCACTGCCCGCACGTTGGTCAGGCCCTCTTTTAGCACGCGCCGCGTGATGGCGTTGATCATCTCGGGCTGTACGTCTTCGGCATAGACCAACCCCTGTGGGCCGACCCGCCGCGCGAGGCGGATGGTGAACCAGCCGCTGCCGGCGCCGATGTCGGCGACGACCGAGGCGTCGGCAATGCCCATGGCGTCCATGATCTGATCGGGCCGCTGCCAGAGATCGCGGTCAGGGGCTTCGAGCAGGCCGAGGTCTGAGGGCGGGAAGAGCCGGCCGTGGCTCTGGCTCTGCGACCACGCCGAGGTGGACGCGATCAGCAGCACTGCGAACGCCAGAAGCGGCTTCACACCGCCATGTTACAGATGGATGATTGGGGTCAGGTCAAGAAAATCACACTAAGGGATGATTAGGAACAGGTCATACTCCGTCCCCAATCATCCGAAACTGTGATTTTCTTGACCTGACCCCAATCATCCCTCAATCATCCCTCAATCCGCGCGGAGCGCGGACATCGGGTCCACCCGCGTCGCCTGGCGTGCGGGCAGCCAGGTGGCGACCAGCGCCACGAGGGCGAGTGATGAGACCACCGCGGCGTAGGTGAGCGGGTCGAACGGGCTCACGCCGAACAGCAGCGAACTCAGCAGGCGCATCAGCAGCGACGCCGACACCAGGCCGACGACCAGGCCGATGGCGGCGAGCAACACGCCGCGGCCGATGAACATCCGCTGCACCGTGCCGCGGTGCGCGCCGAGCGCCATGCGGATGCCGATCTCACGCCGCCGCTGCGACACGATGTAGGCGATCACGCCGTAGATGCCGACGATGCCGAGCAGCAGCGTGACCGAGGCGGCAATCCCCAGGATCACGAGCACGAACGAGGTCTGCGCCATCGAACGCTCGTACATTTCCGCCAGGGTGCGCACGCGCGCGAGCGGCAGGTTCGGATTCACGCTCCACACCGCCCGCTGCACTTCGGGCAGGAAGCCGGGCGACTGCAGGCGCGACGAGCGAATAGCGTACGCGAGCGATCGCTGGATGGAGGGCTGGCCATCGAAGCCGCCCGCCAGGATCGGCCAATAAACCGTGGTCGGCGAAGGCTGCGTGGCGCCGTCCTGGCGATCGTCGCCGACGACGCCGACGATTTCAACCCACGGCGTCTGCGGCGAGCGGCGGATGCGCCGGCCGACGGCGCGGGCTGGATCCTTCCAGTACTCGCGCGCCAGATTGTCGCTGACGAGCGCGACCGGCGCCATCGTGTGGGCATCGCGCCAGGTGAGATCCCGGCCGGCGACGACGTGATTCCCCATCGCGCCGAAATAGCCCTCGCCGACGTGCTTGTGGCGTCGCAGCGTCGGGATCTGGCCCTCGGGAGCGGGGAAGTCCTCGACCCAGATCGGGTCGTTGTTGTTGTTCCCGTCGAGCGGCAGCGACGAGGTCGTGCCGACTGCGGTCACGCCCGGCACCGCCTCGATGTTGTGCACGATCTGCTCGTGCAGTCGCGCGACCTGGCCGGCGTCTTCGACCACCGCCTCGGGAATCGAGATCCGCATCGTCAGGACCTGTTCCGGCTGCGTGAATCCCGGCGGCACCTCGCGAATGGCGAGGAAGGTGCGGACCATCAGTCCGGACGCCACCAGCAGGATGGCGGCGAGTGCCACCTGCGCCACGACGAACGTGTTGCGCGCGCGATGACGTTCGCGGCCCTCGCTGGACCCGCGCGAACTGTCCTTCAGCGCCGCCGCCAGCTGCGGGCGCGCGTACTTGAGCACCGGGATGGCGCCGAACAGCAGGCCGGCCACTAGCGACAGGGCCAGCGTGAACATCAGCACGATCGGATCCAGCGTGATCTCGTTGAGCCGCGGCAACTGGGCAGGTTCCAGGAACACCAGCAACTGGATGCCGCCGTAGGCGAGCGCGATGCCGGCCACGCCGCCGACCAGCGCGACCAGCAGTGATTCAGAGAGCAACTCCCATGCGATGCGGCCGCTCGAACCGCCGAGCGCGAGCCGCACCGCGAGCTCCTGCTGGCGGCCCTCGGCGCGGACCAGGAACAGGTTGGCGACGTTGGCGCAGGCGACGACCAGCACGAGCGCCACCGTGCCGAGCATCAGCCAGAGCATGGTACCGATGTCACCGACGACGTCGACCGCCAGCGGCCGCACCAGGCTGCCTAAGCGTGCCTCGTCGAACATTTTCTTGGTCATGCCAGGCGGCAGCGGAAACCGCTCGGTCAGCGTCGGCAGCAGCCGCTCGACGTCGGCATTGGCTTGCGCGATGCTGATCCCGGGCTTGAGCCGCGCGATGCCCTGGTAGCTGAACCCCGCGGCGTGGATTTCGGCGCGGTTGAACTGGAAGGTGACGAAGATCGACGGATCCTGATCCAGGAACCGGAAGCCTTCCGGCAGCACGCCGATCACTTCGCTGGCCTTGCCGTTCACCATCAGCGTCTGGCCAACCGCCGACGGGCTGCTGCTGAACACCCGCTGCCAGTAACGGTGCGACAGCATCACCACGTCCGGACCGGTGGGCAGGTCGTCCTCGCGCGTGAAACCCCGGCCAAGGGCCGGCCGCACGCCCAGCACGCCGAGCGTGCCATCCGTCACGTTCAAGGTCTGCACCTGCTCCGGCTCACCGCGGCCGGTGACGGTCGCCGAGCCGTTGGTCCAGAGACCGATGTCCTGGAACACCTGCGCGCTGTCGCGATACATGAAATACGTCGCGGCCGACTGGTTGAGCGGCCCGGCCATGACCCCCGGGGCCACATGCCACACACCGACCAGGGCCGCCGGCTGGGAATAGGGCAGCGGCTTGAGGATGATGCCGTTGACCACGCTGAAGATCAGGGCGTTGGCGCCGATGGCGACGCCCACGGTCACGACCGCGGTCAGGGCGAAGGCCGGGCTCTTGAACAGGCGTCGCAGGGCGAGTCTCACCCTTGGTGAGACGATGGCCAACGCCCGAAAGTTCGCCTAAACTGGACAGATATGCTGCCCAGCTTTTTCGACTCCGTGGTCGCGCTGATCATCAAGACTTCCACGGACCTGCCGCCCGACGTGCGGGCGGCCATGAAGCATGCCCTCGACACCGAAGAGGACGGCACCCGCGCCAAGCAGGCGCTGAACATCATCAGCCAGAACATCGACCAGGCGGTCGAAGTGGAAGGCGCCATTTGCCAGGACACCGGCATGCCGACCTTCGAGGTCAAGACGCCGGTCGGCGCGAACCAGATCTGGATGAAGAAGCAGATCAAGGAGGCCATTGCCGAGGCCACCAGGCGCGGCAAGCTGCGCCCCAACTCGGTCGATTCGCTGACCGGCGACAACAGCGGCAACAACCTCGGGCCCGGCACGCCGGTGATCCACTTCGAGCAGTGGGAGCGCGACGACATCGAAGTGAAGCTGCTGCTGAAGGGCGGCGGCTGCGAGAACATGAACGCGCAGTATTCGCTCCCCGCTGAACTGCCGCACCTGGGCCGCGCCGACCGCACCATCGAAGGCGTGCGCAAGTGCATCCTGCACGCGGTGTGGAACGCGCAAGGCAAGGGCTGCGCCCCAGGCGCGATCGGCGTGTGCATCGGCGGCGATCGCACCAGCGGCTACCTCGAGGCAAAGCAGCAGCTGTTCCGCAGCCTGGACGATGTCAACCCGGATTCGCGGCTGGCCGATCTCGAAGCGGAGATCATGCGCACGGTCAACACGCTCGGCGTCGGCGCGATGGGGTTCGGCGGCCGTGTTTCGCTGATCGGCTGCAAGGTCGGCGCGCAGAATCGCCTGCCGGCGAGCTTCTTCGTGTCGGTCGCCTACGACTGCTGGGCGTACCGCCGCCTCGGCGTGACCCTCGACGGCACGACCGGCGCGATCACGGACTGGATCTATCGCGATCCGTCGGTGCCGACCATCCCGATGATGGACCAGGCCGGGTTCAAGCGCACCGGCCGCGAAGTGGTGTTGCGCGCGCCGATTGACGAGGCCACCGTCCGCGCGCTCAAGGTCGGCGACGTGGTGCTGATCAGCGGCCCCGCCCACACGGGACGCGACGCCGTGCATCATCACCTGGCGAGCCACGCGCCGCCGGTCGACCTCAACGGCGGCGTGATCTATCACTGCGGCCCGGTGGTGGCCAAGCAGGCCGACGGTTCGTGGAAGGTCACCGCGGCGGGGCCCACGACCAGCATTCGCGAAGAGCCCTACCAGGCCGACATCATCGGCAAGTACGGCGTGCGGGTGGTGATCGGCAAGGGCGGCATGGCCGGCAAGACGTTGGCCGGCCTGAAAGAGCACGGGGCCGTCTACCTCAACGCGATTGGCGGCGCCGCCCAGTTCTACGCGCGCTGCATTGAACGGGTGGATGGAGTGTCGCTACTGGAGTTTGGAACTCCTGAGGCGATGTGGCATCTACAGTTTAGGGAGTTTCCTGCCATCGTGACCATGGACGCTCATGGCAACAGCCTGCACCAGGACCTCGAACAGGCATCGGCACGCCAGTTGGCTGAGCTGGCGGAAGCCAGTTTTTAGGCCAAAAAACGAGGTTTTGAGCGGTCTAAGAACCTGTTAAACTAAGGACTAATCATGAACACCGAGACGCACACCATCACCCCAGACATGCCTGTCGTGATCGAGACCCTCATCACGGTCACCGAATCGGCGGCCGGGAAGATCCGCGAACTGCTCGCCGAAGAAGGCAAGCTCGAGAGCGGGCTGCGCGTGTTCGTCCAGGGCGGCGGCTGCTCGGGCTTCCAGTACGGCCTGATGATCGAAGAGGGCGGCGGCGTCGGCGACCAGCTGTTTGAATCCAACGGCGTGCGCCTGTTCGTCGATCCGGTGAGCGTCAGCTACCTCAAGGGCGCTGAAGTGGACTTCGTCGACACCATCACGGGCGGCGGCTTCACCATCAAGAACCCCAACGCGACGTCGACCTGCGGCTGCGGTTCGTCCTTCACTGGCTAGATCGTCATGGCCACCACGGCGGCCATTCCGGATCTCGATCGGCTCAGGCCCGCCGGTACCAAGCGCTCGACCAAGCGCGACCTGATCGTCAACGTGTTCCTCAAGCAGGAGGGACACCTCAGCGCTGACGATCTGGTCGTGCTGATCAAGCGTGAAGACGAGCGCATCAGCCGCGCCACCGTCTACCGCACCCTGCAGTGGATGGAAGAGGCGGGCATTGCCCGCAAGGTGGACTTCGGCGAGGGCCGCTTCCGGTTCGAGCACTCGTACCGGCATCCGCGGCACTTTCACCTCATCTGCAAGACCTGCAACCGCTCGTACGAATTCCTCAGCTCCGACATCGAGTCGCTGGTCGAGGAGATCGCGGCGGCGCGGGCGTTCACGGCGCGGCAGAGCGTGGTGCAGATCTACGGCACCTGCGAGGCGTGCACCACCGGCCGCGCCCCCGCCGACGAAGGGTCCAACAGCGGGCTGCTGTTTGCCCGCGACGCGCTGCGCATTGCGATTGCCACCGAGCGCAGCGGCCTGGAGTTCTACGCCCGCGGCGCCCGGCTGGTGAAGGACCCGCGCGGCCGGCAGATCTTTCACAAGCTGGCGACCGAAGAGAAGCACCACCTCGCCACGCTCGAAGCGCGCTACCAGGATCTGCTCAAGCAGGATCCGCAGCTCGAGTCGCGGCCCACCTTCCTGTTCTTCAAGGGCGCCGCCAACGGCCTGTTCGCCGCCGGCGCCGACCAGTTGCGGCGCGACGGCGTCGACGACCTCGAGGCGCTGCGCATCGGCATCCGCTGCGAGCGCGGCTCGCACCGGTTCTTCAAGCGCTATGGCGAGCGTTTCGAAGACTCCGAAGGCAAGCAGATCTTCCTCGAGTTCGCCGACGAAGAGCGCGAGCACCTCGAGATGCTGATTCGCGAGTACCGCGCGCTGGTCAAGCGCCAGCGCGGCGCCGTGAAGAAGCCCCTTGCCACGCCGAAGCGTCCCCGCCAAGGCGGGAGCGCGAAGACGCGCGCGCGCGCCGCCAGCCGGTGATCGACCTTCACTTACACACCACTGCTTCCGACGGCCGCCTGACGCCCGCCCAGCTCGTGGCGCGCGTCGCCGCGGCCGGCATCACCACCATGAGCGTGACCGATCACGACACCGTGGCCGGGCTCGTCGAGGTCGGCGCGGAAGCGGCGGCCCGCGGCATTCGCCTGGTGCCGGGCATCGAGGTCACCTCGATCGCCGACGCCCGTGACGTCCACCTGCTCGGGTATTTTTTCGATCCCGGCAATGCGGCGCTGGCGGCGTTCCTCGAAGGGCAGCGGGCCGTTCGCGTGTCGCGCGTGCGTGAGATTGGCGCGCGGTTGGCGGCGCTCGGCCTGCCGGTGGATGTGGACGCGCTGCTGACGGCCGCGGCGACGCGGCCCGGATCCTCCGTGGGACGCCCGCAGCTCGCGCGGGCCCTGATCAGCGCCGGTTACGTCGCTTCCGTCCGGGAGGCCTTCGATCGCTGGCTTGCCAACGGCCAGCCCGCCTACGTGCCGCGCACGGGCCCGAGTCCGGCCGCCGTGGTGGAGGTCATTCATGCCGCCGGCGGCCTGGTGTCGTTCGCGCATCCGGCGGTGACCGGGCGAGACGAGCTGATCCGGCCGCTGGTGGACGATGGCCTGGATGCCATCGAGGTGTATCACTCGGATCACACGCCGGCGGACGAAGTGGACTACCGGGGACTGGCGGCGCGGCTGGGCGTGCTCGTGAGCGGCGGCTCGGACTTTCACGGCGATGACCCGGCGGCGGCGCCCGCGCGCGCGCGCCGCGGCACGCTGGGCGTGGTGTCGCTGCCGGCCGACGCGTTTGCCGCCCTGGAAGATCGGGCGGCGCGATGGCCGCGACCATCATGAGCGCCGCCGCGCCGCTGCTCGAGGTGCGCGACCTGGTCAAGGACTACCAGGCGCTGCGGCCGCTCCGCATCAAGGCGCTCACCCTGTCGCCGGGCGACATCCTCGCCATCCACGGACTCGACGAGGTGGGCGCGCAGACCTTCGTGCACGTGGTCACCGGCGCGACCCTGCCCGACACCGGCGACGTCGCCCTGTTCGGGCAGAACACCAGGGCCATCGCCGACGGCACCGCCTGGCTCGAGTCGCTCGACGGCGTCGGCATGGTCACCTCGCGCGGCATCGTGATTCAGATGTTCACGGTGCTGCAGAACATCGCGATGTCGTTCACGCTCGAGGTGGACCCGATCGATCCCGCGGTGTGGCCGCAGGTCGCCGCGCTCGCGCGCGAGGTGGGGCTGCCGGACGCCGCGTTCGACGTGCCGACGGGGAACCTGCCCGCCGACGTGCACATGCGGATCCACCTGGCCCGCGCGCTGGCGCTCGGCCCGCGCCTGCTGATCGCCGAGCACCCGTCGGCCACCATCCCGCGCGAGTCGGTCGCCGCGTTCGGGGCCGACCTCTCGAGGCTGGCGCGATCGCGGGGCCTGGGACTGCTGGCGCTGACCGCGGATGACGAGTTGGCCAGGGCGATTGGCGGGCAGCGACTGGAACTCGTGCCGGCCACAGGAGAATTGAGGCCGCCGGGTCTCCTGAAACGACTGTTTGGCCAATAACAAAATACAGGATGACCCCTGAACTTCTGTTGAGACGAGTATGAGACCCGCACTGATCCTGTTTGATATCGACGGTACGCTGCTGCTCAGCGGGCGCGCCGGGTTGCGCGCCATGAACCGGGCGTTCGAGACCACGTTTGGCGTGGCCGAGGCGTTTGCCGGGACGTCGTTCGCCGGCCGCACCGATTCGTACCTCGTGTCGTACGCGCTCAACGCCGCCGGCCTGCCCGACACCGCCGACAACCACGCGCGGTTCCGCGACGCTTACATGCCGCTGCTGGCGGAAGAGATCCAGCACCCCGGCACCGGTCACAAGGGCCTGATGCCGGGCGCGCGCGAGCTGCTCGAGGCGCTCGACGAGCACGCCGATCTGCACCTTGCCTTGCTGACGGGCAACTACCGCGGCGCCGCCGAGATCAAGCTGACGCACTTCGAATTGTGGGATTTCTTCGAGTGGGGCGCCTTCAGCGACGACTCGGCTGACCGGAATGCGCTGGTGCCGATTGCGCTCGATCGCGCCGAGACCTACGACGTGCCCGCCGAGGCGCTCGACCGCATCATCGTGATTGGCGACACGCCGCACGATATCGAGTGCGCCCGCGTCGGCGGCGCGCGCTCGATCGCCGTGGCCACCGGCGGGCACAGCATTGAAGAGTTGAAAGCGGCGGGCGCCGACATCGTGTTGGCGGATTTGTCTGACACCGAGAAGGTCATCGCGCTGCTGATATGATCCGGGGCGGAAGTGAACGGGGCCCGGTGGCCCTCCCGGTCTTCAAAATCGGTCGCTGCCTCCTTGTGGGGCAGGCTGGGTTCGACTCCCAGGCGCTTCCGCCATTCTCGCCAGGGCTCGAATGGCGTCAGCGCCTGGTCGTCAGTCAGACCGGCGTCGGCCTTCGGCCTCGCCTAAATCGGCTCGACTCCCAGGCGCTTCATGCACTCGGCTCGCCCTTGCGGGCTCGCCTTCGTTGGCACCATCCCCAAGCCTCAAGCCATCAGTCCGCGAGCCGCAGCCAATACGCGACGAGCCTCTGCGTCTCGAAGAGCGTGAAGCGCAGCGTTGAGCGGTTGCGCCACCAGCCATCGACGTCGGCCCTGTCGTAGCGCGAGGCGCGGACGATGGCCTGCGAGCCGGTGCCGGCCAGGCGCCGGTTCATCACCAGCCGCGCCCGCCGCGTGTGCTGCTTCGACGTGACCACGATCACGCGCGACCAGCGATTGGCGGCCACGACCGCGAGCAGGGTGTCGGCCTCGTCCCTCGTGCTGTTCTGCTCGTCGAGGATCTGGATTGCCGACCGCGGCACGCCAAGCCGGGTGAGGACATCGACCTGCACGTCGATCTCACGCTGAAACGGGACGCCCCGTCGTTGCAGCTCAATCTCGCCATCGTCGGCGATCTGGCGCATCAGCAGCATGCGCGGCGCCCAGCCCTCGTGGTACAAATCCACGGCCTCGAGCGGCCGTTGGAACATGGTGCCGCCGAGCACGAAGATGGCGTCGGCTGTTTGCAGCGGATCTTCCACCACGAGCCAGGCGCCAAGGCGCGGCGCGGCCAGAGCGGCGATCAGCAGGAGCAGTGCCGCGAGCGCGGCAAGACGAGAGAGGAAGCGTTTCAATTGACGAACTCCGGCCCCACCAGTCGGGGCCGGATTCAATCCTATCCTTCGACGAGCCGCACGTCTCCCGCCCGAGGGCCCTTCTGGGATTCCTCGATGATGAACTCGACGCGTTGCCCCTCGCGCAGCAGTTCGAACACCGCCCCGCGAACCGAACTGCGGTGGAAAAAGTGCTCCAGACCCGACTCATCACGAATGAATCCAAAGCCCTTGTCGATAAGGAGCCGTGCGATTGTTCCGGTCGGCATAACTGTCCTCCGATGAACCGAGACCTGAAAGAAACGCCCTTCAGGCCGCCGCACCCACGATACCGGTGGTATCAAAAATGAGGCCGATTACACTGTGGCCACAGGCAGGGGGAAGCGGAAAACGCGGTCAGTGTAGGCAGGTCAACAATGGGAAGTCAAGCATTCGTCTCGATTTGTAACGCAATCCATCCAGCTCGAGTATTCGACGGACAAATCAGCTGTTTTACTGAGGAATTTAGATGATCCGAGCCGTCGTGCTGGCCGCCGGCGCCTCGTCCCGGATGGGCCAGGCCAAGGCGGCCCTGCCCCTGGGAACGACCGGCGAGACCGTGGTGGCCAGGGTCGTGCGCACTTTGCTGGCGGCAGGCCTGCCTGACGTGACCGTGGTGGCCGGCGCGCACATCGACGCGGTCCGCGCCGCGATGCCGGCTTTTGAACCACGCGCGCGCGTCGTTGAGCACCTCGACTGGGCCCAGGGACAACTCTCGTCGCTGCTGGCCGGACTCGAGGCCGTTGACAATCCGCAACTCGAGGCAATCCTCGTCACGCTCGTGGACGTGCCGCTGGTGCGTCCCCATTCGGTCGCGGCCATCGTCCAGGCGTGGCGTGAGACGCGCGCGCCGATCGTGCGGCCCGTGGACGGAGAACGCCACGGGCATCCTGTGGTGTTCGATCGATCGGTCTTCGACGACCTGCGCCGCGCCGATCCGAACGTGGGCGCCAAGGCGGTGTTTGCGCTGCACGCTTCGCGCCGCCTGGACGTGACGGTCAAAGACGAGGGCGCCTACGTCGATGTCGACACGCCGGCCGACTACGAACGGGTCCTGCGGGTCACCGGCACACCGGCTGAATCCCCTGACCGCGGATCTGCATGAACACCTTGGTGGTGGCGTCGCCGTGGCTGCAGCTGTTGAGGCGGTAGCGCAGGTACTCGAGCACCCACACCACCGCGCCTTCGTTGTTGACGAAGGATGAGCCGGCGCTGCGCCCGAGGCCGTCGCGGTACTTCACCTGCAGTCCGTTCATGAAGTCCAGGCCCTCGTTGCGCGGCGGGAACGGGATGGTCCCGGCCGGCGTCAGCGCGCACACCCCATAGACGCCGGTGTTGTCGATGGCCGAGAACACGCGCGTGGTGGCGGTGTTGTGATCGCACAGGCCGACGCGATAGCGCGCGTACTCGATGAGCCACACGACGATGCCTTCAGGATCGACGTAGGTCGTGACCTGCCCGGCGCGCAGCTCGTCGCGGTACACGGCAATGAGCTGGTTGAAGAAGTCATTTGGCTCGTTGCGCGGGGGGAAGCTGATGTTCGAGGTCACGCCGGCGCCGTAGAGTGAACGAATGCCCGAGATGTCATCGGCGGCCAGCGCGTCGAGGTTGCCGATGGTCGAGTTCATCAAGGCGTTGACGCTCTGGCCATTCTCATCGGGATGGTCGAGGCCGAGGACGTGGCCGAACTCGTGCAACGCGACGCGGAAGAAGTCAAAGGTGCCCGAGCGCTGGTTGCCGCGGTACGAATCCCACCGCTTGGTGTTGTTGAACACCACGTCGCCTTCGATCTTGTTGTTGGTGGCGGTGTTGTACCACGACGTGGCGATGGCGAGGGTGTCGGCGCCGAAGGCGCGGCCGTACACCGCGGAGTCGAAGAACACGTTGTTGGACCCGGTGCCGTCGCCGCGCGAGGCCGTGGAGTCGTTGACCGCGCTGAACTTGACGAGGTCGATGTGGGTGTTCCAAGTGGCCAGGGCGTTGGTGGCCACCTGGTTCCAGCTGGTCGAGCCGTCGATCAGGGTTCCGGAGCCGCTGCCCAGCTGCATTTGCATGGTGACGGTGCCGTTCGGCCACTTATTCGCGAGCAGCGAGAACCCCTTCGGCGACTCCATCGTCGTCAAGCAGAGGGCGAGCGCAAGGGCCGCGCCGCACAGGGTGCGACGGCGGGCGGTCATCGCTGCCTCGCGGCGCCGGCGCGCGAGCGGACGGCCGCTTCCAGGTCGGTCAGGCGCATGGGCGTAATCGAGGTGAGCGAGGCGGGGGCGCGCTGCGGGCCGATTTGCGCGACGCTGCCGAGCGCCCGTCCGTCGTAGGTGCGCACGCGATCGACGCCGGTCACGGTGTCGCGTTCGACGCGCATCCGCCCGTGCATGAACCCGACGAGCGGGCTCACCGCGCGGACTTCCGTGCCCACGAAGAGCACGTCGCGCTGGCCCAGGCGGAAGGTGGGCATGCCCTCCACTTTCATGCCGATCTCGCCGATGGTGCCGCCCAGGAATTCGAGCTGCGTGACGGCGCCGACGTTGCCCTTCCACACCTCTTCGACGCGGAACGTGACAATCGTGATGATGGCGCGGCCGTTGGAGGTCGACTCCCACTCCGAGCGGATGTTCATCGCCTCGCCGACGAAAATGGTGCCGGCGCTCGCGACGAGCGCGTCGAAGGACGGGGGAATGACGGTGGTCGAACGCGCGATGCCGGTCGCCAACAGGGTGCAGACGACGGTGAGCGGCAAGAGTCGCCGGAACATCAGGAGCCTCCTCGGGGTTGAGGAGGTCAGAATAGTTCAGAAAGGTTCAGAAAGGTTCTGAGGGGTTCAGAGAGGTTCTGAACGGTTCGGAACCCCTCTGGACGGTTTTCTAGCTGATTGTGAACGGAATGCTGGCGCGCGTGGTGCCCCAATCGATGTGGAGCGTGCCGCCCTTCGGGGTGTCCTCGATCGAGAAGGTCAGCTGCTCGGCGGCGGCGGGGGCCTTGCCGAGGGTCATCGGTGCGCGGCCGAGGTCTTCGCCCTTGGGATAGGGGATGCCCCACTGGCCGGTCTTCTTGCTGATCACCAGGTGCCACGTGCCCCCGGTCGGGATCGTGTAGATCGTGTAGGTGCCGGCCGGCACGTGCACCGAGCCGAACATCAGCATCTTGTCGGTCTTGAGCGTCGTGGCCTCGTCGGCGCCGGTGCGCCACTCGCGGCCGTCGTAGGGATCGATGTCCTTGCCGGGCGTGCGGCCCTTGAGCGAGGGCCGGCCGTACTCGATGGACAGGTTGCCGCCGTCGATGGTCCACTCGGTGCGGACGTGCGGGCTGCCGCCGCCACCGGTCTTGAGCGGGGTGGTCTTCTGCGCGCTGACAGCGGCGCCAAACGCCAACGCGGTAACCGCGAGGGCCAGAACAGTTCGCTTCATCAGTCTCTCCTTCGCACCGCCGAGCTTGGCGTGCGTCAAGCATCGATCGTAACCCCAAATCAAAACGCCACTGCGATCCATCCTAAAAACTTGGGGATCTGGCGATCTGGTGATCTCGTGATTGGCGTTCTGATTTGAGGATTTGGGGATTTGGGGATTTGGGGATTGCGGGACTTGGGTGCGGCAGTTCGCCCCCACCGATGTCGCACAGTTCAGTCGCCGCGCAGAGCGGCGACCGGGTCCAGCCGCGACGCCTTGCGCGCCGGCAGCAGTGTCGCCATGACCGACACGGTAGCCAGCAGCGCCGACACGCTCAGCAGCGCGATCGGGTTGTTGGCGCGGACCTCAACCAGCACGGCCTGTAACAGCGACCCTGCGGCCACGGCGCCGGCCAGCCCCAGCGCCAGGCCAACCCCGACGGGTGCCAGCGCGCGTTTCAGGAACAGCCATCCGATCTGCGACCGCCGGGCGCCGAGCGCCATGCGCACGCCCACCTCCTGTGTGCGCTGGGCGGCCGCGTAGGCCGTGATCGAATACAGGCCGAGCGCCGACAGCAGCGTGGCAATCACGGCCACGATGGAGAAGACCGCGCTCATGATTCGCGGGACAAATCGCGAGCCATTCGACACGCGCTCGAGCGACTGAAGATTGAACAGGGGCAAATCGGGGTCGAGCCGCCTGACCTCTTGCCGCAGGACGTCCGCGAACACCTCCGGCCGGCCACGGACGATCAGCGAGGCCACTTTGCCGGGATGCGACGCGTGCGGCACGTAGATGACCGGAGTGTGTCCCGATGCCACCTGCTGCCGCAGCGCCGGCGCAATGCCGACAATGGTGAACCGCTCGGGCGGCGCGCCTTCGGTCTGCGCGCTCAGGCTCACCTCGCGGCCAATGGCATCAGCGCCCGGATAGTGGCGCTCGGCGAAGCGCTCGTTCACCAACGCAGTGGCCACGCCGCCTGCGGCCGCGACGTTGTTGAGGGCGGCCCCACGAACCAGCTTCAAACCGAGCGTCTCGAAATAGCGATCGCCAATCGGAACCATCCGCACGTTGCCCCGCGGCGCGTTATCCACAAGTACGTCGCGGCTCTCAGCCGCGTTGAACGGCGGACTTCCCGCCAGCGCCGCTGACTCCAGCCCGGGCGACGCCGCCAGCCGTTCGTCGAGGGCGCGGTAGAACGCGAGCCGTTGTTCGGGCAGCGCGTACTTCGGCTCTGGTAGCGCGACACGGAACTCCCACAGGCGCGCGAGATCGAGCGCTTGATCCGACCGATAGATACCGGCAGCGCTTTGCACGAGCGCACCAGCGCTCGCGAGCAGGATCACCGTGAGGGCCAGCTCGCCGACGAGCAGGAACGTGGTCATGCGGCCGGCGCGCTTGCCCGGCATGCCAGAGCGGCCGCCCTGGTTGATCACCGTCGTCAGGTTCGTGTGTGACAGGTGCAACGCGGGCAGCAGGCCGAAAGCGATGCCGGCGCCGGTCGACAAGGCGGCGATGTACAAGACCAGCCGGAGATCAAACGTGAACCGGATCCAGTAAGGCATGCCGAAGCCAATGGTCTCGGCAGCGAAGGCCCGGGCGCCGATCCACGCCAGTGTCCCGCCTATCAGGCCGGCCACGAGCGAAAGCAGAACACTCTCGACGAGCAGTTGCCGGACAATGCGCATCCGGCTTGCGCCCAGCGCCGCGCGCATCGACATCTCGCGTGCGCGGGCGGCTGACCGCGCGAGCATCAGGCTGGCGGCGTGGCTGCATGCGATTAAGAGGATGACCATGACCGCCGTCAGCATCATCATCGGGGCCGTGTCGGTTGGCCGGCCGACGTAGGTGTCGTTGAGCGGCCGCACGGTGGTGGGTCGCGTGCGATCGGCATCTGACAGCGGCATGGTCGACAGGCGCCCCGACAGCTCCGATTGCGCCTGGTCCAGCGTCACGCCGTCGGCCAGCCGGCCGACGATGCGCACGAGACGTTGGGCGGCGTCGAGACCAGCCATGCCCGGCAGCGCGACGAGTGGCCGCCAGACTTGCTGATCGATGGGGTACATGAACCCCTCCGGCATGACGCCGATCACCGTCGCGGACTGGCCGTTCGTGCGGACCGTTCGACCGAGCACTTCCGGATCGGCACCATAGCGCTCCACCCACACGCGGTAACCGATGATGGCCACCGGCGCCGCGCCCACGCGATCGTCATCGGACCGGAAATCGCGTCCCAGGATCGGCCGCACGCGCAACTGCCCAAACGCCGTGTGACTGAGGTACGTGCCTGCGAACTGGTCCGTGGCATTGGCATCGTCGCCGAGGTTGATCACCGCATCGACTTCGGCCGAAAGCGAGGCAAAGCCCGTGGAACTTGACTGCCAGGCCGCGAACACGCCGAACGGTATCCGCCGGCCCTGGGTCCGCGTCGGTTCGCCACTGATGCCGACCAGCGCGTCGGCCTCGTCGAACGGCAAGCCGCGAAGGCTCATGCCGTAGAGCAGCGACATCATGGTGCTGCTCGAGGCAATGCCCAGCGCCAGCGCGGCAACGATCGCCGCCGCGAACCAGCGATCGCGCGCGATCAGCCTCACCGAGTATCGGCAGTCCTGAATCAGGCCGTTGAGGAGCGGAAAGCCGCGCTGGTCGCGGTGGTGCTCCTTGACTTGATCCGCGCCGCCAAACGCCTTGCGCGCCGACAGCTGGGCGTCGGCCGGCGACAGGCCCTGCGCGATGTAGTCGTCGACCAGCATGTCCAGATGCGCCTGCATTTCCTCCGACAGGCGATCCTCGCGCCCGCGTCGCAGAAACAGATCGAGAAGTCGCGAGATGAGGGTTCTCATGGGCTATTCGTGACGGAGGGCGGTCATGGGATCCAGTCGGGCGGCACGGCGTGCCGGGACGAGCGCCGCCGCCAGGCCAATCACTGCCAGAAATGCGGCGACGCCGACGACGAAGCGCCAGTCGTTGGTGCCCGCCTCAGCGACAAAGATGGTCATCAGATCGAGGGACGCCAACGCGCCGGCGACGCCGGTGATGCTTCCCAGTATCACGAGCAGCAGAGTGCGCCGGCCGATCAGCCAGCTGATCGAAATCGCCGGCGCGCCGACCGCCATGCGGACGCCTATCTCCTGGGTGCGGGCAGTCACGGCATGAGCGGTGATCACGTAGAGTCCCGCCGTCGTCACCAACAGTGCGACCAGGCCCAGCGCGATGAAGATCCCGGATGCGATGTGGTGCGTGAAGAGCCGTGCCGACAACACCTGCGCCGCCGTTTGCGGCGACACGAGCGGAATGCCCGCATCAAGCGCGCGCAACTCCTCCCGCAGGACCGGTGCCAGCGCCCGCACATCGGCCGGGGAGCGGGCGACAATCGCCAGGTACGGGGACGTCTCTCCTCGATACGGCAGGTACGCGATCGGGATGGCCTCGGTCACGATCGTCTGGCGGATCGACGGCGAAACGCCGACGATGGTCAGCCATGGTAGTGCCCGGTCGGGCGCCGCCGTTTCGACCAGCCGAATTTGCTGGCCGATCGGATCGGCCTGCGGAAAGTAGATCTCGGCAAAGCGCTGGTTGACGATTGCCACTGCGCTGCCGGGCGCTTTGTCCGCTGCCTCGAACACGCGCCCGCGAACGAGCGTCACGCCCATGGCCTCGAAGTAGCGCGGGCTGATACTCACGATGCTCAGATCCGGCGCCAGCAGGGGATCGCCGATTGGCTGATTGGGCAGCACCAGCTTGTGGCGTGGCGGCACTCCTGAGAACGGCGCAGCGCTCGCCACCGCAGACGCGGCAATGGCCGGGCGGCCCTGCAAGCGTTCGATATACCTGGTGACGAACGCCAGTCGCGCATCGTCGTTGCCATAGGCTGGCGGCAGCGTGAACCGGGCCGACATCATGTGTTCCAGGTCGACTACGCGATCAGCGTCCCGCAACGACAGCATGGTGCGGATCAGGATGCCGGCGCACGCCAGCACCACGAGCGACAACGCAATCTCGGCGACCACCAGGCCGCTCGTCCATCGTTGCAGCCGCCGCGGCGTGCCGCCGCGTCCGCCTTCCTTCAGCAGCTCAATCGCCTTCGTCCGCGACAGGTGGAGCGCGGGAACCAGTCCAAACAGCACCGGCGTCGTCACGCACAGCGCCGCCAGGAATCCGATCACGCGCGCGTCCATCGAGAAGACTACCCAGGTCGGCCGCGAGACCTCGGCCATGGTGGAGTCGACAAACGCCACGCCGGCGAGCGAGACGACATAACCGACGAGACCAGCCGCCATGGCCAGGGCCAAGCTTTCGATCATCAGCTGGCGGACGATTCTGAGGCGGGTGGCGCCCAACGCGACCCGCAACGCGATTTCGCGCGAACGGCCGGCCGCGCGGGCCAGCAGCAGGTTGGCCGCGTTGGCGCACGCGATTAGCAGCACGAGACCGGTGACCAGGAGCTGAGGCGGCAACACGCGCCACCAGCCGCCATTGTTGAACTCGGCGTACCGCACCACGGTGGTCTGCAGCTGGCGGTGGCTGTCAGGATGCTGTTGCGCATGGCGGGCCTCGACCGCGTCGAGCTCGGTTTGCGCCGTCGCGATCGTGCTGCCGGGCGACAGCCGCCCCACGACACCTAGGTTGCGCGTGCTGCGCGGTTGGTTCAGTACCGCCGGCCCGAGCGCGAGGGTTTGCCACGCGTCGGTCGCCCCGGGATACCCGAAGCCCTGGGGCATGACGCCGATGACGGTAGCAAAGGCTGCTCCCAGTCGGACGCTGCGGCCGACGACGGACGGGTCACCGCCGTAACGGCGCTGCCATAGCGCATGCGACAGGATCACGACCGGCGCGGCACCCGCGGCGTCCTCCTCCGGTCGAAACGCGCGACCGCGTTCCGGCGCCACGCGCAGTGTTTCGAGAGTGTTGGCCGAGACATGGGTCAGGCTGATTTGATCCGGCGCCAGGCCCTGGTCGCCGATCGTGACCGTCGCACTTCTGTACGCGGTCAGTTGGGCAAACGACTTCAGCTCGGATTGCCAATCCTGGTACTCCAGCCACGAGGCACCGACGGTTTGCGATCGCTGGAGATCGAAGTGGCGGAGTCCGACAATCTCGTGGCCGCCCGGTACCGGCAGGTCCCGCAACAGCAGCGCGTTCACCATGGTGAACGACACGTTGCTGGCGCCAATGCCGATCCCGAGCGCCATGATGGCGGTAATGGTGAGGGCGCGCTCCTTGCCGAGCATCCGGATGCTGTAGCGGGCGTCCTGAGTGAGGGCATCGATCATGGGCAGACCGCGCTGGTCGCGATAGCGCTCCTTGATCTGGTCCACGCCACCGAACGCTTTCCGCGCCGCGAGCCGCGCATCGGCGGGCGACATCCCCTGCGCGACGTAGTCGTCAGCCATCAGATCGAGATGCGCCTGGATCTCCTCCGTCAGCCGCTCTTCCCGTTGGCGCCACAACACGAGATCAAGCAATCGCGAAATCAACGTCGGCATGGGCAAATCCCCAGATCCCAAAATCACGAATGGCAAATCACCAGATCACCAATTCACCAAATCACCAGATCCGTTCACGACTCCTCGAGCAACCGATTGACCGTGGCGACCGTCTGCGCCCACAGGTCGGCCTCGGCGGCGAGTTGCCGCTTGCCGGCCGCGGTGATGGTGTAGAACCGGGCCCGGCGGTTGTTCTCGCTCAGCCCCCAGTCACTCTTAATCCACCCTCTTTGTTCGAGCCGAAGGAGGGCGGGATAGATGGTTCCCTGGTTCAGCGCCAGCGAGCCCTGCGCCACCTGCTCGATGCGCCGGGCAATGCCGTAGCCATGCAGGGGGCTGAGGGCGGCCAGCGTCTTGAGGACCATGAGGTCGAGGGTGCCGTAGGGGACTTCGGAGTTGGGTGCCATGTTGATAGTCAACAGAAGGTCTCACGACTCGTGTTGATAGTCAACAGGTCGAGATCGAATGTTGTGATCTTGTGATCTTGTGATCTCGTGATTTGGGGATTTGGCTCACGGATTTGGGATTTTGGGATTTGTCGATTTTTGCGCTAGCGGTTGGCGGTTCGAGTGGCAGTAATTTCCATCCCTCCGACACTGGAAGTCGATTCAGGCCGGAAATCGGGTGGCATCCCTTGTGCTCCTTATGTGAGCCATGGACAAGAACGAACTCCAGGAGCGGAGCCTCAGGTTTGCCGTGGCGATCACCGGCCTGACGCGGGTCATGCGCGACAGCCCTGCTGGCCGGGGGCCGGCGGATCAGTTGTCTCGTTGCGCCACTTCCGTCGGTGCCAACTACCGAGCCGCCTGTCGCGCGCGATCGCGGGCCGAGTTTGTTTCCAAGCTCGGACTCGTCGTGGAGGAGATCGATGAGGCCGTCTACTGGCTTGAACTCATGACCCGCAGCGGCCTGACGTTGCCAGCGAATTCAGAAGATCTACTGGACGAGGCGCAGCAACTTCGGGCGATCTTCGCCGCCTCGTACGGCACCGCGCGGAAGAACCATCAGCTCGCCCAGAAGAATCGCCGCGCTCGAGGGTAGATCGCCAAATCCGCCAAATCCGCCAAATCCGCGAAATCCGCGAAATCCCCCAAATCCCCAAATCCCAAAATCCCCAAATTACGCAACCCAAATCACCAAATCCCCAAATCCCGAGATCGCCAAATTAGCATGACGACCCCGTCCTCTCCACGTTCAGGTCGAACAGCGGTCTCAGCTTCGTCCCCACGATGTTCCCCGCGAACGCCGCCACCAGCCACAGCCAGCCGTGGAGGCTGCCCGAGGCGATGCCGCTGAAGTAAGCGCCGATGTTGCAGCCGTAGGCGATACGGGCGCCGTAGCCGAGCAGGATGCCGCCGGCGCAACCCAATCGTTAGAACGTGAACCCGGCGCTGACGCCGACGGTCCGCGGGCGGCCGTTCTCGCCGACGAAGCCCGACGGCGCGAATCCCGGATAGGGAATGGCGATGGGCACGTACATCTGGTCGAAGGCGTTGCGCACCCAGGCCTCGGCGAACAGCCACTTGCCGCGCGCGCCGGCGCGGAAGTTGGCCAGGCCGTAGGCGTCTTGCCGCGCGGTGTTGGCTTCGTCGTACTCGAACGCCCCGGACGCCACCGCTTCGCCGCGGCCGTAGATCGTCACCGCCGGCGTGATTGCGCGCGACAGCTGGACGCCGATCGCGCCGGTGTAATCCGGGGTGTAGGGCAGCTTGTTCTGGGCCACGCTGACGCCGCCGGCCACGGTGCCGTCGGCGAACCGCGCGCTGGTGAAGCCGAACGATGCGAACAGGTCAACGCCCCGGACGGGCCGGGCCGCCAGTTCCATCTCCAGGCCGCGGCTGCGCGCGCCGCCGACGTTGGCGATGTAGAACTGGCCGGGCACGAAGGGGTTCGGGACGTTCAACTGCAGGTCGTCCCATTTGATGTGGAAGACGGCGGCGCTCGCCGACATCTTCCCGCCGGCGAACGTGGACTTCACGCCGCCCTCGACGTGCCAGGCGTGCTCTTCGCCGTAGGCTTCGCTGCCGGGCAGGGCGGCGGGATTGAAGCCGCCGGCCTTGAAGCCGCGGCTGGCCGAGGCGTAGAGCGAAGTGCCGGCGATCGGGCGGAACGCGACCGCGAACTGCGGTGAGACATCCGAGAAGCTGGCGTCGGCGGTCACTTGATTCGGCGGCGCGATCGCCGGCGTGAAGAACGTGTTCAGGGAGGCATCGCTCTGCTCGTGATCGAAGCGCAGGCCCACCGTGAGGTCGGTCCGGTCGTTGAAGGTCAAGGTGCCGTGCCCGAACACGCCCACGCCGCTGCTGTCGATCGCGGATTCCGGTGAGGTCTGCGCCACGGGAAAGGGAATCTGCGGCGACAACACGAACGCGCCGAGGGTGTTGACGGCGAGCTGGTCGTAGTTCTGCTTGAAGTACTCGACCCCGCCCTGCCACTTCAGCGTCAGGGTGTCCGAGATCTGCAGCGGCGCATTCTCAGGCGAGGCCAGCCGCAGCTCCTGCGTGAACTGGAAATCCTCCTCGGCGTTGCGGCGCGTGGCCAGCGCCAGCGGCGTGTAGTCGAGGTCGGTTTCGTCCTCGGTGTTCCACTTCACGACGCCGGTCGTGCTTTCAATCGAGATGCGGTCGCCACTGCGGCGCAGGTTGACGGTGGTGGCGTTGAGGTCGCGGTTGGTGAAGCCCTCGAAGTTGCGCGAGACGAGGAACGGCGTCTCGCGGATGGCGTTGAGGTCGCCCAGCGCGTAGTCGCCGTCGCGGTTGCGTTCGTGCGAGTAGATGACGCGCGCCTGCCAGTTGGCGTTCGGCGTCAGCATCAACTGCGCCTTGGCGAACGTGCCGTCGCGAAAGTCGAGGTCGTTGCCGGTGACCCGGTTCACGGTGTAGCCCTCGCGCTGCTGCCTGCCGGCGGCGAGGCTGATGGCCGCCGTGTCGCCGAGCGGCCCCGAGACGTTGCCGCGGACTTCTTTCGCGCCGAAGTCGCCGAACGGCGCCACCACCGACCCGGTCCAGCGGGCGGTGGACGGCCGCGCGCTGGTGACGTTGACGATGCCGCCGAGAGCGTTGCGGCCGAAGAGCGAGCTCTGCGGCCCGCGGACGAACTCAATCTGATCGACGTCCAGCAACTCGATGTTCGACGAGTTGCTGTTCAACTGCGGCACGCCGTCGAGGTAGGTGGTGACGGCCGGGTTGCCCGGGCTCGAGCCGATGCCGCGAAACCGCGCGTTGCTGACCTTGCGCGCCGTGAACTCGGTGAACACCGTGTTCGGCGCAAACATGGCGGCGTCGGTGATCACGCGCAGGCCGGCATTGGCGATGGTCTCGCCGGTGACCACGGTGACGCTGGCCGGAACGGCCTTCACGTCGGCGGCCTCTTTCTGGGCGGTCACGATCACCGGCGGCAAGGTGATGCTGGGCGGCTGAGCGGACTGGGCGAACGAGAATGTGGGGGCGAGCAGGGCCGCCACGACGGCAAGACGCGTTCTGAACATCGGATCATTATGCACGACGGCCGTCGTGATGGATCCCACGCGGCAGCGAGATGGACTGGCCCTCATCCCAACAGCCGTCCCGCGACCGGCGGACGTTCGTTGTAGGCTAGGCCGCAGATTGACGCAGATCACACAGACAGGCTTCTCGCCGAGCACCATGACTCGCTGGTTAACTGTCGCCGGCGCCGCGTGGGCGGTGGCGTTGGTCAGCGTCGCCGGGCAGCCCGGACGCCCGTCGTTTCAAGGGACGCTCGATCAACACCCCGCCATCGACTACCGCTGGACGGATCCCGCGGATCCCGTGGCGCGGCTGCAAGCCGATCTCGCGGCCGGCGCGGTGACGCTGGCGTTTGACGGCCAGCAGGGCTACCTGCGGTCGCTCCTCTCGGCGCTCCACGTCCCGGTTGAATCGCAGGTGCTGCTGTTCTCGAAGACCGGCGTCCAGCATGCCTTCACCAACCCGCAGAATCCGCGCGCGTTGTACTTCAACGACCGCGTGGTCGTGGGCTACATCCCGGGCGCACCGGTGATCGAGATAGCGTCCCACGATCCCCGGCAGGGCGTGATGTTCTACACGCTGCGCCAGGATGCGGCGGCGGTGGCGTTCGCCAGGCCCAGCGCGTGCCTGACCTGCCACCTGTCGGCGAACAGCATGGACGTGCCCGGCATCCTCGTGCGCAGCATGTTCACGGGCCCCGACGGCCGCACCATGCCGCAGTTGGGCAGCTTCCTGGTCGATCATCGCAGCCCGCTGAAGCAGCGTTGGGGAGGATGGTACGTGGTCGGATCCCACGGTGCCGCGCGTCACATGGGCAACGCCATGGTGACGGATCCCTCGAACCCCGAGGCGGCGATTAGCGAGGCCACGCTGAATCGCGCGGTGCTCGATGCGCAGGTGGCGGCCGCCGCCTATCCGATCCCGTCGAGTGACATCGCGGCATTGATGGTGTTCGATCACCAGGGCCACGCGCTCAACCTGCTGACGCGGCTGGGCTGGGAAACCCGCATTGCGATGGCGGAGTCGCGGCTCGACTTCGCGGGCGGTGAGTTGCGGGAGTTGGTGAACGAAACCGCGGACTACCTTCTGTTCGTGGACGAAGCCAGGCTCGACGCGCCGGTTCGCGCCTCGTCCGCGTTCGCGACGGTCTTTGCCGCGGCCGGCACGCGCGACTCACTGGGCCGTTCGTTGCGCGACTTCGACCTGGCGACGCGGTTGTTCCGGTATCGTTGCAGCTACATGATCCAATCGCCGGCCTTCGACGGCCTGCCCGCGGAAGCGCGCGCGGCCCTGGTGGCGCGCCTGCGCGCGATCCTCTCGGGTGGCGTCGCGGATCCGCGATATACCTCGTTCACCGCGGGCGAGCGCGAGGCCGTGCTCGCGATCGTCCGCGAAACCGTCAAGGGCTGGAGCTGAATGCAACTGTTGTGGATTGTCGTCGCCGGCGGGCTCGGGAGCGGGTCCCGGTATTTGATTGGCACGTGGGCCGTCGAGCGGATCGGCGCCGGATTTCCCTACGGCACGATCATCATCAACCTGACCGGATGCTTCGCCATCGGGTTCGTCATGCAGATGGCTTCGGTCTCAGCCTGGAGCCCGGAGATTCGCGCCGCGGTCACGGCGGGTTTTCTCGGCGGGTTCACGACCTACTCGAGCTTCAACCAGGAGACGCTCACCCTGTTCGCCAGCGGCAGGCCGGGCGCGGCGGCGGTCAACGTCGCGATTACCCTGGCCGGCGGCCTCGCCGCGGGCTGGCTTGGCCTGGCGCTCGCCAGGCAGATCGTCGGGTGATCGCGCCGCTAGTCGTGGTGCGGTTTCTCCACCGCCACCAGGTCCGGCTCGCGCACCGGCGGTAGATCCACGGCCTGCTTCGGGGACGGCGGCCGTTCGGGACCGAAGTGGGGCAGCAAGACCGGGGCGCCGCGCTTCGCGGACTCATAGAGCGCGTCCACCACGCGCACGTCCCAACAGCCTTCTTCCGCGGAGGGCTCCGGCTCCGTGCCCTGCAGCACGCAATCCGAGAAGTACACGAGTTCGGCCGCGAACTGGTCGCGCCGCCGGCCCTTCTTCATCGTCACGTCGGTGCCGACCGTGAGCGTGTAGCCCAGCGCCTCGGCATAATCGTAGGCCGGCTCCGCGTGAATGTTGCCTTCGGTGCCCACCACGCGCAGGTCCGACACGCCGTTGGCGGCAAAGCTCGTGGTGAAGCTGGCCAGGCGATCGCCGTCGAAGCGGAGCAGGCCCGAGGTCATCTCGTCGATGTCCGGCATGTCGGTGCGGGCGCCGTCAATCGAGTAGGCGAACACTTCCGTAGGCTCGGCCCGGAACAACAGGCGAGCCGTATTGATGCAATACACGCCGAGGTCGAACAAGGTGCCGCCGCCCAACTCTCGCCTGGTGCGGATGCCGTGCGGCCTGGCGGGCATCGAGAACGACGAGTTGAAGTAGCGCGGCTCGCCGATGCGGCCGGCACGCACCATCTCCACGATTTCGAGAAACAGCGGCTCGAAGTGCAGCCGGTACGCCGTCATCAGGCGGACGTTGGCGGTCGCCGCGGCCTCGATCATGCGCCGGCATTCGGCCGCGGTGACCGCGAGCGGCTTTTCACATAGCACGTGCACGCCCGCCTGCGCGGCCCGCACCGCGTAGCCGGCGTGCTCGGAGTTCGGGGTGCAGATGTAGACAGCGTCTACCTCTTTCAGGCACCGCTCGTAGTTGTCGTAGCTGGCGCGCACCGGCACGCGGTAGCGGTCGCCCAGACTGTTGAGCTTCTCGTCGCTGCCGCTGACGAGGGCGTGGAGCGACGAATTGCGCCTGGCGTGCGCGAATGCCGGCAGCACGGCGGCTTGCGCGATGTGGCCAAGGCCGACCACGGCGTAACGGACTTTCGACTGAGCCATGACACGTCCCCCGCCTGCTCAGGGTGCAAGCGGCGTACCAGAGCTCGCCAGTTGCCGTTCAGCCGGGTTCGTCGCCGAACTCGAGCATCACCTGGACGGCCCGCTCATCCAACTCGACCGTGTATTGGTTCACGTAGAGCCGGATGTGCTGCTGGACCACGTCCGGAGACATCTCCTGCGCGTGAGCAGCGACGTAGTCCCGGCTCGCGTCTGGATGCGCGAAGGCATACTCGACGCTTGCCCGAAGCGCCGCGTCGATGGCCGCGCCAAACTCCGGCGCCAGATCCCGGCGAATGGCGATGGCGGCCAGCGGCAGCGGGCACTGCATGCGCTGTTCCCACACGGCGCCCAGGTCGGTCAGCAACGTGAGGCCCTTGGCCTCGTAGGTGAACCGGCCCTCGTGGATCAGCACGCCGCAATCCACGTCGCCGCGGAGCACCGCGCCCTCGATCTGGTCGAACCGCATCGGCACGGTCTCAAACCGGCCCAGCAGCCGCAACAGCAACGCCGCCGTGGTGCGCTCGCCCGGAATGGCCACGCGGCCGCCCACCTCACGGGCCGTTCGCGCCACCACGATGGGACCCACGCCGAACCCCGCGGCGCCGCCGGCTCGCAGCAACGAATACCGATCCCTAATCCGGGGGTACGCCGCGATCGAAATCTTCGTCACCTCGGCCTCGCCCCGTTCCGCCCGCGCATTCAGCGCCTCGACGTCGTCGATGTGCGGCGCGACCGCCGGACCCGGCACCAGGCCATGGACGATGGCGTGGAAGGCGAAGGTGTCGTTGGGGCAGGACGAGAACGCGAAGTTCAGCGCTGGGCGATCCACGTGAGCAAGGCCTCCTGTGCGGCGATGGCGGCTTCCTTGATCCGCCACGCGCTGGTGTCGCGATTGGTGACGATGTTGCTGATGCCGCGTAGCTCGCCGACGGGGATGCCGTGGAGGCGCGCGACGTGCGCGACGGCCGCGCCTTCCATGTTCTCGACCGCGCCGCCGGTTCGCGCTGCCAATGCCCGCGCGGCCGCGTCGGTGCCGGTGCACGACGACATCGTGACAAAGCGGACGCGCGTGGGGGCGGGGAACAGCTGCATCGGCAGCACGTTGTAGAGCGGCTCGGGACCCTCCACGATCGGAAAGCCGAGCGCCTGCATGTCGAGGAAGCCACCCGGGCTGGTGGCGCCGAGATCACCGTAGCACTCGCTGTCGGCGCAGGCGACGTCGCCGATCCGCAGCGGGGCGCCGGGGTAGGCGCCGCCGATGCCGCATACCACGATCGCCTTCGGCCGCGAGCGCGTAATCGCCAGCGTGACGGCATGCGCGGCGTTCACCGGCCCCACGCCCATCCGCACGATCTCCACCGACGAATCGGCGCCCAGGCGCTCGCGCAGCCGCGCGCCTTCGAGTTCCGTTGCCATGCAGATGAGGAGGTCGGCGGCCACGCCTTTTCAGCCTAGCACTTTCGGTCGCCGCGCATGAGGCGTAGCATTGAAGGTGGAGGTTCGCTGTGCGCTGGTGCTGTCGTCTCGCGCCTGCTGTCGTGATCGCGCTCACACTGGCGGGTTGCCGCGACTCTCCCAACCCGGTGGCGCCGTCGCCGCCTCCTGTTCCCCAACCTGTCCTCATCGAACAGACCGGGCCGGTCGAGATTGTGTTCCTCGGCGCGACCCCATCACCAGGGTCTACGCTCACCGGCTGCGGCACTCGCATCAGCGGATGCGTCAATCGGGTGGCCATGCGATTAGCCCTGCGCGCGCAGGACTCCGGGCCGGTGCTCGGGGCCCGCGCGTTTCTTCACGCCACCAACCTCCAGGCCTGCCTGCTGACCTTCACGGGGCCGTTCGAACTGGCACGGGGCGAGACGCGTGAACTGTCGATCGTGTTCGACGAGTCCGACAACTGCCCGGTCCCGCTCACCATCGCAACCATGGCGGTCGTCGTCGAGGGGCCGGCGCCCCTGGGCGCTTCGCGGCGGGCGTGGACCCTTTCGTATACCTTCGCGCCGTGAGGCCGGTCAGGACTTCCTGTCCGGTCGATCCCTGGTGATGGCGGCGATGGTGCTGGCGAGGTCGAACGGCTCAGCCGGCTTTGGGAGATGCGCCTGGAATCCGGCCTCGAGGATTCGCGTCCGATCTTCGGCGCGAGCGTAGCCGGTGAGGGCGACCGCGGGGAGAAACCCCTGGTGGTCGGCTTCGCGCCGCCGAATCTGCCGGATCAGCTCGTAGCCGTCCTGCCCCGGCAGGGCAATTTCGCTCACCAGGGCATCCGGCCAATCGGTCTCGACTGATTCGAGCGCTTCTCGAACCGACGCCGCCGTCTTCACGCTGGCGCCCGCCTGCGTCAGCACCAACGACGTGAGCGCGCGGCCGTCGGCGCTGTCATCGACGACCAGTATCCGCAGTCCATTGAGCCGAGGCTGGTGCGCGGACGAGGGGGGCGAAGGCGCGGCCCGCCGGCCTCGCAGAGCGGTGAGCGGATCGACGGGGGCAATCGGCAGGCTGACCGTGAATGTCGCGCCGCGGCCCACGCCCTCACTGGCCGCATGCACCGTTCCGCCATGCAACTCGACGAGCTGCCGGACGATGGACAGCCCAAGGCCGAGTCCGGTGTGACGTCCGGTCGGTGCACCCTCGCCCTGGCGGAAACGGGCGAAGACATGGGGCAGGAAGTCCGGACTGATGCCTTGCCCGGTATCGACGACCCTGATCTCCATGACGCTGTCGCGGCGCTCGATGCAGACCTCCACGCCCCCGCCCGCAGGCGTGAACTTGACCGCGTTGGCGAGCAGGTTCCAGATCACCTGTTCGAGCCTGCCGGCGTCTCCGCTGATGGTTTCGACGGCGGCAGGGTCCGGGGCAAACGCCAGCCGCACCTTCTTGGTCTCCGCCATTGGCTCCACGGTGTCGAGTGCCGCCCGCACCACGGCGACCAGATCAACCGGCTGTGCCGCCATGTGCAGCGTTCCCGTGGCGATGCGCGACATGTCCAACAAGTCGTCGATGATGTGGGCCAGGGCCCAGGCGTTGCGTTCGATGGTCGAGATCCCCTGTTCTGCCACGGCCGGCGGCACCTGCTTCGACGCCAGGATTCGCGCCCATCCGACAATGGCATTCAGGGGCGTGCGGAGCTCGTGTGACACCGTCGCCAGGAACTCATCCTTGAGATGGTTGGCTTCTTCGGCGACCTCGGTCATGGTTTCGGCGCGGAGCGTCCCGACGATCAGGCGCTCGTTGGCTTCGCGCATCTGGGTCATGAGGAGGTCGAGTTCCGCTCTCACCTCCGCGGCCTCTTCCCTGGCGAGGATCGCTTCCTCGCGAAGGGTGGACGCGTCCTCGCGCGCCGTCACCGCGCCTTCGCGCTTCTCTACCGACGCGTTCTCATCACCCATGACTCACCGCCCGGTCGGCCGTGGCCGCGGCTTCCTGCCCGCGAGGATGGCCGGGACGATCGCGGACAACTCCGGACTGCCCGTGAGCAAGCCCCCGTAGGTGCCGAGCGTCTCGCCCATCTCGATCCCGGTCTCGGTGATCTCGAAGGCCCGCAGGTCCTTGCTGTGCGAGCTGCCGCGCACTTTCACGACGGCCATGATGCGCTGGAGTTGACCCTTCACCTCGATATAGCGCTGCATGATGATGGCGTCGGTGAGAAAGGCCGTGCCGTGCGGGCTGAAGCGCAGGTCGGTATAGCTGTCCTCCACCTCCGCCGTCATCATCATCGTGATGCCCATGCCGGTGAGGACCGTGACCATGCGATAGAGGGACTCCCGGAAATCCTCGCGGAAGGTGGGCGCCAGCGCCAGCTCGAACCCGGAGAGCGAATCGATCACCACCCGGCGCGCCTTGAGCCGATGAATGGCGTCGATGATTTCACTGAGCATCTCGTCGATCGACAGGTCCAGCGGGCGGGTCTGGAGGATGCCGACCTTGCCGTCGCGGACGAACTGGTCGAACCGCCGTCCCAGGGGACTGTCCTGCGAGTACTCATTGGGCCGCTTCTCGAACACGGCGATGATGCCCGGCTCATCATGACGCGCGCCGTCGGCGATGAACTCGCTGGCGAGCACGCTCTTGCCGGAGCCCGATGGCCCGGCCAGCAAGATGGAGTAACCGGCCGGAATGCCGCCGCCGAGCATCTCGTCCAGCCCCTTGACGCCGCTCGAGAGCCGCTTGCGCGGCTTGCGCGCCGCGACCGCGGCCGGCTCCTGCAACTTCTCCTCGGGTCCGACGATCATGCGCGGGAACACCTGGAGTCCGTCGCCGGTGATGCGGAAGGTGTGCAGCCCGGGGATGGGCGCCTGTCCGCGCATCTTCATCACCTGCATCTTGCGAACGATCGAATTCCGATCGAGGCTTTGCATCAGCCACAGCAGTCCGTCGGCGACGGTGAACACCGGATTGTGCTCGGCCTCCGATGGCTGATATTCGCCGACCAGGAACGTGGTCGCTTCCCAGGTGGTGAGCCGGATGGCCAGTTGCTGCACGAAGTGCTGGAGATCGATCTTGCTGTCGTTGGTCCGCTCGACCGCCTGGGCCACGGTGCGAAACGAATCGACAATCACCACGCCCGGGCTGGTGGCCTCGACCTCCTGGACGATGCGCGCCAGCAGCGTTTCCAGCGAGCCGGTGACGACGTCCTCGCTCAGATTGACGTAGCGCACGGACTCACCGACGCGAGCGGCGTCGAAGAAGCTGTATTGCTGTTGATAGCGCAGCATCTTGATCGGGGGTTCGCCGACCACGGTGAAGTACAGCGCGGGACGCTCGGGCGTGGCGAGCGCGAACATGATCTGCTGCGCCAGCGTCGTCTTTCCCGCGCCCGGCGCGCCGGCAATGACGTTGAAAGAGAACTCCGGCAATCCGCCGCCCAGGATCTGGTCGAGACCCGGAACGCGCGTAGGGAGTTGGCGAATGGCAACCCGGTCCGTCATGTCTTGCGTCCTCTTGTGTTCGCGTCGGAAAAAGCATCGGGCCACGCCTTGCGCAACAAGCCCGTGGTCAGGGGTTCGCCGATGAACGTGACGAGCATCCCGATGAAGGTGGCGAACACCGCCGCGGCGGCGGCGGTGGCGATGACAGGGTCCTGCCGCTTCAGGAAGGTGACGAAGTGATCGAACGGCCCTTCGCCGGGGGCGGGCACCTGCGTGCGGGCCATCCACGGGTATTCGCGCTGCGCCAGGTGCAACGCGCGATCGGTGATTGCCGCGACGCCGATGTGGCCAATCAGCGGCGCCGTCACCCGAGCCAGGTCGTCATAGGCGCGGTGTGCCGCGGCCGCGAGGGCGTCCGCCCCCGGAGCGTCGCCCTCGGTTGGCAGTAGCACCCTCAGGGCGAGCCGTTGCAGCTCGGCCGTTCCGAGGATCGTCATGCGAGTCAGTACTATGCCCTATCGCCCAGCGACTTACGAGTTCTAAGGTTTGGGCGGGCTCGCCGGTTGAACGCCAAACGCCAACAGCACGTTGCCCGCCATCTGCCCGAAGGAGCCGTAGCCCGAATTGGTGAACACCATTCCCGAGACGACGGTCGCGCCGGGGCCGTTGATCGAGCCGCCGCGCGCCTTGACGCCGTTGACGGTGTCGAACTCGCGCGCGGTCGCGAACTCCCACAGCACCTTGCCGTTGGTCGCGTCATAGGCGCGCATCATCCCGTCGGTCGCGCCGGAAAACACCACGCCCGGGATCGCGGTGGCCGCCGCGGACTGCGCGGGGATGCACTTCATGGTGTTGTCGGTGCAGGTGGCAATCGGCGGGGCCCACCACTCGCGCTCGCCCGTCGCCAGGCGAATCGCGGCCAGGCCGCCGGCCGCCTTCAATCCCAGGAGCCCGTCGGCGTTCGGGTAATACACGAAGCGATCATCCGCGGCGCCGCCCCACTCGATGCCGCCGAGTGCCGTGCCCTGGCCGACGCGATGCTGCCAGACCACGGTGCCGTCATCCGGATTGATGCCCCACGCCAGCCCGGACTTCTGTCCGACGGCGAGAATGCGCCGGCCCCCGGGGAGCGAGCGAAGGATGGGTGAGGTGCCGACGGCGAAGTCCGGTCCCGTTACCTGGGGACAGGTTTCAGACTTGGCGTTCGGCCCGCAACCGATCACATAGGCGTCGTTCGGCGTCAGCTGCCGCGTCCACAGCCGCTTGCCGGTGTCGAGGTCGAGCGCCATCACCGCGTCGGTCGAGTTGATCGCGGGGTAGGTATAACCGTTGCTGGTTGACAGGTAGATGCGCCGGCGCTCCGGGTCGATCGTTGGCGCCGACCACACCGCGGCGCCGGCCGGCCCCCACAACTGCGTGCCGGTGGAGGTCTTCCGCATCGGGACGGCGGCTTCCGAGATCGTGAACGACTGCCACCGTTGCTCGCCGGAGGCGGCGTCGTAGGCGACCACGCTGCCGCGGAACGAGCAGCAGGGATAGTCGGGATTGCCGCCGAGGGCTTCTTCAATCGACGACACCGGCACGTAGAGACGCCCCTCGTGGAACACGGGCGCGCCGGTAATGCGCGCGACCGGGTGCGCGTCGGCGTGCTTGGTCCAGATCAGCGCGGCGTTCTCGGCGTCGATCGCGTAGACGTTGGCCCTGACGTCGCCGAAGAACACCGCGAACCGTGCCGCGCCGGCCTTGACCGGCGCCACCGTGATGGCGGTCCGCACGCCGGACTTGGCCTGATACGACCAGTAGACGCACCCGGTGGCGGCATCGAGCGAGTAGACGAACCCGTTGTCGGAGCCGACGTAGACGCGCCCGCCGACCACCGTGGGCTGGCCGAAGGCCTGCCGTCCCTCGGGGAAACCAAACGCCCACTTCAACGCCAGGTTCGGCACCGTCGCCGCGGTCAAACCCGCGGCCGCCGCCGGCTGGAAGCGCGAGTTGGATTTGTCAACGCCCCACCCGTTCCACCCCGGACCGGCCAGGGGATCGCCCAGCGGCTTCGCCGCGCACTGATTCTTCATCGTCGAGGCGGGTCCCGCCGCCACGGTGCCGAACGCCCGCCCGGTGACGTACTCGGCAATGGCGCGCTTCTGCGCGTCGGTCAGTCCCGAGGCCATTGGCGCCATGCCGCCGGTCGTGATCACGTCGAGAATCGCCTCGGGCGCCCGGCCCTGCATCTGCTCGCGCGTGGGCGCCCGGCTGCCGGCCTCCGGTTTCAGGTGGCAGCTCGCACACTGCTTTTCGAACGGCAGCAGGCCGGTGACGCCGAAGCCTTGCGCCGCGGCGGTTGAGCTTCCGGCGGCGAGGAAACCGAGAAGGAGCAGGGTCAGGCGTCGCGGCATATGGGGTCTCCAGTTCAGCTGGTGCGACGCATCCTACACCGGCTTGACACCGGTCCGCTGTCCTGCTATTTTTCTCGCGGAGTGTTACAAAAATAACATGGCTGCCCCCCGCCCCGCCGTTCTCACCAAGCGCGAACGCCAGATCATGGACCTGCTCTACCGGCTCGGCCGCGCCACCGCGGCCGAGATTCGCGAGAGCCTGGCCGGCGACCCCAGCGATTCGACCGTCCGCACCCAGTTGCGCGTGCTCGAAGAGAAGGGCCACGTCCGCCACGACGAGCAGGGCCTGCGCTTCGTCTATATGCCCACCGTGTCGCGCCACGCGGCGCGCCGATCGGCGCTCAATCACCTGGTTGACACGTTCTTCGAAGGCTCGCACGCCAAGGTGGTGACCACCCTGCTCGGGAGCGACGCGGCGCGGCTCTCTGACGACGACCTGGACCGGATTGCCGGCCTGATTGCCTCGGCACGAAAGGCACCGCGATGAACGCCCTTGAGATCGGCCTGCGGGCCTCGGTGATCGTGCTGGTGGCATTGGCCGCGTCGGCGGCGTTGCGGCGCCGCTCCGCCGCGCTCCGTCATTGGGTGCTGGCGGCAGGCATCCTGTCGGCAGCCGCCGTGGCGCCGCTCGGTCTCGCCCTGCCGGCGTGGGATCTGCCGGCGTCGGCGCTCGCCGGCGAATCGTCAGCGCTCGCCGGGCGCGAGATCGGGCAGGTGCCCGTCAACGGGACGAGGCCATCAAGCGTGACGCGTCAGCCGGCGTCTGCCACTCTCATCTCGTACGAACGCATTGCCAACTCGATGTGGGCGGCGGGCTTCGTCGTCAGCATCCTCATGATGATGATCAGCCTGGTGCGCCTCCATGGCGTGACCAGGCGCGCCGTTCCGGTCGTGGACGAGCGGTGGCTGACGGCGGCCAGGGATCTGTCGTCGAGCTTCGACCTGCGCGAGGGCGTCGTCCTGCTGCAGACCGGGCTGCCCGCCATGCTCGGCACCTGGGGCTGGTGGCGGCCGCTGGTGTTGTTGCCGGCCGAGTGCGAATCGTGGAGCGATGCCCGCATTCGCATCGTGCTGGGACACGAACTTGCGCACGTCCGCCGCGCTGATTGGGCCATCCAGATGGCCGCCGAAGTGGTTCGCGCGGCGTTCTGGTACAACCCGCTGCTCTGGATTGCCTGCGCCAGGCTGCGCCGCGAGGGCGAGCAGGCCTGCGACGACGCCGTGCTCGAAGCCGGCGTCCCGGCGGCCGAGTACGCGTCACACCTGTTGGAGATCGCCAGGGTCTGCCGGTCGCGGACACCCGTGGCGACCCTGGTCCCGATGGCTCGCTTGTCCACACTCGAACGGAGGATTACCGCAATGTTGAACACGACCCTCGCCCGGACGCGCCCCGCCCGCCGAACCCTGATGGTGGCCGCCGCCGTCATTCTCGGCATCACCCTGACCACCGCGAGCTTCCGCGCAAAGGAACAGGCGGGCCCCATGCCACTGACCGGCACCGCCTACGACGTGACCGGCGCGGTGCTGCCGGGGGTCGCCTTGACGCTGGATGATGCCGATGCCAATCGGCTGACGGCCACGACCGACGCCAACGGCCGCTTCGAGTTCGGCGTCGTGGCGCCGGGCCGCTACCAGATCGGCTCGCGGCTGCCCGGCTTCATGTCGTTGGCGCAGGACGTGCGGCTCGAAAGCGCGCGGCACTGGGATGTCACCCTGACCATTCCGGTCGGCACCCTCCAGGAAACGATCACGGTCACGGAGCAACGCCCGTCCACGGCGGCGCGCGCCGAGCGGGCGCCGGTCCGCATTGGCGGCAACATCAAACCGCCGCGCAAGCTGGTGGATGTCCGGCCCGTCTATCCGCAGGCGATGCGCGACGCCGGCCTTGAAGGCGTTGTCTCGCTGACTGCGATGATTGACGTGGAGGGACGCGTCACGTCGGCGCGCGTGATCGGCTCGCCGGCGCATCCCGACCTGGGCAGGGCCGCCGTTGATGCCGTCCGACAGTGGCAGTTCAGCCCGACGCTGCTCAATGGCGAGGCGGTCGAGGTGCTGATGAACGTGCAGGTGGCGTTCAGCCTGCAAGACTAAGGCGGCTGGTGCGGAGGAGGGCGCTTTCGAAGCGCTCCTTCTGCAGCGGCTTGCCCAGGGCGGCGGGTCGGGGCGGCCGATCGGGCCGGAGGTAAGATACCGGTCATGCGCATGACCCGCCTGCTCGTCCTGGCCCTGTTGAGTGCCTCGCCCGCGTTGGCGCAGGGCACCACCGATCCGTTCCCCACGCCGATCAACACCATCGACGGCGTGATCGCCGTCAACTTCGTCGAGTTCGCCACCATTCCGGATGCGGCCGGCGGGGAAGCGCCGCGCATGAACACCTTGGTCGACGAGCCGGGCACGCGGCGGTTGTTCGTCCACACCATGCGCGGCCAGATCTACGGCGTGAGCTACGACGGCAAGGCGGTGGCCGAGTACCTCGACATCAACGCCGAGGCGTGGGGCGTCAGCGTGAACTTCCAGGGTTCCGAGCGCGGCTTCCAGAGCATCGCCTTTCACCCGCAGTTCGCACAGCGCGGCACGCCCGGCTACGGCAAGTTCTACACGCACACCGACACCAGCAACATGACGCCGAAGGCCGACTTCCTGCCGAGCGGCACCGGTCACACGCACGATACGGTGCTGCTGGAATGGACGGCGAAGAACCCGGTCGCCGCGACTTACGACGGCGGCGCCCCGCGCGAGCTGTTTCGCGCCGCGCATCCGTTCGGGAATCACAACGGCGGCCAGATCGCATTCAACTCGCAGGCGCGGCCCGGCAGCCCCGACTTCGGGCTGCTCTACGTCGGCTTCGCCGATGGCGGCAGCGGCGGCGACCCCTACAAGCACGGACAGAATCTGGCTTCGGCGTTCGCCAAGATCCTGCGCATTGACCCGCTCGGCAAGAACAGCGCGAACGGCAACTACGGCATTCCGCCGTCGAATCCGTTTGCCGCCGACGGCAAGGACGACACGCTTGGCGAGATCTACGCTTACGGCGTGCGCAACCCGCAGCGCTTCTCCTGGGATGCGAAGACCGGCAACATGTACGTGGCCGACATCGGCCAGAACATCGTCGAGGAGATCAGCCAGGTGACCGCCGGCGCCAACCTGGGCTGGAACAAGTGGGAGGCGAGCTTCACCTACCTGGGACGCGACGGTGTGGGCACCGACAAGCCGCGTGGCGAGGCCGGGCTCGTGTATCCGATCGCCGAGTACGATCACCGCGATCCGCTGTTGCAGCGCGCGGCGGTGACCGGCGTCTACGTATATCGCCAGAACGCGGTGAAGGCCCTCGCCAACAAGCTGATCTTCGGCGACAACCCGAGCGGCGAGATCTTCTACGTGGACGCGGACCAGCAGCCCAAGGGCGGACAGGATGCGATCCGGCGGATCCTCTTCAACGACAAGGGCACGTCAAAGACGCTGCTGCAGTTGATTCGCGAGAAGAACGCCGCCGCCGGCAAGGCCGCGGCGCCGCGCGCCGACCTGCGGCTCGGGATGGGCCCGCAGGGGCAGCTGTTCGTGCTCAACAAGCGCGACGGGGTCATCCGGATGATCGTGCCCTGAGAGTTCAGGAGATCGCAGAAGGTTCTGTTGTTCTCTCCTGACCTCTTGTTTTCAGTTGGTACCAGCCGGGCGCGAGCATGGTGGCGTAGCCTTCCGCCACCAGCGCGCGGTTTCCCAGCCCGGCGTCTGTTCTCGACAGCCCCGTGACGCGGGCCAGCTCCCCGGGAATGGTCATGCCCGCCCCGGCCAGGAAGCCGCGCGCGATCTCACGCAGGGCAGTGTCGCGCTTGACGCGCGCCCGCAACCCGTCGGGGAAGCGGCCGACGGCCAGCGTCCAGATGTAGGTGAACTTCGGTTCGTAGAGCACCTCGCTCGGCACCACGATCATCGCCGCCTGGAGCTCGTCGATCGCCTTCGTGCACGCCTGGCGATCTTTCACGCCCGACTCCTCGCGCAGGTCCGACGTCGCCATCTCCCATTCCCGGCGCAGCACCTTGAGGACCGCCTGCGCGTCCTTGCTCAGCCGCCGCGGCTCTTCGGCGCGGCGCAGGCCCCAGATCGCGTTGAAGTAGGGAATCATGCGCGGCGCCAGGAACATGGCCTTGCCGCGCGCGAGCTTGGCGTAATAGACCTTGCCGCGCTGGATGACCTCGTCCTTCAACACCCACGTCAGCGACGCCTCGGGGTCCTTCTGGACGTTGCGCGGCATCACCGCATCGCGCCGCCCGCACACCGCGACGTAGAGCGACGGACCCGGCCGGCGGGAATCGGTGAGGCACGCGGCGAAGCCGGCCTGCTCGACGAAGCGTTCCGCATCGGCGGCGGTCTCGACCTGGCGGGCGCCTTCGCGGCGCCAGCGCTCGTCGCGGAAGTCTTCGATCTCTGACGGAATCTCCGGCTTGGGTCTCATCTGTGCGGGTGAAGAAATAATAGCGGGTAAGATGTCGATGTGCGCGCGCGTGAATTCCGCGGACTGGTCCTTGCCATCCTCTTCCTGATCACCCCGCGTACTGACGCCGTCCAGCCGCTCGCCGTCCTTCACATCAAGGTGGTCGTCGTGGATGGCGATCGGCAGGCGACACCGGTGCCGCGCCATGTGCTGCTGATCAGCGACAACCCGTCGAGCGCTCCGCCCCGGCGGATCCTCACTTCACTCGATGGCACCGTCGACGTTCGGCTGGCACCTGGGAACTACACGGTGGAGTCGGACCGGCCGGTGGCGTTCGCGGGCAAGGCCTACCAGTGGACCCGGATCGTCGACATCGAGGCGGGCCGCGACGCGGTGCTCGAGTTGACGGGCGACAACGCGGAGGTCGTGCCCATCACCGATGCGGCGGCCTCGGTCGCGTCGCCGTTGGAGGCGGACCCGTCCTCGCTGTTGGCCCGGTGGCAGGACAGCATCGTCCAGATTTGGACCGCAACCACTCACGGGTCTGGCTTCCTGATCGATTCGAACGGGCTGATTGCGGCCGACCAGCAGGTGATCGGCGCGGCCACGTCGGTGGAAGTGCAGTTGTCGCCGAGCGTCAAGGTCGCAGGTACCGTCATCGTGTCCGATGCGATGCGGGGGGTCGCGCTGATCCGAATCGACCCGTCGATCGCCGCGGCGGCGAAGGCGCTGCCGCTCGAGTGCGGCAAGGCGGCAGAGCCGTTGTCCATGGGCCAGGAGATTGCCGCGCTCGAAGCGCCGCTGGGACGGCCGCGGGGCACCAGCTCCGGTGCGGTCGACGGCATCCTGGCGAACGCCATCGACACCGACCTCGTGCCGAGCGCAGGCGGCACCGGTGGGCCGGCGTTTGCGCCAAACGGCCGGCTGATCGGCGTCACCACGCTGATTACCGGGCGCGATGGGCAGCGGGATGCCCGCGGCCGCATTGTCCGCGTCGGCCGCCTGTGCGAGCTCGTCGCGTCGGCGGCGCAGACGATCAAGGACACGCCGCTGCCGCCGGCCACGCATCTTCCCGTCGAGTCTGTCCGGCCGTTCCCGTCTGGTTCGACCGGAGCCGGCGCGCCAAGTGGCACGGGCAGCCCGAGTCTCTATCGGATGTCCACGTCCGACTTCGACATCGTGTTCATTACACCCGTGCAGCTCATGGCCGCGCGGGCGCGGGCTGATCGGACGCCCGCCCGCGACTGGAACGCCGGCGCGCGCATGCCCGACGCCGATGAGATCGCCGAGCGGCTGCTCACCGACTTCGGCAACTGGTCCGAGTACGTGTCGGCGACGCCGCCGGTTCTGCTGATCCGCGTCACACCGAAGCTGGTGGAGGGGTTCTGGACCAAGGTCGCTCGCGGGGCGGCGATGACCCAGGGCATGGCGATTCCGCCGATCAAGCGCCTCAAGCCGGATTTTGCCAGGCTGCGCGCGTTGTGCGGCGATGCCGAGATCGTGCCCGTGCACCCTTTCAAACTCGAGCACCGTGTATCCGACAACGACACTCTCGTCGAAGGCCTCTACGCGTTCGACCCCGGCGCGCTGTCGCCGGCCTGCGCGACCGTCAAGCTCCAGCTGTATTCGGAAAAGGATCCGCGGACTGCAGGCACGCTGGTCGTCGACGCGAAAGTGGTCCAGCAGATCTGGCAGGACTTCGCGTCTCACCGGGCCGTGAAATAGCCGGGAGCAGTTTTAAGTTCAGGGGGAACGTTACTTGCCCGCCTTCGCCTGCATTAGTGAGCGAAGGATGGTGGACCAGACCGGGATCGAACCGGTGACCTCATGAATGCCATTCATGCGCGCTCCCAACTGCGCTACTGGCCCCTCGGGGAAGGGCTTATTGTAACTCGCCGGGACTGGCCGGATCAACCACGGGCTGCGACCATCCGGTGCTGCTCGTGGCCGCCCGGCGCGCTGCCACTCGCGCCGCCTGCTCGCGCGACATTCGCTTCCGCCGCTCCAGTATGAGGCTGTCGAACCACGAGATGGGCCAGCGCGGGTGCGCGGTCAGCTTGGCGGCCATCTCTTTCGTCGCCGGCGCGCCATCGAGCAGCAGCACCTCGGGTTGCTCGTAGGTTCCGAGCACGAGATCGGCCAGCGGCAGGCCGAAGAAGCCGGCAATGTTCATGTTGCACTTGTAGTTGGCATGATGAGCCTGGTGAAAGCCGTAGAGCTTTCGCCACATCGTGCCCAGCACCGGACTCTCGATCTTGCCCTTCCACCACGGATCGTACGGCGTGTGGTGCGCGAGGTGGATGGTCTCGTACAGGAAGTGAGCCACCGCAATCGCGGTGTAGCCGCCGATGAGAACCGGGAACGTCGGAAACGAGAACGCGATGACCGCCAGAAAGGGCGTCAGCACCGCCATGAACGCAAGCAGCGCCCACGGCGGAAACGTGCCGCCCTCGTCGGAGTCGGCGTCGACGATGGGATACAGGCTGCGGACGGTGTTGTCGGCGGTAAAGCCGATCGAGGTGAGCTTGTGATGGTTCAGGTGGCTGAAGCAGAGGCGCCCCAGGAACTGGACGCTCGGTACGTGCAGCAGGTAGCGGTGGAACAGGAATTCGCCGAAGCAGAACACCACGTTGCACCCCAGGATCGTGAGGACCACGACCCCGGTTCCACCGGACCATTGCTGGTCCCACGTCGGCCTGAAGAAGTAGCGGAGCAAGGCGAACACCACCACCAGGTGGGTCGCGATGAAAAGGGTGAATAACGCCAGAGAGTAGCGATTGGTGGTGCGGCTCTCGAATGACAGAAAATTCAGTGTCGGTAGGCTCATAAGTCTGGCGATCCGCGGTGCGAACGCCACACGCAATGCGCCGGGCGTGGGGTCATCATATGCCGAGCCGGGGCCTTTCGCTGGTAAGATCGCTAGTGGCCCTGCCGTGACCGACGCCGACCGATCCCTCCTCCGCGAACTCAGAAAAGCCCTGTTACACCTGCATAAAACGCTGATCGACTGGCAGCGGTCCGAGTACGTCATGGACCACGGGCCGATGCCTATTACAGAACTATTACAGGTGATTCTCAACGACGAGGCCTTTGCCTGGCTCCGATCGATGTCGGGGCTCATCGTCGGCATCGACGAAGCACTGGAGGCGAAGCCGCCCGAAACCCCGGCTGCCGCGCCCCTCATCGCGCAGGCCCGGGAACTGGCGTCACCGCTCCCTGGCAGCGCCTATGCGGCGCGCTATCACGCCGCGCTCCAGGAATTGCCGGAGGCGGTGCTGGCCCACGGCGAGCTGGTCACGGTCCTCAAGCTCCACAGGCCGTCCGCCAGCGCATAGCTGACGCACCTGTTAGAGCCTCAGCCCGCTCCAAGAGATCCTAGGGAAGGACGCGGACCTGCGTGCGCGGCCCGGTGACGTCCACGGCCTGGTCGATCGTGCGGCCCTCGAAGGTCACGCTGAGCTTGTAGGCGCCCGCCGGCACGTTGGCGATGACGAAGTTCCCGGCGTCGTCCGCCACCGTGGCCATCGGGCTGTTGGTGGCAATGACGGTGGCCTGCATGCCGGGATGCACGCTGCACATCACGTCGTACTGACCCACCCGATCGAACGTGTGGACGTGCTTCTGCTGCGGATCCGTCTCGACGTTAAACACGCTGGCGCCCGTGCCGCGGCGATTCACCGAGACGTTGTGGCCCATGTCTTCGGTATTGCGGAACTCGACGGGCTGCCCCACGCGAACGTACAGGACCCCCGGCACGAACTGCTTGGCGTATTGATCCATGACGGCCGGACCCGACGGCATCGGGATGTCGCCGGCCGCGGGCTGCAGCGAGACGATGGCACCGGCCGGAGCGGTGCCGGTGACTTCAGCAATGCCGGTCGCGGCGGCTGGCGGCGGTGCGGGTGCGGGCTGTGATGCGGGCGAACTGCAGGCGGCGGCGGCGCCGCACAGGACCAGGATGACGATCGACTGTTTCATGTCTGCTTTTCAAAACGGACCGCGTACACGGGCGGCAGGTTCGACGCCAGCGTATCCCACGAATCACCACTATCTTCGCTGATCCACAGCGAGCCGGTGGTGGAGCCGAACGCCAGCGTCTGCCCGGATTCATCGACGTCGAGCGCGTGCCGGTAGGCCAGGTCGTAGGCATGGGCCTGCGGCAAGCCGCGGGTCAGCGTTTCGAACGTCTTGCCGCCGTCTTGCGTGCGGTTGACGACGACACGCCCGTCAACGGGATAGCGCTTCTCGTCGCTGACTCCCGGCACGAACCACGCGACATCGGGGTTGGCCGGATGCACCGCCACCGCGAAGCCGAACGCCGACGGCTTGACGCCCGTGATCTCGGTCCACGAGGCGGCGTCGTCGGTGGAGCGGAAGATGCCGTTGTGATGCTGCACCCACAGCACATCCGGGTTCGATCGGCACTGCACGACGAGGTGCGGATCCTGCACGTTCTCTTCGAACTGCTTCTCGGCCGGCATGAACTCGGCGCGCATGCCCTTGGCGGTAATCTCCCAGTGGCCGCCGCCATCGCGGGTGGTCCAGACGCCGCCGCACGACACGCCGACCTTCACGTGCCGGGCGTCGCGCGGGTCCACGCAAATCGAGTGGATGCCGGGCTGATCGGCGCCGCCGCCGAACCACTGCTCGCGCCGCGGATCGTCCCAGAGCGGGCGGTTCAGCTCCCACGAGTCGCCGCCGTCTTCGGATCGGAACAGGCCGCCGGGCAGCGTGCCGCACCAGAGCACGCCGGGTTCGTTGGGCCCGCCCGGTTCGAGCGCCCACACCAGCTTCAGCGCCCAGTCCACCGGCGTGCCTTCCACCGGCAGCTTCGGGACGTAGCCGGCGGGCTTCTCGGGGTACTTCGGCGCGGGGATTTCGGTCCACGTCGAGCCGCCGTCGTGCGAGCGGTGCAGCTTGACACCGAAGTGGCCGTGATTGAGCGCCGCGATCAGGTGGCCACTGCGTGGGTCGGGCAGGGCGAGGGTGCAGTTGTCGCCGACGAAACTCGCCCGGGCCACCCGCCACCCGGCGGCCCCACGCTCCAGCGTGAACAGGCCCTTCCGCGTGCTGACGAAACATCGATTGCTCATGGGACGCTAGCCTCCCGACAGCGATTGCACGATGTCCACCACGGCCGTGGCCGGCACCGCATCGCTGAGCGATTCGCGATCGTCGATCTGCCGGCCGTCGATGAACGCGGCCATGTGCTTGCGCAGCCGGCCGCGGTCGTCCAGCACGTAGCCGCGCGCCTGCTCGTTGGCGGTGAAATAGGCGTCGAACACCTCGCGCAGCGTCGTGCCCTCGACCTCGAGTGTCGGGCACGAAACGTGGCGCTGGATATTGCGCGTGAACCTCACCGATGGCATCGGCTGATATTACAATGGCTCGCTTCGCTCGTCGGGCTCGGCCGCTTCGCGGCCTCGTGGGGGTCGCTTCGCTCCTGGGGCTTAGTTCGTTCGTGGAACCCTACGAGCGTAAGCGAGCCCCACGAAGGCGAAGCCGAGCCCTACAAGGGGCGAAGCCCCGAGCCCCACAAGCGAAGCGAGCCCATGATTGTCCATTTAGTCGACGGCACGTTCGAACTGTTCCGCCATTTCTACGCCGTGCCACCCGCGCGCGATCGCGGCGGCATGGAAGTGGGCGCCGTGCGCGGCGTGCTGGCGTCGATTCGCGGCATGGTCAACGGCGGCGCGACCCACGTCGGCGTGGCCACCGACAAGGTGGTCGAATCGTTTCGCAACGAGTTGTGGCCCGGCTACAAGACGGGTGAAGGCATCGAGCCGGAGCTGCTCGCGCAGTTCCCGCTGCTCGAGGAAGCCCTGTCGGCCTACGGCGTGGTGGTGTGGCCGATGGTGGAGTTCGAGGCCGACGACGCGCTGGGCGCGGCGGCGGTGAAGGCGGCGCGCGATCCGCGCGTGACGCAGGTGCGCATCTGCACCCCCGACAAGGATCTCTCCCAATGCGTGCAGGGCACGCGCATTGTCCAGGAGGATCGGCTGCGGCGGACCACCCGCGACGAGGCCGGCGTGATCGCCAAGTTCGGCGTGCCGCCCGCGTCCATTCCCGACTACCTCGCGCTGGTCGGCGACACCTCCGACGGTTATCCCGGTCTGACGGGATGGGGGGCGAAGTCGGCGTCGGCGGTGCTGGCGCGATTCGGTCACATCGAGGCGATCCCGGACGACCATCGCGCCTGGGACGGCGTCAACGTCGCCCGCGCCGGCTCGCTGGCGGCCACGCTCAAGCGCGATCGCGAGCAGGCGTTGTTGTTCAGGCAGATCGCGACGATACGGACCGACGTCCCGCTGTTCGAGTCGGTGGACGAGTTGGAATACCACGGGCCGACGCCGGCGTTCGCGGCGATCAAGGAACGGCTGGATTCGGCGAAGTCGGTGTAGGCATGCGTCGCCTGTCCCGAGCGATGCAGCCGGGTTTCTCGGCCGGCCTCCAGGAATGGAAAGTAAAGTGAGGCGTGTCGCTTTACCTCGGATTTGACGCGAGCACGCAGAGCCTCAGCGCCATCGTGATTGAGGTCGAGGGCGAGGTCCGCCGGGTGGTGTTCCAGCAGTCCCTGAGTTTCGACCGCGACCTGCCGGAGTACGGCACCACCGCCGGCGTCGTCCGCGGGAGCGGGGCCGGCGAAGTGCTGGCCTCGCCGGTGATGTGGGCCGATGCGCTCGATCGCATGATGTCGATGCTCGCGCGCGACGCCAATGTTGAGATCGGCTCGATCCGCGCCATATCCGGCGCCGCGCAACAGCATGGAAGCGTCTATCTCAACCGCCGCGCCCGCGACGCCTGGCGCACGCTGACCCGCGACACACCGCTGGCGCCGCAACTGGCGGGCACTTTCTCGCGGGACCTCTCGCCGGTCTGGATGGACGAGAGCACCGGCAAGGAGTGTGCGGCGATTGAAGCGGCCCTGGGCGGCGCCGAGGCGACGGCGCGGCTCACCGGGTCGCGAGCCCACGCGCGGTTCACCGGCCCGCAGATCCGCAAGTTCCAGCACGACCACCCCGGCGCCTACTCAGCCACCACGCGGATTCACCTGGTGAGCTCGTTCCTCGCATCGCTGCTCACCGGTGGTGACGCGCCGCTCGAGCCCGGTGACGCCTCGGGGATGAACTTGATGGACATCCGTTCCTCGACCTGGTCCGCGGCCGCACTCGACGCCACCGCTCCCGGCCTCGTGCTCAAGCTCCCCGATATCCGGCCGTCGTCGACGATCGCCGGATCGCTGTCCACGTATTGGCAGGACCGCTATTCGTTTCCACCCGCGCACGTCGTCGCGTGGACCGGCGACAACCCGAGCAGCCTGGTCGGCACCGGCGTCGTGACGGAGGGACACCTGGCGGTCTCGCTGGGCACCAGCGACACCGCGTTTGCTTTGACCCGCGATCCTGGTACCGGCGCTTCGCACGTGTTTGGATCGCCGATGGGCGGGTTCATGAGCCTGGTCTGCTTTCGGAACGGGTCGCTGACCCGCGACTGGATCCGGCGGATCCATCACCTTGATTGGGACGGCTTCTCGGTCGCGCTCGACCGCACGCCGGCCGGCAACGGCGGCGCGCTCATGCTGCCGTGGCTCGAGGAAGAGATCACCCCGCCCGTCCGGCTTCCCGGCGTGCGGCGGTTCGCTTACGACGGCCGCGATGCCGATCAGGATGTCCGCGCCGTGGTCGAAGGTCAGATGATGGCCATCGCGAATCACTCGGCGGGCATCACCGCCGGCGGCCTCACGCGGATCGTCGCGACCGGAGGCGCCTCCGTGAACGATGCGCTGTTGCAGGTGATGGCGGACGTGTTCGGCGTGCCGGTGGATCGCCTGAACCTGGACAACACCGCGTGCCTGGGCGCCGCCCTGCGCGCCTTTCATGCCGACCGGCTGGCGAGCGGCGAGCCCATCACGTGGAACACCGTCGTGAAGGACTTTACCGAAACGCGCGCGAGCGATCGCGTGATGCCGCGCTTGGAGCACGTGGACCTGTATCGGGACCTGCGGGTCCGCTACGCCGACATCGAGGCGGTCCACCAGGCCCCCCCGCCAATCGGATGACGCCGTTTTCTCCCGCCTCGAAGGCCCGCCTCACCGATCACGATCTCGGCCGTTTTCCCGGGGAGACGCTGTTCGACCGCATTGCCCGGGCGGTGTGCCACGCCGGTTGCCTCCCGCGCAAGGAGCTCTACGAAGCCTGGGAGGTCGCGCGGCGCGCGCGACGCCTGTTCCGCGGCGGCCGCATTGTCGATTTGGGAGCGGGCCACGGCCTGCTCGCTCAGATCCTGATGATCCTGGACGACACGTCGGCGGAGGCCATCGCCGTGGATACGCGATTGCCGCCCTCGTGCGCGAAGCTGCATGCCGCGCTGCTGCAGGAGTGGCCCCGCCTGCAGGGCCGCGTGACTTTCGAGGAAGGGCCGCTCGACGCCGTCAGTCTGCGGGCCGACGACCTGGTGGTGTCGAGTCACGCGTGCGGCGCGCTGACCGACGTGGTCCTGGCGCGCGCGGTCGCGGCTGGGGCCCGCGTGGCGGTGCTGCCGTGCTGTCACGACCTGGTGGTGAATGATTCCGGCGCCTTGTCGGGATGGGTCGATGGTCCGCTGGCCATCGACATCATGCGCGCGGTCGGGCTCGAACGTCACGGGTATCGCGTGTGGACCCAGGCGATTCCCGCCGAGGTCACGCCCAAGAACCGGCTGCTCCTCGCGTCGCCCGGCGCGCCTCTCGCGGCTAGCGGGACACCCCAAACGTGAACACCGTCGTGCTCCGGAATTCCTCTCCCGGTTTCACGATGGCAGACGGGAACGCGGGCTGATTCGGCGAATCCGGGAAGTGCTGCGTTTCGAGGCAGAAGCCGGAGCGGTGCTTGTAGACGTGGCCGTTCTTGCCGGTCAGCGTGCCGTCGAGAAAATTCCCGGCGTAGAACTGGATGCCCGGTTCGGTCGTGGTGATCTCGAGCGTGCGGCCCGACGCCGGCTCAGTGACCACGGCCGCGAGCTGCAGGCCTTCGCCGCGGCGATTGAGCACCCAGTTGTGGTCGTAGCCCTTGCCGGCCTTGAGCTGCGGATGCGGCTGGTCGATGCGCGCGCCGATCAGCGACGCCGTCCGGAAGTCAAAGGGCGTCCCCTCGACGGAAGCGATGTCGCCGGTTGGAATCAGCGTGCCGTTCACGGGCGTGTAGCGGTCGGCATTTAACAGCAGCGAGTGTCCGAGGATGTCGCCCGAGCCGTCGCCGGCCAGGTTGAAGTAGCTGTGCTGCGTCAGGTTGAGCGGGGTGGCCTTGTCGGTCACCGCGCGGTACTCGACGATCAGTTGGTTCCCGTCGGTGAGCTCGTAGCTGACACGAAGCTCCAGGTTGCCGGGATACCCCTCTTCGCCGTCGGGGCTCGTCCTGGAGAACATCACGCCGTTCTTGCCCGGCAGTGGCTCCGCCTTCCACACCTGCTTGTCGAAACCGCGAACGCCGCCGTGCAGGTGGTTGGGCCCGTCGTTGGTGGCCAGCCGGAACGACTGGCCATCGATCGCAAAGCGGCCCCTGGCGATGCGGTTGCCGTAGCGCCCGACAAGGGCGCCGAAATAGGGATGGCCCTTGGCGTAACCGTCGATGCTGTCGAAACCCAGCACGATGTCGGCCATCGCGCCGTTACGGTCAGGCGCCTTGATCGACGTGATGATGCCGCCGTACGTGATCGCCTGCACTTCGACGCCGTGGGCGTTCTTCAGCGTGTAGCGTTCGATCGCTTGCGCGGGCTGGTTGGGAAGCGCGATCGTTCCGAAGAGGTCTTTGGGCACGGTCGGTCCTGACGCCTCGGGCGCAGCGGCGGGCGCGGCCGCCGGCGCCGCTGGTGGCGTGGCGCGGCAGGCCCCCACGGTCAATGCCAGCAGCATGGAACACACCAGGGGTCTCATGGGGGCAGACTACCACGCGTCGCAATGTAAGATGGCGCGTCCATGGGCCTTGCGTTCCGCGACAAGATCTCCCGCAGCGAGTTCTTTCAGCTGGTCGCCGGCGGGTCGGCGTGGCTGGTCTCGTCCGGCTTTGCCCAGAAGATCGCGCTGGCGGTGGCCGACACGGCGCGGCCGCTGCCGTTGACGGCGGTGCGCCTGACCGGCGGTCCGCTCAAACACGCGCAGGACCTCGACGCCAAGTACCTGCTGTCGCTCGAGCCCGATCGCATGCTGGCCTTCTATCGCAAGCTCGCCGGCCTCGCGCCCAGGGCCGAGGGCTACACCGGCTGGGACGCCGAGGGCCGCCAGCTCACCGGCCACATCGCCGGGCACTATCTGTCGGCGGTCAGCCTGATGTGGGCCGCCACCGGCGACGCCCGCTTCAAGCAACGCGCCGACTACATCGTCAGCGAGCTGAAGGTGGTGCAAGACGCGCACGGCGACGGGTATGCCGGCGCGCTCCAGGGCGTGAAGGCGGCGTTCGCCGAGGTGTCGAAGGGCAACATCCGCTCCGCGAACTTCGACCTGAACGGCCTGTGGTCGCCGTGGTACACGCTGCACAAGACCTTTGCCGGCCTGCGCGACGCCTACCGCCACACCGGCAACCAGGCCGCCCTGGCGATTGAAGTGAAGTTCGCCGAGTGGGCGGCGACGTTCCTGTCGCCGATGGACGACGCGACCATCCAGCGCATGCTGGCCACCGAGTTCGGCGGCATGAACGAGATGATGGCGGATCTTTACGCCGACACCGGCGACCAGCGGTGGCTCGACCTCTCGCACAAGTTCGACCACAAGGCGGTGATCGATCCGCTCAAGGCCGGACAGGATCCGCTGAGCAGCCTGCACGGCAACACGCAGGTGCCGAAGCTGGTGGGCGCCGCCGCCCGCTATGCCTGCGCCGGCGATCGCGGCGACCAGGCCGCGGCCACGGTGTTCTGGAATCGCGTCGTCAACCACCACACCTTCGCCACCGGCGGTCACGGCAAGGACGAGTACTTCCGCGAGCCCGACCTGCTCGGCAACATCACCGAAGGACGGACCGCCGAGACCTGCAACGTCTACAACATGCTGAAGCTGACGCGGAAGCTGTTCGCGTTGGAGCCCGACATCCGCTACGCCGAGTTCCACGAACGCGCGCTGTTCAACCACATCCTGGGATCGATGGACAGCGAAGACGGGTCCACTTGCTACATGGTGCCGGTCGGCGCCGGCGTGCGGCGGGAATACGCCGACATGCAGCGGAGCTTCACGTGCTGTGTCGGCACCGGCATGGAGAGCCACGCGCTGCACGGCCTCGGGCTGTACTACGAATCCGGTGACCGGCTCTTCGTGAACGTTTACGCCCCATCCACGGCGCGGTGGGGAGCGGCCGGCGTGAAGTTCGAGATGTCCACGTCGTTCCCCGAGGGCGACGCGGCGGCGATGAAGCTCGAGCTGCGGGCGCCGCGCGAGTTCACGCTCGCCCTGCGGCGGCCGTCGTGGGCGCAAGACGGCTTCAGCGTGCGCGTGAATGGCCGGCCGGTCTCGACGCTGCCCAGGGCCGGTTCGTACGTGGAGATTCGGCGAACGTGGAAGAGCGGTGATGAGGTCACGCTGGCGATGCCGAAGGCCCTGCGCCTCGAGCGCCTGCCCGACAATCCGAAGAAGGCGGTCGTGATGTGGGGACCGCTGGTGCTGGCCGGCGACCTGGGCCCGGCACCGCGGCGTGGAGACGATGGCGACGGCGACGGCGTGCGGTCGGCTCCGCCTGAACCGCCGGCAATCGTGACCGAGCGGCCGGTCACGGAACTGCTGAAGCCGGTGGCGGGCAAGCCGGGCACGTTCATGGCCGCGGGCCTCCTGCGCACGCCGGGCGGATCCGCCGCGGCCGACGTCGAGTTCCGCCCGTTCTACGGCGTGCATCGCCGCGTCTACGCCGCCTACTGGGATGTGCTGACGCCCGTCGAATTCGCCGCGAAGCTCGCCGAGCTCGACGCCGAACGCCAGCGCCAGGCCGAGCTCGAGGCCGCGACGATGGCGGCGTTGGTGACGATCGATCCGGCCGCGGAGAAGCCGTTCAACCAGCGCGGCGAGGAATCCACGATTGTGCGCAACGACGGCCGGTCCGGGCGGCGCAGCGCCAGGTGGTTTTCGTACGACCTGCCCATCGACGGCTCGAGCCCGACCACGCTGGTCGTGACCTACAACAGCGACAACCGCCGCGCGCGGACGTTCGACATCCTCGTCGATGACCTCCGGATTGGCAACGGCGTGATGCCGCAGAGCAGCGTGGCGAAGTTCTACGACATGCATTACCGCGTGCCGCCGCTGATTACGAACGGCCGCCAGACGATCACCGTGCGCTTCGTCGCCACCAACGGCAACGAGGTGGCGCCCGTGTTTGCGATCCGCACGATCCGCAGCTAGGGAGCGATCCCAAGCAGGGCCGCAGGCGGGTCCTGTCTGGCTTCGGATCGAAGTCGGCTAGAATGCCGCCCATGGACGTTCTGAACCGGCGTGAGTTATTGCAGATGACGGCGGCGCTGGCTGCGACCAGCGTTGTGGGAAAGACGACGATCGCGTCGGCGCAGGGCGACACCCTTCGCTTCTTTCCGGGCTTCAAGGCGGCGCGGGTGAAAACGTCAGGCGCCGAGATCAACCTGGTGCACGCCGGCTCGGGACCGCCGCTGTTGCTGATGCACGGCGCGCCGCAAACGCACGTGTCGATGCGCCTGATCGCGCCGGAACTGGCGAAAGACTACACGGTGATCGTGCCGGACCTGCGCGGCTACGGCGACAGCAGCAAGCCGCCCGACGGCGAGAACCACGCCAACTACTCGAAGCGCGCGATGGCGCTCGACCAGGTCGAGGTGATGAAGAGCTTCGGCTTCGACAAGTTCGCGGTGGTCGGCCACGACCGCGGCGGGCGCGTGGGACATCGCCTGGCCCTCGATCACGCCGACAAGGTGACGAAGCTGGCCGTGTTCGACATCGTCCCGACCCACTACCTCTACACCCACGTCACCATCGAGTTCATCCAGGCCTACTTCCACTGGTTCAACAACGTGCGTCCGGCGCCGGGGCCCGAGGAACAGTTGAAGGCGCAGTACGAAGCGCAGAAGGCGCGCGCGACCACGGACGTCCAGCTCGAGTACCTTCGCGCCAACCTCGACCCGGCCAACATCCACGGCATGTGCGAAGACTATCGTGCCAGCGCGTCGATCGACCTCAAGCACGACGAGGCGGATCTCAACAAGAAGATCGCCTGCCCGGTGATGACCCTGTGGGGCCTGAAGGGACCGATGGGCCGGATCTACGACGTGCTGGCAATCTGGAAAGAGCGCGGCGTCAACGTGACCGGCAAGGGCCTGCCCGGCGGTCACAACCTGCAGGAAGACGTGCCGGCCGAGGTGCTGGCCGAACTCCGGCCGTTCCTGAAGGCATAGCGCGTTTCCGAGTCCTAGTACTCGCTGAAGATGCGCTGAATCTCGTTGCGGTCGGTGGTCCGGGTCAGCGCCAGCATCAACAACACGCGCGCCTTGATCGGCGTGTGGTCCTCACCGGCCACGCTGAACTGCCGGCGCCGGCGCTGGGCCTCGTTGGCCTGGGCCGGGGCGGGCAAATCACCGCGCGGCGGCGCAATGCGGCCGCTGCCCGTTCGCGTGCTGTTGACGATGAACACGCCTTTCCCGGCGGCGTAGGCCAGCCCCTCGCTCTGCGTGCCGCTGAGGGCGCCCGCGCCCGCCACGGCCATCACGATGCCCTTGGCGCCGTTGTCAACCGCGGCCTTGATCAGGTCGCCGGACGCGCCCTGGTACACCCAAATCACGTCCACGCGCGGCAACTCGGTGACCTTCGACAGGTCGAACTCGACGCGCTCGTTGGTGCGCTGCGTGATCTGGCTGAAGAACACCACCCGGTCGCGGTCCACCACGCCCAGCTGCCCGTACTCGCGGCTGCGGAACGTCTGCAGGCGGAGCGCGTCGGTCTTGGTCACGTTGCGGGCGGAGTTGATCTCATCGTTAAGCACCACCAGCGCGCCCTTGTTGCGCGCGCCTGGGTCGGCGGCCACGCGCACGCCCTCGAGCAGGTTCGCGGCGCCTTCGTAGCCCAGCGTGCTGGGGTTGCGCATCGATCCCACCAGGACGACGGGCCTCGGGTCGCGGACGGTCAGGTGCAGGAAGAACGCCGTTTCTTCAAGCGTGTCGGTACCGCTGGTCACGACGACGCCGGCGACGTCCTTTTCCTTGGCGAAAATCTCGTTGATGCGCTTCGAGAGCCCGACCCATTGCTGCAGGGTCAACTCGCTGCTGGCCACGTTGGCGAACTGCTCGAAGGTGAGACGGGCATATCGATCCACGCCGGGCATGGACCTGGCCAGCTCCTCCGCGGTGAGCCGGCCGCCGTCGCGGTTGGAAATGGTGCCGCCGGTGGCGACGAAGTGGACGCGCGGGAGTGCGCCGCGGTCGGGCTGGGCGAGGACCGGGGCCGGGCCGGCAACGGAGAGGCACAGCAGGGCGAACGCCAACACGAGTGTCGGACGGAAGACGAGTCGGGTCATGGTGGGTTGATTATGTCTTGGCTGGGGCCACGCCGGATACGAGAGTCAGCCAGTTGCTCAGCTCTCGTGCTGCATCTTCGGGCGTCTTGCCGTAGAAGGGCATCAACGAGGTCTGGATCCCCGGCCGCCGCGCGATTTGGGCGCGCCAGCGCTCCGCCGACACCGGCGAAACCTCGATCTGGTACGTGCGACCAGCAATGTGCTCTTCGAAAAATTGGACAGTCACGGTGAGAGACGACGATTGTATGTCGTTGGTGGAACGGATCAAGCGAAGCGCCGCGCGAAAGCGGCGGTTTGCGGATTTCGGGCGTCAAGTTCAGAGGAACAACGGCCCTGACTTTATTTTCGCTGTCGCGTCATCCACAGTTTTTAGACCGTTCGTCCACAGGATTTCCACAAGGCGATAAACTAACCTTCCCGCCTTCGCTAAAGCTACGGCGGGTAAACCGACAAGCCCCGCACATGTTGCGCACCCGCAGGTCAACTGCCGCCCTTTTGCTTATCGCCGCTCTCGTGCCGGTGGCTGCCGCCGCGCAGTCGCCGGCGAGCCGCGTGCTGTTCCGCGTCTTCCTGGCGGACGGGCGCGTGCTGGCCAGTTACGGCGAGTGGGCCCGCGTGGCCGACCGCGTGATCTTCTCCATTCCGACCCAATTGACCAGCGATCCCGTGGAATTGCACCTCGTGAACATCCCGTCGGGGCGCGTGGACTGGCCGCGAACGGAACTGTACGCGGAATCGGTGCGCGCGGTCGCCTACGCCGAGACCCGCGGCGAAGACGACTTCGCGAAATTCAGCGCCGGGGTGGCCAAGGCCTTGAACGACGTCTCGCGCGTGGCGGATCCAGGCGTGCGGCTGGCCACCGCCGAGCGCGCCCGCCAGTCGCTGGCCGACTGGCCCGCTTCGCACTACGGCTATCGCATCGGCGAAGTGCGGCAGTCGCTGGACGTGCTGGACGAGATCATCTCGCAACTGCGCGTGGCCGTCGGCCAGACCCGCTTCGACCTGTCGCTGAGCGCGCCGCTCGCGGTGCCGCCGCCCCCGCCGCTGCCGCCGCCGACCGACGCCGAGCTGGTGGAACAGCTGGTCGCCGCGGCTTCCCTCGCCGAGTCGCCGGGCGAGCGCGTCACGCTGCTGCAATCGGTGCTCCGCCTGCTCGACCGCGCCGTCGGGCTGTTGCCGCAGGCGTGGGCCGATCGCGTGCGGCACAGCGTGAGCGGCGACCTCCGCCAGGAGCACGAGGTCGAACGCGACTACACGGCCCTCCGCCAGCGCACGCTCCAGGCGGCCGTGAAGCTGTCGCTCAAGGGCGACGCTGCCGAGTTCGAGCGGTTGCGCGAGCGGGTGAAGGACGAGGATCGGCGCCTGGGCGGGCAGCGTGCCGGTGAAGTGGCGGCGCTGCTCGCGACGCTCGATCTGCAAGCCGAGGGCGCCGTGCAGGGCCGCGAAACGCGCAAGCAGTGGGAGAAGCGGGCGCTAGCGTACCGCCGTTACCGCCGCGCCATGAACGGCGCGTTCAACACGTTCAGGAACGCGACGGTGAGTCTCGACCAGGTACGGACCTTGTCGGGCCCGCCGCTCCACACCATCGGCCCGCTCGCCACGCGGCTCGCCGGCGCCTCGCGGAAGATCGCCAAGGTGACGCCGCCGCCCGAGCTGGCCAACGGGCACGCCTTGATCCGCAGCGCATGGGAGCTGGCGGAGAATGCCCTGCGCCTCCGAACGGAGTCCGTGTCGGCCAACAACATCGACCTGGCCCAGCGCGCCTCGTCCGCGGCCGCCGGCGCCCTCATGCTCTACCAACGTGCCCGCGCCGACCTTGCGGCGGCCATGGAGCCTCCATCGCCCCGGTGATCACGCCCCGACGCACGCGCCTCTTGCGCGCGCCAGATCTGGCGGGCTTTCGCGCGCACCTCGTCGAGATGGCCGGCGCCCATGCCGCCGGCGCCGACGCTTTTATCCTGGTCCCGACCCGGGCGGCGGGCGAGCAACTCCGGCGCACCCTGCGGGATCGCCTGGGTGCCGAGGCCGCCGCGCCCGCGATTGGCACGCGCACCGACCTCTACGACCTGCTGATCGCGCGGCTGTTGCCCGACGCGCGCAGCCTGTCGGGCTTCGAGCGCGAGGCGCTGGTGGCGGCGGCTGCCCGCGATGCCGAAGACGCCGGCCTGCCGCCTCCTTTTCACGTGCGCCCGGCCCTGGTCGCCGAAATGCTGGCGCTCTACGACTACCTCCGCCGCTTGCACCGCACGGTGGACGACTTCGATCGCCTGCTGACCCTTGAGCTGGCGCCGGCCGCCGATTCCGATCGAGGCGCGGCGCAACTGCTCGAGCAAACCCGCTTCCTGGTGGCGGCCTTTCGCGGCTACGAAGCGCGGCTGCTCGAAAGCGGCGCGCTCGACGAGCACGCCGCGCGCCTGCGCTTGATCGACACCGCGGCCGCCCATCCGCTGCGCCACATCGTGATCGCCGTGGGCGACCGGCCGTTGGACCCGGACGGGCTGTGGCCGGCGGATGTCGCCATGCTCACCAGCATCGGCGGCCTCGACCGCATCGACGTGATCGCCACCGACGGAACCCTCGAGGCCGGGTATCTCGATCGCCTGCGCCTCGCCTTCGTCGGCATCGAAGAAGTCGCGGCCGGCCCCTCCGCTCCCGCGCCGGCCATCGTCGTGCCGGCCGGCGCCGCGGGCGAGTTGCCGTTCGTCTTCGAGTACCGCGATCGCGAAGAGGAGCTGGAAGGCGTGGCCAGGCGGCTCAAGTCGGATCGCCGATCGGGCCGCGCGGTTCGCCTCGAGAAGACGGCGCTGGTCGTCGCCCGGCCGCTGCCGTATCTCTACCTCGCGCGCGACGTGTTTCACGGCGCCGGCATTCCGTTCGAGGCGCTCGACACGCTGCCGCTGGCCGCGGAGCCGTACGCGGCGGCGGTTGATGTCGCCATGGAATGCGTGGCCGCGGCGTTCACGCGCCGCGCGCTGGTCGCGTTGCTGCGCTCGCCGCACTTCCGGTTCGAGGTGGACGGGGTCGAGGTCGCCCGCGAATCGATCGCCGCCCTCGACGTCACGCTGGCGGAGCAGCGATATCTCGGCGGGTTCGATCGCCTCGCCTCGTTCGCCGAGGCCTGCGGCGGATCGGCGAGGCCGGCATTTGCCGCGGCGCTCGCCGCCGCCACGCTGCTGGCGCCGCTGGCGGAATCGCGTCCGCTCGTCGATCACGTCGATCTCCTGCGGTCGTTCCTCGAGCGTCACGACCGGCCGCTGCCCGGCAACGACCGGCGCGACCGCGTGCGGGCCGCGGTCATGCTCGCCCTGTCGGGACTCGGCGAGGCCTGCCGCCGTCACGATCCCGGCGCCTCCGGCACCGTGGCCGATCTGGCGGCCGCCGTGCGGCGCTGGCTCGGCGCCCAGACGTTCGCGATCCGCACCGGCGAGGGCGGCCTCCAGATCGTGGACGCCCAGGCGGCGCGCTTTGCCGAGTTCGACGATCTGCAGGTGCTGGGGCTGGTGGAAGGGGAGTGGCCCGAGCGCCCGCGCCGCAACATCTTCTATCCGCAGTCGCTGCTGGCGCAGTTGGAGCCCGCGCGCCCGGACCGGGTGGCCATTCACCAGGAACGCGACCTCGTGCGATTCGCGCGCGCGTCGTTCCGCGACTTGCTGGGCTCGGCGCGGCTGCGGACCCGCGCTTCGACGTTCGCGCTCGAAGCGGATGCGGTGGTGGAGCCGTCCGCGTTCCTGGAGGACCTGCCGTCGTTCGGCCTCTCGCGAGAGGTGTCCACGGTCGATCCGTCGGTCCGCGTGTTCATGTACGAAGCGCTGGCCGCCAACGCCGTTCCCGCCGGGGCGATGCCGGAGAGCGCGGCGCGCTGGGCGCGGGTGCGGGCCGGCGGCGCCGGCCGCGATCGGGCGCGCTTCGAGGGGCAGGCCGGGCCGTGGACGCTGCCGCGCGTGAGCGTGAGCCGGCTGGAGCGCTACCTGAAATGCCCGTTCCAGTTCTACGTCGCCAACGTGCTGCAGGTCGCCGAGGAGCCCGAGGACGAAGACACGCGGTCGCCGCTCGAACGCGGCCGGTTCCTGCACGAGCTGTTCGAACGGTTCTTTCACGAGTGGCAGGCCCGCGGCCGCGGCCGCATTACCGCGGCCGGCATGACCGAGGCGCGCGCGCTCTTCGTCGAGATCTGCGAACCCGCCCTCGCCACGCTGTCGCCCTCGGAGGCCGGCCTCGAGCGGGCGCGGCTGTTCGGCTCCGCGGTCGGGTCGGGGATCGCCGACCGCGTGTTCGCCATGGAAGCGGAGCGCGGCGTCGAGATTCGCGAGCGACTGATGGAGTACGAACTCGACGGCGAGTTCGCGTTCACCGGTGAAGACGGCACCAGCCGCCGGGTGCGGCTGCGCGCGAAGATCGATCGCGTGGACGTGCTCGCCGACGGCACCTTCCGCCTGATCGACTACAAGACCAAGTACGTGCCGGACCGGAAGGTGGCGCTGCAATTGCCGATCTACAGCGCCGGCGTGCGGGCACGGCTGTCGGCCGAGCGCGGCCGCGATATCGCCCCCAGCGAGGCGATGTACCTGTCGTTCGAAGGCCCGGACGCGGTGTGGCCGCTCGAAGAGCGCGGCAAGTCATTCGACCAACTGGTGGCCGCCGCCGGGCATCGCCTGGTGCAGGCGCTGGACGACATCGCCGCCGGACACTATCCGCCGCGGCCGGAAACGCGGAACCTCTGCGCGATGTGCGCGTTCGTGGCGGTGTGCCGCAACCCCGGCGGCATCGGCGACGAGGCAGGGGTTGACGATGTCTGAGCAGCCCCGGCTCCTCTTCGACGAAGAGACGGCGGACCAGCGCGCCCGCCGCATCGCCGTCGATCCGTCGCGGAACATCGCGCTCGAAGCCTCGGCCGGCACCGGCAAGACCCGCGTGCTGGTGGACCGTTACGTCCGCCTGCTCGAAGTTGGCGTGGCCCCGCGCAACATCCTGGCGATCACGTTCACGCGCAAGGCCGCCGCCGAAATGCGGCAGCGCGTCATGGCCACCCTGCGCGAGCGCCACCGCCTTGGCAGCCTGACCGGCGACCGCTGGCGCGAGATCCGCGATGCGTTCGGCGACATCTCGATCAGCACCATCGACGCCTTCTGCCTGTCGTTGCTCCACGAGTTCCCGCTCGAGGCCGGCGTCGATCCCGGCTTCGACCTGGCCGATGAAACCGAGACGCCGCGGTTCGTGGAGGCGTCGCTCGATCGGGCGCTCGGCATCGGCCGCGGCGTCTCGGCCGGCGATCCGGATGTGGCGCTGCTGTTCGCGGAACTGGGCGAGCCGCGGCTGCGCAAGGGCCTCACGGCGCTGCTCGATCGCCGCCTGGTGGCATGGGACGCGCTCAACCGCTTCCTGCGCGGGCGCGACACCACGGTGGACGTGGCCTGCCAGCGTCTGCTGCAGGCGCTGCGCGCCGCGGTGTCGTCGGTCGGCGGTGCCGCGGCCTTTCGTGCCTCCGGACCGCTGGCGCCCGGCTTCGATCTGGTGGCGCGCGACGTCGACCTGATCATGGCGGAGCCCGGGCCGTCGCCGGCGCTGCTGCGAGGCGCGCTGGATCGACTGTCGGACCTGGTGCTGACCCAGGGCGGTGAGCCGCGGAAGCGGCTGAAGCACAAGAAGGCGGACTACCCGTCGGCCGCCGCCTACGAGCGGCACAAGGCGGTGGTGTTCGGCCTCGGCCCTCACGTCGAAGCGGCGGCCGCCGCCTACCGCCGCGACATCAACATCGTGCTGGCGCGCGGGGTGCGCCGGCTCTTCGCCATCGCGCAGGACGAATACCGGCGCACGCTCGACAAGCACGGCGTGCTCGACTTCCCCGACCTGCTCGAGCGCACGCTGAAGCTGCTCGGGCACATGGAGGAGTTCTCGCGCAGCCGCTACCGGCTCGAGTCGCGGTACGAGCACGTGCTGGTGGACGAATTCCAGGACACCAGCCGCGCGCAGTGGCAGCTGGTTCGCGAGCTGGTCCGCGCCTGGGCGGCGGGCGAGGGCATGGCCCACGGACCGATCCCGCCCTCGATCTTCATCGTCGGGGATCGCAAGCAATCGATCTACGGCTTCCGCGACGCCGAGGTGGTGGTGCTCGACGCGGCCTCCCGCTTCATCGCGGCGCTGCGGCCCGAGGCGCCGGCGCGCGCCGCCATCACGCGCAGCTATCGCTCCGTCCGGGAGCTGCTGTCGTTCGTGAACGACGTGTTCGCCGACGTCGAGAAGGCCCCCGATCGGCCCGACGCCTTTCGCTACTCCGAAGACGATGCGTTTCCGATGATGGATGAAGGGGCGCGCGACGCCGAGGCGGTGGCCGTCGTCATTGCCGACACCGACGCCGCGCAGGCTGACGCCGTGGCCGACGAGATCGCGCGCCTGTTGCTCGACGGCGCCATCATCCGCGACCGGCAGGGCGGCGTGCGCCGGGCGATTGCGCCGGGCGACATCGGCATCCTGTTCCGCACGCGTGAAGGCCACGCGTTGTTCGAAGCGGCCCTGGCGCGGCGCGGCGTGCCCTTCTACGTCTACAAGGGGCTCGGGTTCTTCGATGCCGACGAGGTCAAGGACGTGCTGGCCCTGGTGGCCTACCTGGCCGATCCCGGATCAAATCTCCGCGCCGCGGCGTTCCTTCGCTCCCGCATCGTCCGGTTGTCGGATGAAGCGCTGAAGCTGCTGGCGCCAGGGATTGCGGCGTCGCTGACGTCGGCCGAAATGCCGGAGCCGGCGCAGCGCCTTCAAGAGGACGATCGCGACCGGCTGGTGCTGGCGCGCGACAGCGCCGGCGCCTGGATTGCGATGGCGGACCAGCTGCCGCCCGCCGAGGTGGTCGATCGCGTGCTGGCCGAGTCGGCCTATGCGGCGGAGATTGGCGGCGACGGTTTCTTGCAGGCGCGGGAGAACCTGAAGAAGGTCCGTGGCTTGATCCGCCGCATCCAGAACCGCGGCTACGCGACGCTCGGCCGCCTGTCGGACTACTTTGCGGAGCTGGTGGCCGGCGGTGACGAGTCGAACGCGATCATCGATGCCGCCGACGCGGTGAACCTGATGACGGTGCATGCGGCGAAGGGCCTGGAGTTTCCGGTCGTGTTCGTCGTGAACATCGGCAAGGGCGCCGGCGGCAGCCGCCACGACATTCGCGTGGTGGCGCCGCCGTTCGTGGACGACGACAGCGAGGCGGGCGAGGCCTCGGTGAGCGTGAGCATTCACGAAAGTGCGAGCGATCGCGACAACGAAGAGAAGGACCGTGAGGAAACGAAGCGGCTGTTGTACGTGGCGCTCACACGGGCCCGGGATCGGCTGTACGTGTCGGGCACCGTCTCCGGCGGCAAGTTGACCCTTCAGCGCGGGTCGCTGGGCCGCATCCTCCCGGCGACGCTGATGGCCGCCGCGGCGGCGACGGCCGGGCCCGAATTGGTGTGGCAGGGACGGTCCGCGGCGCACCGGATCCGCCGCATTTCACCGTCCGGCGAGGCCCCGCGGGCCTGGCGGCCGTCGCGGTCGATGCGGGACGCGCTCGTGGACCTCGAGGCTTTCGTGGCGCGCCCGGGGCCGGGCGGCTCCGAAACTCCCTAGGCCGGGCCGATTTGCGTTGCGTTAGGCCGAAGGCATCCCATACAATTTTGCAGGATCAAGGAGCTGATTTAAGTGCCATTGACGTGTTCGGCTTGCGGGAACACCCGCAAATTCCTCGTGAAGACGCTGCAAATGCACGTGGTGCAACTCGATGACACGCGGGTGGAAGTGTCGGAAGAAAGCAAGCCCGGCGTGATCGAAGTGCTGTGTGACGAGTGCGAAACAGCGCTCAACTTCGACGAAGTGGAGGACGCGATTCGCAAGGAAGTGCTCCTCACCCTCGGCGCCCGCTAGTTTTCGTCGCCGGCGTCCGCCTCTTCGAAATAGTCGCACTCCGGACAGACCCACTCGCGCACCGTGGTCTTCACTTCCTGTGAAGTTCCCGGCACGCGGGTGACGGTCTCGCGCGTCACCAGGCGCATGAACTCCGCGCACATCGGGCATTCCTTCCCCATCCGCGCATCGTAACCGCGCCGCTTGTTCTTGACAACCTCAGGGCCCGAACCTATCGTACGGCCAAGGTGTTTCGCCCTCGTCGATCCGACGCCTCGCGCCTCGCGCTTGAAACGCTCGTGCCTCACGAGCGCGCGTATCGCCGCTCGTTCAGCGACGAAGTTGCCATCGACTTTCCCTCGTCTCGCGCCGCCGCCGAGTTGTTCCGCCGGGATCATGGCGAGCCCAGTGGCACCGATCGCTCGACGCGCGCGGAGATCACGATCTCGCGCTGCCAGGCCGGCACCGGCGCCATGGTTCCGCTCGACGTGCGCGTGCCGCGCACGTGCGGTGACTGCGGCGGCCGCGGCGAGGTGTGGAGCGAGCACTGCGGCCACTGCGACGGCCAGGGCCAGCAACTGCACACGCAGCACCTGACGGTGGCGGTGCCGCCCGGCGTCGTCCACGGCGATCGCTTCAGCTTCAACGTGTCGCTCGCCCGGGGTCCGCGCACGCGCGTGGATGTGCGCGTCGCGGTCATGGCGTGAAGCGGCACGTCGACTTCCTCTCCACGCTCTACCTGACCTGGGGCGGCATCTTCACCCTGGTCGCGCTCGCCGGCTTCGCGCTGGCCGCGGGGGCGGCGGCGATCGCCTCGTCCGACGGCCCGGTGCGGTTCAGTTCCGAAATGGCCGCGCGCCTGACCGCCGTGACCATCAGCGTGATTGCCCTCATTGCCCTGATCTGGGGCGCGCTCCATCTGTTCGTGGGCCGGACCCTCCGTCGCCATCGTCCGTCGGCGCGGCTGATGGCGTTGGGGCTGGCGGTGGGAAATCTCGTGCTGCTGCCGTTCGGAACCGCGCTTGGCGCCTACGCGTGTTGGGTGTTGCTGAATGAAGAGGGGCGACACCTCTTCGAAGGCTAAATTAGACAGGTGGGCCGTCTTTGGTGCCGGCGGGTGTCCACGGGCCGCAACGGAAGACTCTCTTCGCCGCCATCCATCCGCCGCGCACAATCCCAAAGCGTTTGATCACGGCCTCGCCGTAATAGCTGCAGGTGGGCTCGAACCGGCAGCTCACGCCCAGGCGGCCGTACAGAGGCGAGAGCGTCGCTTGATACAAGTGGATGCCGCCGACGGCGGCGCGCGTCGTCAGTTGTGCCTGGGGGGGACGCCGGAGATCGATCGCGATTGCGGCGGTGACCACCGCAATCGCGATCCACAGCTTCCGCTTCAGAACTTGTCCGCGAACTCGCTGAGGCCGGGGATGGTCAGGCGCTGGCCGTTGATGCCCTTCACCATGGCCATGATGTGGAGCGCCAGCTGGCCGAGCGCCAGCAGCGGCGTGATCAGCGCGACGATGCAGCCGATCGGGCCGAGGGCGACCAGCACGAAGTTGACGACGATCCACACGACCAGTTCGGCCAGCATCAGCACGATGCCGTGCTTGGCGTGCCACTGGACTTCCTTGTCGTCCTTCTCCGTCAGCAGCGGCACCAGCGCCAGCAGCCACAGGTACGACAACACGATCATCACATTGCGGTTGCTGGAGGGTGCGCTACCGGGCGTCGCGTCGGCCATCTGATATCTCCTTCACAGGGGGAAGCGCGGGAAAGCTGTGCGAAGTTTATCAAGTTCGAGCGCATGGTAAGCTGAATTTCTTATGACACCGGACCTGGTCCTGGATGCGCTCAGGGGTGTGCACGACCCTGACCTGCGCGCGGACATCGTGTCGCTCAAGTTCGTCAAAGACGTGCGGATTGCCGACGGCCGCGTCGCCTTCACCATCGAGTTGTCGAGTCCCTCGGCGGTGGCCCGGGAGCAGGTGGCGGCGCGCGCCCGCGACGTGGTCGGCGCCCTGCCCGGCGTCACCGGCGTGGACCTGACCATGACCTTCCTGGTGCGGGCGGTGTCGGCCCCCGAACACGGTAAGCCGCCGCTGCCCGGCGTGAAGAACGTGATTGCGGTCGGCGCCGGCAAGGGCGGCGTCGGCAAGACCACGGTGGCGGTGAACCTCGCGGTGGCCCTGGCGAAGCTGGGCGCGCGGGTCGGCATGCTCGACGGCGACATCTACGGGCCCAACGTGCCGCTCATGTTCGGCTTGCAGGCGCAGCTCCAGATGGACGGCAAAATGATCCGGCCGGCCGAGAAGTACGGCGTCCAGATTGTCTCGATGGGGTTCCTGGCCCAGGACGAGGCGCCGATGATCTGGCGCGGGCCCATGCTGCACAGCGCGATCCAGCAGTTCTGCCGCGACGTGGCCTGGAAGGACCTCGACTACCTGATCGTGGACATGCCGCCGGGCACCGGCGACGTGGCGCTGTCACTCAGCCAGACGGTGCCGGCCGCCGGGGCCATCGTCGTGACCACGCCGCAGCAGGTGTCGCTCGCCGACAGCCGGCGCGCGGTGCGGATGTATCAGAAGCTCAACATCCCGACGTTGGGGATGGTCGAGAACATGAGCTTCTACGAGTGCACCAACTGCCATCACGAAGCCGACATCTTCGGTCACGGCGGCGGGGAAGAGATGGCGCAGCAACTGGAGGTGCCGTTCCTCGGCCGCCTGCCGCTTTACCAGCCGATCCGCGTCGGCGGCGATCGCGGGATTCCGCTGGTGATCGCCGAGCCCGAGTCGGTCGCCGCGCGCGCCTTCACCGCGCTGGCCGAGGCGACGGTGATTCAGATCGCCGTGGCCGCGCAGAAGAATGCCGTCACCCACAAAGGCAAGATTCCGCTGATTCAGATCAAGTAGCCGGGGACTGACCCCGAGCGGGATGTGCCGAGGGGTCTGTCCCCTCCGCGCCGCTGCGACAGGGTCAGACCCCTCGGAAATTCTTGCTCGGGGTCAGACCCTGGTTGTCTCTTCTCAGCCGCGCCATCGCCCAGGCGCCGAGCAACGGTCCGGGCACGAGTAGCAGCGAGGCGTACTGCCAGCTCGTCGCGTCCGCCAGCAGAGGCAGCAACTCAATTGTCACCATGGTCAGCAGGAAGCCGACGCAGGTCTGCAGCGTCAGCGCCGTGCCGATGTGATCGCTCGGCGCATATTCGCTGACCAGGGCGGAGAACTGCGCGGAGTCGGCGACCACGGCGAAGCCCCACACCATGACCAGCGCGTAGAGCCAGGCCGGCGAGCCGCCAAAGACGACGAGCGTCAGCGCGGCGCAGGTGGCGCTGACGAGCATGGCCCACATCGCGATGCGCGCCTTGCCGAGGCGGTCGGCGAGGTAGCCGGCCAGGGCGCAGCCGGCGGCGCCGCTGCCGATGGCCAGGAACGCGGCGATCGATCCGGCGCCGCCCGGGTTGGGCAACCCTGACGCGGCGAAGCTCGCGGTGGCGAACACCGCGACCCATGTCCACATCGCGTAGAGCTCCCACATGTGGCCGAGGTAGCCGAAGGTGGCCAGGCGCGCACCGCGACTGGCCAGGATCTTCCGGATGGCATGCGGATCAAACGGCGCGGTGGCCGCCACGTACGGGCCGTCGCGCACCACCGCGAGCACCAGCACGCCGCCGCTGGCAGCCAGGCCCGAGACCAGCAGCATCGGCTCGTGCCAGTTCGCGCCGAAGATCGCGGTCAACAAGTGCGGGAACGCCTTGCCGAGTGTGAGCGCGCCGATCAGCAGGCCCAGCGCGAGGCCGCGTTGGTCGCGGAACCACCCGGCGGCGATCTTCATGCCGGGTGGATACACCAGCGCGAGAGACACGCCGGTGAGGAACCGCAGCGCAATCACCGACGCCGGCCCCGGCGCCACGATCACGGCGGCGTTGGCCGCCGCGCCCACCAGCGAACCCAGGAACATCAACGTCCGCGCGTTGAGGATGTCGGCGAGATTGGCCAGCGCGCTCACCAGCGTGCCGGCGACGAAGCCGGCCTGCACCGCCATGGTCAGCCAGGCCGCCTGGCCGGGTGGAATCGCGAAGTCGCGGACGAGGAGGGGCGTGACCGCAGTGGCCGAGAACCACAGCGTCATTCCCAGGAACTGCGCGAGGGAGACGACGCCGAGCATTTTCCATGGAGATGACATAATCGAAGGCGAAGTGCAGATACCGTACACCAAACGCACCTTGTCGAACGGCCTCGACGTAATCGTGCACGAGGATCACCAGCTCCCGATGGTGGCCGTGAGCCTGTGGTACCACGTCGGCTCGAAGAACGAGCGGCCCGGGCGCACCGGCTTCGCGCACCTCTTCGAGCACCTGATGTTCGAGGGCTCGGCGCACCACGACCACGGCTACTTCCCGCCGTTGCAGCGCGCCGGTGGACTGATCAACGGATCGACGAGCACCGACCGCACCAACTACTGGGAAGTGGTGCCCACCGGCTCGCTCGAACTGGCGCTGTGGATGGAATCGGACCGCATGGGCTACCTGCTGCCTGCGCTCACCGAGGCGAAGTTCGCCAACCAGCGCGACGTGGTGCTGAACGAACGCCGGCAGAACTACGAGAACCGGCCCTACGGCATGGCGGGCCTGGCGCTGTCGGCGGCGATGTTCGCGCCGGATCATCCGTACCATTGGCCCACCATCGGCGCGCCCGAGGACCTGCGCGCGGCGTCGCTCGACGACGTCCACGCCTTCTTCAAGACCTTCTATCACCCCGCCAACGCCTCGCTGGCGCTGGCCGGCGACCTCGAAACCGAGCAGGGCTTCGATCTCGCCGAGCAGTTCTTCGGCGATCTGCCAGCCGGACCAGTGCCCGATCCGGTGCGCGCCCATGCCGCACTCGCGTCGAGCGCCGACTTCGTGCTCGAGGATCGCGTCGAGCTGCCGCGGCTGTACCTGGGCTGGCACTCGCCGGCGATGTTCGCGGACGACGACGCGGAGCTGGATGTGTTTGCCGACGTGCTGGCCCACGGCAAGACCTCGCGGCTCTACCGCTCGCTGGTTTACGAGCGGCGGATCGCCACCGACGTGTCGGCGTATCAACACTCGCGCGAGATCGGCGGCCTGTTCCAGATCGCCTGCACCGCGGCGGCCGGCGTGGCGCTGTCGGAACTGGACGCCGCCATCCGCGCGGCGGTCGCGGAACTGGCGGCGGCCGGACCGGCGCCGGCGGAGATGGAACGCGCCCTCGCGCAGTCTGAAGCCCAGTTCCTCTATCGCCTCCAGACCATCGGCGGGTTCGGCGGGAAGTCGGATCAGTTGAACGCTTACAACACCTATCTCGGCGACCCCGGTTACTTCGATCGCGATCGACAGCGCTACGTGAATGCCACCTCCGCCGGCGTTGCCGCCGCCGCGCGGCGCTGGCTGCAGGACGCTCCCCTCGTCACGCTGAGCGTCGTGCCGCGTGGCCGCCGGCAGCTGGCGCTTCCCAATGCCACCGAGGTCAGCGTCTCGTGAGTCCGGTTGATCGCAGCCGGCTGCCGGTCCCCGGACCCGACCGTCCCTTCCACTTTCCCCGCATCGCGCGCCGCACGCTGGCGAACGGACTCGAGCTCCGCGCCGTCACGCACAGCGCCGTGCCGGTGATCTCCATCGTGCTGCTGGTGCCAGGCGGGTCGTCGGCCGACCCGGCCGATCGTCACGGCCTGGTGTCCCTCACCGCCGGCCTGCTGGATGAGGGCAGCCGCGGCCAGTCGGCGCTCGACGTCGCCGACCGCGTCGCCCGCATTGGCGGCGACCTCGACATCGAGGTCGGCGCCGACGCCGTGGTCGTCGGCCTGACGACGCTGGATCGCTTCTACGCGACCGGGCTGGCACTGATTCACGAGATCGTGTCGGAACCGAACCTCGCCGCGGACGATTTCAACCGCATCCGCAACCTGCGGCTGGAACGGCTGCGACAGATGAAGGATCACGCCGGGGCGATGGCCGAGCGGGCCTTCGCGCGCGTGCTCTACGACGGCCATCCATACGGCCATCTGGGACTCGGCACCACCGCGTCGCTGACCGCCACCGCCGTGGAGGAGACGCGCCTGCTGCACGCCGCGCTGTTCTCGCCGGCCGGGGCCACGCTCGTCGTGGTGGGCGACCGTCCCGCCGAGGAAATGCTGGACGCCGCGGCGGAGACGTTCGGCGGCTGGCGCGCCCCGGCTTCGACCATGGTGATCGATCGCGCCGCCGCGCTGGCGCCGCCGCCCGCCGTGCCGCTGACCAGGCTTGGCGTGGTGTCGCGGCCCGGCGCCGCGCAATCGGAATTGCGCATCGGCCACGCCTGCGCGCCCCGCGCGACGCCCGACTATCACGCGCTCCTGATGCTCAACACCATTCTCGGTGGCCAGTTTGTGAGCCGCATCAACCTGAATCTGCGCGAAGCCAAGGGTTACACCTACGGCGTGCGCACGGGCTTCGACCTGCGCCGCGGCATTGGCCCGTTCGTCATGCAGACCAGCGTGGGCACCGACGTCACCGTGCCCGCGATTAGCGAGGCGCTGAAAGAAATCAGCGACATCGCCTCCGCCCGCCCGGCCACCGCCGACGAGCTCTCGCTGGGGTTTGCCACCGTCAGCAAGGGGTATCCGCGCGGCTTCGAGACCGCCTCGCAAGTGGCGCGATCGGTGGCCCAATTGGCGCTCCACGGGCTGCCCGACTCCTATTTCGAGGACTTCATCCCGCGCCTCGCGCAGGTCACGATCGACGACGTCAGCCGGGTGGCGGCCCGGTACCTGGACCTGCCGAGAATGACGACGCTGATCGTCGGGGACTTGGATAAGATTGGCCAATCGCTTCCTGACCTTGGGCTCGGCCCTCATCAGGTCTTGACTCCGGAAATCTAAGTGAAAGCCATCCGCTTCCATGCGCATGGGGGACCCGACGTCCTCCGCTACGAGGACGTCCCCGAACCGGTCGCCGGCCCGGGCGAAGCCGTCGTCCGCGTGCGTGCCTGCGCGCTCAACCACCTCGACTTGTGGCAACGCCGCGGGATCGAGCGCGTCACCATCCCGCTTCCCCACATTTCCGGCGCCGACATCTCCGGCGAAGTGGCGAGCGCGCCCGGCGGCGAGTACGCGACGGGCCGTCGCGTGATGCTGCAGCCGGGTCTGTCGTGCGGGCGCTGCGCGGCCTGCCTCGATGGCCGCGACAACGAGTGTCCCACCTACGACGTGATCGGCTACCGCAGCGATGGCGGCTACGCCGAGTACGTCAAGGTGCCCATCCAGAACCTCGTCGCCATTCCGGATGCGATTGGCTTCGTCGAGGCGGCGGCGTTCCCGCTCGCGTTCCTCACCGCGTGGCACATGCTGGTGACGCGCGCGAAGCTGCGCGCCGGCGAAGACGTGCTGGTGATCGGTGCCGGGAGCGGCGTCGGGCAGGCCGCCATCCAGATTGCGTGGCGTCACGGCGCGCGCGTCTTTGCCACCGCGGGGACGGACGAGAAGCTGGCCAGGGCGCGGCAACTTGGCGCTTACGACGTGGTGAACCACACCACGGAAGACGTGCCGGCCCGGATCAAGGAGTTCACCGGCGGCCGCGGCGTTGACGTGGTGGTCGAGCACGTCGGCACGGCGACCTGGGACCGCAGCCTGAAGTGCCTTGTGCGCGCCGGCCGGCTCGTGACCTGCGGCGCCACCACCGGGCACGACGCGAAGATTGACCTGCGCTTCCTGTTCGGGCGGCAGTTGTCGCTGCTGGGCTCGTACATGGGCCGCAAGGCCGAGCTCCTGCGCGCTGCACAGTTCTTTTTTTCCGGCGAACTGCGCTCGGTCGTGGACCGCACCTACCCGCTGGCCGAGGCGGCCGAGGCCCAGCGGCGGTTGGAAGCGCGCGAGCAATTCGGCAAGATCGTCCTGATCGCCTGACTTGTCGGCCGTCGTCTTGGCGAAGGCTGAAACCGGCGGAGGGCCGCCAACGTCCAACCCTTAGATTGCGAGGTGTATGATCCTCGTTTTGCCATGGATATCAGGATCCAGCGGAAGCCGTCGGGCCTCGGCGGCCGGCTGTTCAGCCTGGTCGGCATCATCGGGCTGCTGGCCACGATCATCGCGGGCGCCACGGTCTGGCTGCTGCTCACCGATCCGGTGACGGTGGCCGAGTCGATGGACTCCGGCGAGGTCACGCCGCTCGTACAGTCGCTGGCGGGGTCGATCTACGACGCGCTCGTCAAGCTGATGCGCATGCTGTAGGTCCGGCTAAAGCCGGACGCCACATTCCCGGTTGCCGATGTAGCGTCCGGGTTTAGCCGGACCTAGAGCTTCGTTGCCAGGAACTTCCCCAAATACCACGCATCGAGAAACTTGAACGGCGCCGCGCCGGTCGAGTAATGCCCGCACGGCAGCACGCTGACCTCCACCGGCAGCTGGCGCCGCCGGAACTCGTCAATCAGCTTCAGCGACAGGTCCACGGGGAACGTCAGGTCGTACTTCGCATACACCAGCAGCGTCTGGCGATCGTGCAGCCGATCGAGGAACGACCACGGGCTGATCGGGCGCCACAGGTGGCGCAACTGGTCGGCGTCCACCTGGCTCTCGAGGCCCTCGCGGACGTGTTCGGTGGAGAGGCCGCGCCACACCACGTCGCTGAAATACGGCGACACGTGGTTGAGCGCCTGCGCGTTCACCAGGGGCTCGTGACAGGTCGTCAGCAGTGACAGGCACGAGCCCAGGCTGGTGCCCAACAACCCCAGCCGCCCGTAGCCCTGGTCACGCAGCCACCACAACGCCAGTCGCACGTCGCGCACGGCCTGCCGGCAGACCTGCAGCGTGCGGACGATGTTCGAGCTGACGATGTAGTCGGCGCGCGTCAGTTCAGGCGGCATCCGCGTGTCGTGGTAGGGCAGGCTGATGCGAAGCGAGGCGATGCCCAGCTTCGACAGCAGCTTGCACAACCCGACGTGCCCCTCGGGATCCGCGTTCCACTGCGCGAGCACGACCACGGCCCGGCGGACGGGCGTGGCGCCGCGCTTCGGCTTCCTGATCGGGTTGGCGGGGAAGTACCGCGCCTGCACGACGTTGTTCTCGGCATGCGGGGTGGTGAAGCCGCTCGGGTAGGTGAGCAGCCCCTCTTCACCGCCCGCGCGCACGCTGGGCAGGGCCCGCGTGAACGTGTAGCGCGCCGGCTCGGGCGTGTAGAACGCGTCGGTGTCCCGCATGACGCGTTCGACCCAGTCCGAGACTCTCGTCGAGCCCTCCACCTTCGCGCCGCGCACGCCTTCCGGCGCCACGGTGGCCAAGCCCGAGTTCGCGCCGGGCTCCGCGGCCGACAAGTCGGCGGACCGGACCGGTGTGTCGATCCAGTCTTCGCCCCACTCGAAAGGGCGGACCAGCCGCTCGTGCTTGCTGACGTTGGCGAGCTCCTGCTCCCAACGGTGAAAATACCGCTGAATCATCCGGCCAGCGCGATCAGGCGTTCCACGGCGAGCGCGGTCTGCATCAACGCCGGCGTCCGGCCCTTGTGGCCGACGAGCTGCAAGCCAACCGGCAGGCCGCCATGGGTGGCGCCGCAGGGCAGCGACAGGGCCGGGTGCCCGGAGAGGTTGAACGGTTGCGTGCAGCGGAGCATCAGCGCGCGCACGGTTTCGGGCCCGCCCTTCACCGGCATGGTGGCGGCGCCGATCGGCGGCGCGGGAATGGCCAGCGCCGGCAGCACCAGCGCGTCCACGCCGTCGAGGGCGTGGTCCACTTCGTGCGCGATGATCGCCTTGCCGCGCAGGGCGCGGATGTAGTCTTCGGCCAGCACGTAGCGCGCCATCTCGAGGCGCAGCCGCACGTTGGGCGTGTAGTCCCCGGGCCGCGACATCAGCGTGCGCGCGTGATACTCGGCGGCATCGCCGAACACGAGGTGCAGATAGATGGCCGCCATGTCGGTGGCGTGCGGAATGGTGACGTCGGTGACGATGGCGCCGGCGGCGCGAAGCGAGTCGATGGTGTGATCGACCACGCGTTCGACGTCCGCGTCGAGGCGATCGAACAGGTATCCCGCGGGCACGCCCAGTCGCAAGCCCTTGAGTGGTGAGGCCTCGGGCAAGCCGGTGACGCGGAGGCTGGCCGGCAGCAACGCGTTGTATTGAATCCACGCGTCGGCCACGCACGCGGCCAGCGGTCCGACGTGATCGAGCTGGCGGCTCAAGGGGACGACGCCGGCGGCCGAGATCTGCCCCCACTCCGGCTTGAAGCCGACGATGCCGCAGGCGGCGGCGGGAATGCGAATGGAGCCGCCGGTGTCGGTGCCGACCGTGCCGAGCGACATGCCGGTGGCAATCGCGATTGCCGATCCGCCGCTCGATCCGCCCGGCGAACGCGTCGGGTCCACCGGATTGCGGGCCAGCCCGAACCCCGAATCCTCTGTGGTGGTGCCGAAGGCGAACTCGTGCAGGTTGGTCTTGCCCACGAACACGGCGCCGGCCTCGCGCAACCGCGCGGCGACCACCGCGTCGGCGCTCGCCACGTGATCCCGGCGGACCAGCGAGCCGGCGGTGGTCGGCGCGCCCTTCAGGTCGACGAGATCCTTCAGCGAGACCGGGATGCCGTGAAGCGGGCCGCGATACCGCCCGCCGGCGATCGCCTTATCGGCCGCTCTCGCGGTCTCGAGCGCGTCATCCGCGGTGATGGTGATGAAGGCGTTCAGCTTCGGGTTGAGCGCCTCGATCTGCGAGAGGCATTCTTCCGTCAGCCTCTCCGACGTCAGCTCGCCCCGGGCGACGCGCGGCGCGACCTCGGCGATCGTCCTCATTTCGCGCGGCCGGGACTGAAGACCCGGCCCTCCGTGCCATCCACCGGCCCGCCCTGAGCGAAGTCGACGGGCGTCTCGCGGTCGGCATCGTCATTCCAGTCCGCCGACCTCAGGCGTTCGGTCGCCTGGGCCAGTCCCTCGAGAGGACCGATCATTTCGGGCAGCCCGCGCTTCACCGCGTCGGCCTTCGCCCACTCCAGCCATTCACCTACGGTCATGATGCAAGCCTGCCCTCAAATGCTCCATACGGAAACACAGAAACGCGGAAACGCCGTCCCATTCTCTCAAACGAAGTCTGCTGTGTTTCAGTGACTCCGTGTGAGGTATTCGTGAACGTCCTCAGAGTCTCACTGACACCGAGACGCCGTCGCCCACCGGCAGAAACGAGGTGTAGAGACGCGGGTCGTCGGCCAAATGGCGGTTGAAGCTCACGATCGCCGCCGTGGTCGTGTCGCTGTGGGTCCTGTCATTGACGTAGCCGGGGAACACTTCGCCGTTCCACAGGATGTTATCAGCCACCAGTACGCCGCCGGGGCGGAGCAGCTCGACAAGGCGGTGGTGCATCGATTCGTAGAGCACCTTGTCGCTGTCCTGGAAGATGAGGTCGAACGGTCCGGCGACCTTGTGGAGGAAGCGCGTGGCGTCACCGACCATCACGCTGACCCGGCTACCGTAACCGGCCACGGTGAGGTGGTCACGGGCACGGCCGGCCAGCGCGGCTTCGCATTCCATGCTGATCATCATGCCATCGGCCGGCAGCGCCGCGGCCAGCCACAGCGTGGAGTAGCCGATCGAGGTGCCGATTTCGAGGATTCGCCTTGCGCCACAGCCGAGGGCGAGCGTGTGCAACAGGGCGCCGGTGTCGGGGCAGACGATCGCCCGCCCTTCCGCGAGTCCCTCGCGTTCGATCACGGCCAGGTACTCGTGCGGGTCGCGCCGCAACCGCGTGAGGTAGTCGAGGACTGGTTCCGGCGTCAGCCGAGACATGGCAGAACGATTGTACTTGGCGCCCGGGCGCAATGCCCCCCCGGCAATCCGCATGTGCGGTATTGCACACCCACCCCGGGGCGGTGCCCCTATGCTGCGGTATGGCCACGATTCTGGTCGTCGATGACCTGGCCGCCAATCGCCAGTTCCTGGCCGCGTTGCTGCGCGCCCAGGGCCACCGGCTCCTCGAGGCGGTGAACGGCCGCGACGCCCTGGTCGTCGTCCGCGAATCGTCTCCAGGCCTTGTCATTACCGACCTGCTCATGCCGGTGATGGACGGCGGCGAGTTTGTCCGGCGGCTCCGCCTCGATCCGGCGACCAGCGCGATCCCCGTGGCGTTTTATACCGCGCCCTATGGCGAGTCCGAAGCGAGAGACCTGGCGCGGGAGGTTGGCATTGCCGACGTCCTGTTGAAGCCCGCCGAACCGGGGGACGTTCAGCGCGTCATCAACGGCCTGCTCTCGCCGGGCTCGCCCGCGTTGCCGGCCCCGGCCCCGCCGACCACGACGGCGTTCGCCCGCGAGCACCTGCGATTACTGACCGACTTGCTGTCGGACACCGCCGACGACCTGAAAATCTCGAACGCCCGGCTCAAGGCGGTGATCAACATCGGGTTGGACCTGGCATCCGAACGCGATCTCGACCGGCTGCTGCAGAACGTCTGCGCCGCTGCCCGAGACCTGTTTGGCGCCACTTACGTCACGCTTGGCGTTCTCGACTTGAAGACCCGAACGGTGGAACGGTCGACTACCTGTGGTGCGAGCCATGACTGGATCAAGGCTGGCGACCCGCTGTCAGGCGTCCTCGCCGCCGTCGTCGCGGAGCGACGGACGGCGCGTGGTGGTCCGTCGGGCGTTGGTCCGTCCGGCTCGCAGTTCCCGCCGCTCCATCCCGAGGTGCAGGCGTTCCTGGCCGCGCCGGTCGCCTCGCCGGCCCACGTCTACGGCTGGATCTGTTTCGTCGGCAACGAGGGACAGACGTTCAGCGAGGACGACGAACACCTGGTCCAGGCGCTGTCGGGGCTGGTGGGCCGTATCTACGAGACCGGCCATTTCGCCGCCATCGCGCTCAAGCGGGCCGCGGAGTTGGAGCAGGAGATTCTCGCGCGCCACCAGGCGGTCGATGCGCTGCAGTTGTCGGAAGAGCGCACGCGCTTCGCGATGGACGCCGCCGGCGTCGGAATTTGGGACATGGACTTCAAGACCGGCCGGCTCCAGTGGTCGGCGATCCTCGAGTCACAGCATGGCCTGACACCGGGGACCTTTGGCGGCACGTTCGCGGCCTTCATCGAGCGGGTGCATCCCGAGGATCGTGACGCCGTGACCAAGGCGATGGACGAGGCGGCGCGGACCGGCACTGACTTCACTGAGGAGCACCGCACCCTGCCGGCCGACGGCACCGTGCGCTGGCTGAGAGGCGCCGGCCGCGTCCATCTTGGCGAGCACGGCGAACCGGTGCGCGGCGTTGGCATTTCCCTGGACATCACCTCCCGACTGGCGCTCGAGAAACAGTACCAGCAGGCGCAGAAGATGGACGCCGTCGGACGGGTCGTTGGCGGCGTGGCGCACGACTTCAACAACCTGCTGACCGTGATTCTCGGGTACTGCGAGCTGTCGCTGGCGGATCTCGGGCCGGACGATCCGCGCCGGCCGGACATCGTCGAAATCGCGAAGGCGGGCGGGCGCGCCACGGCGCTGGCGCGCCAGTTGCTCGCGTTCAGCCGCAAGGACGTCATCGAGCCCAGACTGCTCGACCTGAACGCCGTGATCGCGGGCATGCGGCCGATGCTCGGGCTCTTGATCCGGGAAGACGTGAACATCGTGTTGGGCCTCGACCCGGAGCTGGCGTCGGTCAAGGGGGATAGCGGGCAGATTGAGCAGATCGTCATGAACGTCGCCGTGAACGCGCGGGACGCCATGCCAAAGGGCGGCACCTTGACGATTGCGACCGCCAATGTCGACGTCGGCCAGGACCTCGAGCTGTCGACACCCGCCATCGTACCGGGACCCTACGTGGTGCTTACCATGACCGACACCGGGAGCGGCATGTCACCGGACGTCCTGGCCCGCCTGTTCGAGCCGTTCTTCACCACCAAGCTGGCCGGCGAGGGCACCGGGCTGGGCCTGGCCACCGTCCACGACATCGTGACCCGGAGCGGCGGGGGCATCGCCGTCACGAGTGAAGTCGGCAAGGGTACGACGTTCAAGGTGTTCCTGTCCAAGGCCGGCGCGGCCGGCATGGCCGTGGACGCGCCGTTGCCAGTGGCACGTCCACAGACCGCGGCGCACGCGGTGCTCGTGGTGGATGATTCGCCGGGCCTCTGCGAAATGGCCAGGCGGTTGCTGGAGCGGCAAGGCTACACCGTGCGTGTCGCCGCAGACGCGGCCGAAGCGCTCCAGCAGTTCGAGAAGCAGCCGCCCATCGACGTGCTCCTGACCGACGTGGTCATGCCGGGGGCCAGCGGGCAGGAGTTAACCAGGCAACTCCTGGAACGTCACCCCGCGTTGCGGGTGATCTACATGTCCGGGTATACCGACGACGCCATCGCCCAACACGGGGTGTTGAATCCCGGTGTGGCGTTCCTCCGCAAGCCGTTCACGTCCGAGACGCTCAGCCGGAAGCTCCGCGAGGTACTCGCTCGAACGGCACCGGTCGTGCCCTGAGCCGGCGATCGGCGCGCGCCGGCCGCGGCTCCCGCACTACCCCCGAGCTGACCGCAGGCCTGAACGGGGCGCGCTGACTATGCGAGGCAGCGTAAGCTGGTGGGGTGAGGCACACCAAGATCATCGCCACGATTGGCCCGGCGTCGAGTTCGGCTCAGGTTCTCGACGAGCTGATCGCGGCCGGCGTTGACATCATCCGCCTCAACTTCTCCCACGGCACCCAGTCCGATCACGCCGGCAAGTTCCACAGGATTCGCGAGGCCGCGAAGCGCGCGAAGCGGCACGTGGCGATCCTGCAGGACCTCAGCGGCCCGAAGATTCGGATCGGCCGCCTCGAGGGCGGGCGTCCCATCCTGCTCGAACGCGGCGGCAGCCTGGTGGTGGCGATCGGCGACGAAGTTGGCGGCCCGGGCCGCGTCTACACCAGCTACGCGGAACTTGCGCTCAAGGTCGCGAAGGGCGATCGCCTGTTGATCGACGACGGGAAGATCGAGCTGGAAGTGGAGTCGAACTCGCCCAGCGAGATCCACACGCGCGTGATCGACGGCGGCGAACTGGGCGAGCACAAGGGCATCAACGCGCCGCACGTGCCGTTGCGCTCCGACCTGACCGACAAGGATCGCCGCGACCTGGCCTTTGGCCTGGCGCTGGGCGTGGACATGGTGGCGATCAGTTTCGTGCAGGGTGCCGGCGACATCACGCGACTCCGGGCGGTGATGGCCGAAGAGGGCCGGCCGAAGGTGCCGGTCATCGCCAAGCTCGAGCGGCCGGAGGCCATCGAGCATCTCGATGAAATCCTGGAGGCCAGCGACGCCGTGATGGTGGCGCGCGGTGACCTGGGCCTCGAGATCCCGCTGGAACGGGTGCCGCGCGTGCAGAAGGAGATCCTGCGCAAGGCACACGCCCGCTCGGTCCCGGCCATCGTCGCCACGCAGGTGCTCGAATCGATGCGCACGGAGCCGCGGCCGACGCGGGCGGAAGCCAGCGATGCCGCCGGCGCCGTGGACGGCGGCGCCGACGCCATCATGCTGTCGGGCGAGACGGCGACCGGGCGTTATCCGGTGCGATCCGTGGAGGTGCTCGACGCGATCATCCGCGACGCCGAGTCGATGCCGCCGGCGTGGGTGGAACCGGCCGGCAGCCGTCCGAGGGTGGATCACACTCAGGCCTTGAGTGAGGCGGCCGTCACGCTGGCCCGCCGCTCCGGCGCGCACGCCATTGTCGCGGTCACGCGCGAAGGGCAGACCGCGCGGCTGCTGTCGGCCGCGCGCCCGGAAGCCATCATCCTGGCGGCGACCGACAACGAGGAAGTGGCGCGGCGCCTGAGCCTCTGGCGCGGCGTGATCCCGATGGTCTGCGAGCTGGGCGGCGACATCGAGGATGTGATCAACCGGGTCGTGGACGGCGCCGTGAAGCGCTCGAGGGCGCCCGACAACGCGACCCTGGTGTTCGTGAACACCGCCACCGACCTCGATCGCGGAGGTTCGAACTTCGTGAGAATCCGCCACGCCTAGATCGTGGCGGCGTCGTGCACGAGCGCGCCGCGCTCGAAGCGGTCGGGCGCGAACACGTTCACGTCAAACGTGTCCGATCGCCCCAGCCGCACGAACTCGCTGACGATCTTGCCGGTGGCCGGCGACATCATCAAGCCGTGCCCGCTGAAGCCGTTGGCGAAAATGAAGCCTGACAGCCCGGGATGGGGACCGAGAACGGGGTTGTGGTCCGGTGTCATTTCATACAGCCCCGCCCAGCCGCGCACGTCGGTCACGTCGCACAGGTCTGGCACGCGGTTCACCATCGCCGGGTAGAAGTCCTTGTTCCACCGCGCCTCGTCCGGCTCGAGGTTGTCTCCGGGCTGTTCGTTCCAGTTGGTGAAGGCCAGGATGATCTGGTCGGGTCCCCCCGGCTCGCTCGCATCATCGTGCCGCCAGTGGACGCCGCCGGGATCGATCAGCATCGGGAAGCGATACGGCCACACGCGCGGCAGCGTGCAGCGGAACAGCATCTGCCGCATCGGCTCGACCGGCACCTTCAGCCCGGCCAGGGCCGCCAGCCCTCCCGCCCACGGCCCCGCGGCGTTGACCACGATGGGCGCCGCCACGCGCATGCCGCTCTTCAGCCGGACGCCCGTGACCGCGCCGTTCTTCTGATCGACGGCCGTGACCTCGTCGGCGATGTACTCGGCGCCGGCCAGTTCGGCGCCGGCGCGAAACCCGGCGAGCACCTCTCGCGGGTTGGCGTAGCCGTCGTCGGGGCCGAGCACGCCGAACAGGATGTCGTCGAGCATCACGTCGGGCAGCATCACGCCCAGTTCCTCGACGGTGACCATGCGCACCGCGGCGCCGGCCTGCTGCTCCTCGTGGTAGCGCCTGCCGAGCGCGGTGGCGTTGGCACCATTGGCCAGGAACAGGTAGCCGCGCTGCCGGAACCACGCCTGCGGCCGCTTTCGCGGCGCGCCGAGCCTCTTGTCAAATTGCTTCCACAGCTCGACGCTGAACTGCACCATGCGCACGGTGACCGGCGTGCAGAACTGCTGGCGGATGCCGCCCATCGCCAGGAAGGAGGATGAGCGGGCGTAGCTGGGATCGCGTTCGACCACCAGGATGCGGCCGGTGAACCCGTCTTGGCGCAGGTGCCACGCCGCGCTGGAGCCGACGACGCCGCCGCCGACGATGACCACGTCAGCGCGTTCGGCCATGGAGGTTGCCATCTATGGGCATCTTACGGCCAATGACAGGCCGCAGATAAATGCAGCCACAGATTAGACGCAGAACGGACACAGATTACGGTTGGGCAGTTCGCCGCATGCTGATGAAGGGATCGGTCACGTCCACGACTTCGAAACCCGGACGTGGGTCCAGCTGCTCAGCGCGCGGCCTTCAAGGGGCGAGGCGACCGCCCTTGCCGGGCACCGTCATTTCGATTTCAGTCAGGACGATCTGGATGGCGAGGTGTTCGACGACGAGCTGTTGGATGAGTTCCCGTTCGTCCCGATTCCTGTCGCGCGTTCTCCTGGGCCCCGCGCTACTCCGAGGCGGCCCGATCCATGGAGACCGTTCTGGCGAGCGTGATTCCGGCTCCGCGGCTCCCGGGTGCGGCGGTCTTGCCGGGTACCGAGCTGCTCTACGTCATTCTCGCGCCGACTCAGGCCACCCTCGACGAGTTGCCACTACACCTTGAGCGCCGCGAGCGAAAGCGCGATGGTAACTGGGGCAAGCCGCAACCGGCGCGATTGACGGCCGACAGGAGCGCCTGTTGTCGTAGCCGCGCCGGCCCCGACGGGAACACGGCTCCGGCGCAGCGGTCGAGTGGTTGGATGGACTGGTTATCAACCATGAAATACTAACATGAAGAGTCTGATTTTCATGGTATGATGGCCGTCGTGATTGTCCGTGTCCACCACCAAGCCGCCGTGACCCTGGCCTTACGGCGGGGACGGGTGGTGGCGCTGATCGGCCCGCGTCAGTCGGGCAAGACGACGTTGGCCCGGACCCTGGTTGGTGTTCGATCGCCGAACTACTTCGATCTCGAGGATCCGCGGAGTCTGGCGCGCCTGGCCGAGCCGATGACCGCGCTGTCGTCACTGAGGGGGCTGGTCGTCATCGACGAAGTCCAGCGACGGCCCGATCTGTTTCCCGTGCTGCGGGTGTTGGCCGACCGGCGGCCGCTGCCGGCCCGGTTCCTGGTGCTCGGGAGCGCCAGTCCCGACCTCCTGCGACAGTCGTCCGAGTCGCTGGCCGGCCGTCTCGAGACCATCGTCATTGGCGGCTTCACTCCGGATGAGGCCGGCGCCAAGCGCTTGCCGGCGCTGTGGCGGCGCGGTGGCTTTCCGCGTTCACTGCTGGCGCCGTCAGAGGCCGCCAGCGTCGCCTGGCGGCAGCAGTTCATCCAGACCTACGTCGAGCGCGACATCCCGCTACTCGGTATCTCGATCCCGGCGGCGACGTTGCTCCGCTTCTGGACGATGGTGGCTCACTATCATGGTGGCGTGTGGAATGCGGCCGAGGCCGCCCGCTCGATGGCGGTCTCTGAGCCAACGGCCCGCCGCTATCTCGATCTCCTCTCTGGCCTGTTTCTGATCCGGCAGTTGCAGCCGTGGCACGAGAACCTGAAGAAGCGGCAGGTCAAGGCGCCGAAGGTCTACGTGCGCGACAGCGGGATCCTTCACTCGTTGCTCGGCATCGACACCGACCGCGACTTGTTGTCGCATCCCAAGGCGGGCGCGTCATGGGAGGGGGTCGCCATCGAGTGGGCCCTTGATGTGCTGCAGCCCCAGACCGCCCACTTCTGGGCGACCCATCAGGGGGCTGAGCTGGATCTGCTGGTGGTTCGCGGCGGCCGGCGCTACGGCATCGAGATCAAGCGGCAGGACGCTCCCAGCCTCACACCCTCGATGCGCATCGCGCTTGCCGACCTGAAACTGGAGCACCTCGTTGTTCTCTATCCGGGGGATGAGCCATACACCCTCGCGCCGAACGTGTCGGTGGTTCCGATGTCGAGTCTCGTGTCCCGCGATGTTGGCGCCCTGCTCGGGCGCCGGACTGGGCCGCGGCGTTAGGTTCGCCACGACCCGTCCCGTCACGCCGCCGGCGCATTGCCGACAGTGGGCCTGGAGCCCGGGTCTCACTTCGCCCGCGCGCGCTTGCCCGCTGTTCTCACTTCGGCGATTCGCGCCTTCACGAGCTTCTTCACGAGCGCCAGCGGCGGCCCTTCGGTCATGGGAAAGCGGACGGTCCCCTTCGATGTCTCGTAGCCCTTGAGGGCTTTCGCGTGGGCCTGCTGGATCCCGCCGGTAATCGGATAGAGGCTGGTGTGTTCCTTGAACGCGGCGTACCAGACGAGCGCCTTGCCGTCGAGCTTGAAGCCGGGGATGCGATAGCTGAAGCTCTCGATGGCCTCGGGAGCGGCGGCACGAATGGCCGCGCGGATCGCCTTGAGGTCGCGGCGGGCCGCTGCCGGCAATGCCGCGAAGTAGGCGCGCACGTCAAGCGAGGCGTCTGTCATTGCCGCTTTGTCCGCTCCGACTCTTTGTCCATGTAGTCCTTCATCTCCTGCAGCGCGCCTTCCCAGCCGTGGCCCATGATCTCGAAGTAGCGCTGCCAGCGCGGTCCATCACCCTCGCCACTTTGCCTCACCGTCAGCATGGTCGAGCGGCCGTTGCCGTGCGGGCGGCAGTGGACCTCCAGTGCCATCGGGCCGATCGGGTCGCCGTCGGGCGGCTGCCAGTAGGCCTCGGCGACGAAGAACGCGCCGTTGGGACGGTAGTCGATGATGGTGCCGTGGAAGGTGCCGCCAAGCCGGCCGAGCACGTCGTCCGTGAACGGCGTGGACTCCCACTCGATCGCGTACATGCCCATCGGCCGCGGCACGGTGACCGCGCGCACCACCTGCCACCAGCCGGCCAGGTCCGTGCTGTCGAAGAACGCGGCCAGCACCCGGGCCGGCGGGGCCTGGATGACCAGTGAACGCTTGACGTCGAGGACCGCGGCCTTGGGCGCCATGCTCAGGAGTAGATGAGGAACTGCCCGCGCAGCTTCTCGAAAGGCCGGCTCTCGACCGCCCAGGTCCTGGCCAGTTCCTCCGCGCGCACGCCGGCGTCAATCGCGGTGCGGAGCGCCGGCGAGCCGGCGAGGATGTCGATGGGTTCCTTGTCGTGCTCGTACTCGTAGGGCGGCCGCCGCCAGGCGAAATCGGCCGGGCTGGCCGCGCGAATCTCGTCGATCAGGGCGACACCGGTGAGCACCGGCTTGAACGCCGCGCGGTCGAGCACGTGAATCTGACAGCCGCCGCATGTCGTTTTCGCGTGCTTCTGGAACGTGGGCTCGAACACCGCGGCGCGGAAGTGCACGCCGGGTAGCATACGCGCGTTCATCGCCGCCGCGAACTGCTCGGCCTCCACCCACGGCGCCCCCACCAGCTCGAACGGCCGCGTCGTGCCGCGGCCCTCCGAGGCCATCGTGCCCTCCAAGAGCACCGTGCCCGGATAGACGATGGCGCTGTCGAGGGTGGGGATGTTGGGTGAGGGCATGACGAACGGATGCCCGGTGGCGTCGCCATACATCGAGCGCGACCAGCCTGCCATTTCGATCACTTCAAGCGGCGCGTTGATCGCGAAGTGTTCGTTGAAGAACCGCGCCAGCTCGCCGATGGTCATGCCGTGACGCATGGGCATGGGGAACTGCCCGACGAACGACTCGTAGCCGGCCAGGAGCATGGGCCCTTCGACGTCCAACCCGGCAATCGGGTTGGGCCGGTCGCACACGATGATGTCGATGCCGTGCCTCGCGCACGCGCGCAGGCAGTTGGCCATCGTGTAGATGTAAGTGTAGATGCGGGCGCCGATGTCCTGGAGGTCGATCACCAGCACGTCGATGTGCTTCAGCATCTCCGCCGTCGGCTCGCGGGTTTCGCTGTAGAGCGAGAACACCGGCACGCGACGGGCGGAGTCGCTGGTGTGCGGTGTCTCGATCATGTTGTCCTGCACGTCGGACCGGAAGCCGTGCTGGGGGCCGAAGATGGCGCCCACCGTGACGCCGGGCGCCGCCAGCAGGGCAGTCACCACGTGCGTGAGATTCTCGTCCACCGACGCGGGGTTGGACACAATGCCGACGCGGCGGCCCTTCAGGCGGCCGGACGACAGCAAGCTGGTGGATCCAAGAATCACGGACACGGCAGAGATTATCTAACAGGAGACGAGGAGATGAGGAGAATGGTTGGTCGACCGTTGGGTTACTGTTTCGTCATGGCGACCCTCTACTACTCGCGCATCGACGACAGCCCGGTGGGACCGCTGTTGCTGGCCGGCAACCGCGAGGGCTTGCATATCCTGTCGTTCGGCGCCGGGTCGCGCCCCCGCGCGATCGACCGCGCCTGGGTGGCCGATACGACGGGCGTCCTGGACGGCGTGCGCGAGGAGCTGGATGAGTACTTCGCGGGGCGCCTGAAGGCCTTCACGACGCCGGTGGTGTTCGACGGCACGCCGTTCCAGCACCTGGTGTGGACCGAACTGCGCCGCATTCCGTACGGCGAGACCATCAGCTACCTGGAACTGGCGAACCGCATCAGGAATCCCAAAGCCGTCCGTGCCGTGGGCATGGCCAACGGCGCCAACCCCATCGCCATCATCGTCCCCTGCCACCGGGTGATCGGCGCCAACGGGTCGCTGACCGGATTTGGCGGTGGAATCCCGACGAAACGGGCACTGCTGGAGCTTGAGCGCGGCCAGCGCACGTTGCTCTAACGTCACCGCCCTCGATTAGACTTCGCGTCATGCGAAGGGTTTCACGGCGCAACTTCCTGGCCACCAGCAGCCTCGCCTTCGGCACGCTGCCGCTCATCCGCGCGACGAACGCATTCGCCCAAACCGCCGACGCCGCCTTCCGGCACGGCGTGGCGAGCGGCGATCCGTTGGCGGATCGCGTCATCTTGTGGACGCGGGTGACGCCGTCGGATCCCGCTGCCGCAGCGGTGACGGCAACGTGGCAGGTGGCGCGCGACGCGAAGTTTTCGCGGGTCGTGTCGCGCGGCGAGGCGCAGACCGGGACCGCGCGCGACTTCACGGTGAAGGTCGACGTGACGGGGCTCGAGCCGGGCACCACCTACTACTACCGCTTCGAGTCCCAGGGCGGGCGGTCGGCGATCGGCCGGACCCGGACCCTGCCACGCGACGGCGTCAGCCGGCTGCGGCTGGGCGTCGTGTCGTGTTCGAACCTGCCGCAGGGCTATTTCAACGCCTATGCCTGCCTTGCCAGGCGCGCCGACCTCGACGCGGTGCTGCACCTCGGCGACTACATCTACGAGTACGCCAACGAGCAGTACGGCGACGGCACGAAGCTCGGGCGCATTCCGGCGCCCAACAAGGAGATGGTCGCGCTCCAGGACTATCGGGAGCGACATGCCCAGTACAAGGCGGATCCCGACTCACAGGAGATTCACCGGCAGCACCCGTTCATCGTCACCTGGGACGATCACGAGTTCACGAACAACACCTGGTCCGGCGGCGCGCAGAATCACAATGCCGACACCGGCGAAGGGGAGTGGGCCGCGCGCCGTGCCGCGGCAATCCAGGCGTATTACGAATGGATGCCGATTCGCGAAGATGCGCAGACGAAGCAGGCGCGCATCTACCGCTCGTTCCGTTTCGGCAACCTGGCCACGTTGTTCATGCTCGACACGCGGCTGGTTGGCCGCGACCAGCAGGCGTTGCGCGAAGACACGGCCGCCATCGAGCTGCCCGGCCGCCACCTGCTCGGGCCCGAGCAGGAGGGCTGGCTGGCCGAGCAGATGGTGACGTCGGTGCGTGGCAAGGCCGGCTGGAACCTGCTGGGGCAGCAGGTCATGTTCGCTCCCCAAACCGCCACCGGCGCGCGGGCCGGCAACCCCGACTCGTGGGATGGCTATCGCGCCTCGCGATCGCGCGTATTCGACATGATCGAACGGGCCAAGGTGGCCAACGTGGCGGTGCTGACCGGTGATGTCCACAGCTCGTGGGCGTACGACCTACCGCGCGACCCGTTCGGGGCGTACGACAGCAAGACCGGCAAGGGGTCGCTCGGCGTCGAGTTCGCGGGCACGTCGGTGAGCTCGCCCAGCAACCTCGGCGCGGGTCCCGACGGCGAGGCGCAGCTGGCGGCCCTGCGCGACGCCCGGCCGCACCTGCATTACGTGGATGGCCGCTACCGCGGCTACTTCGTGCTCGACCTCACCCGGGAGCGCCTGCAAGCCGACTTCTACCGCGTCGCGACCATCCTCGATCGCACCACCGAGGAGAAGTTCGAGCGAGGATTTGTGACCGCGTCGGGCGCCAACCACCTGGTGACGGCGGCCACCCCCGCTGCGCCGACCGCCCTGGCTCCTGATCCGGCACCCTGAGAACACATATAATCCGGGGATATGCTGCCTCGGACGGATACAGCGGACCCGAACTACTACCATAAGGTTGTCGATTGCCAGTGGGCCTGTCCGGCTCACACGAACGTCCCCGAATACATCCGGATGATCGCGAACGGGCGGTTCGACGATGCCTACATCCTGAACCGCGAGTCGAACGTGTTCCCGGGCATCCTGGGCCGCACGTGCGACCGCCCGTGCGAGCCGGCCTGCCGGCGCGGCCGCGTCGACGGCAAGCCTGTCGCGATCTGCCGCCTCAAGCGGGTGGCCGCGGATCACAAGGACGACATCACCGATCGCATCCCGAAAGCTCCGGCAACGAAGAATGGAAAGAAGGTGGCCCTCATCGGCGCCGGTCCGTCCGCCCTCACCGTGGCGAACGACCTGATGCCGCTGGGGTACCAGTGCACCATCTTCGAGAAAGGGCCGCGCCCTGGCGGCCTGATGCGCATCAACATTCCCGCCTTCCGCCTCCCCGAAGAAGTGCTCGACGAAGAAATCGGCTACATCGTGAACATGGGCGTGACGATGAAGTACGACTCGCCGGTCACCAGCCTGAAGTCGCTGGTCGACTCGAAGGAGTTCGACGCAGTCTACGTCGGCACCGGCGCGCCGAAGGGCAAGGAACTCGACCTGCCCGGGCGCAACGAGTCGGACCAGATCTTCATCGGCATCGAGTGGCTCGAGTCGATTCACTTCGGCCACATCAAGGAAGTCGGCAAGCGCGTCCTGATCATCGGCGTCGGCAACACCGCGATGGACTGCTGCCGCTCGGCCAAGCGCCTCGGCGCCACCGACGTGAAGGTGATCTCGCGCCGGACGCGCAAGTATTTCAAGGCGTCGCCGTGGGAGCTCGAGGACGCGGAAGAAGAGCAGGTCGAGATTCTCGAGAACCTGTCGCCGGTCCGTTTCATCGTCGACCACGGCAAGTTGACCGGGATGGAGTTCGACAAGTTCACGTCGCGTGAAGAGAACGGCAAGTTCATCCAGGAGCCGGCCGGTCGAGTGACGCTGCCGTGCGACGCGGTGGTGCTGGCGATCGGCCAGGAGAACGCCTTCCCCTGGATCGAGCGCGACCTGGGGCTGGAGTTCGACAAGAAGTGGGACATGCCGGTGGTCGACAAGACCACCTTCATGTCGACGCGACCGGGCGTGTTCTTCGGCGGCGACGCCGCCTTCGGACCGGCCAACATCATCTGGGCGGTCGAGCACGGCCACCAGGCCGCCATCTCGGTCCACCAGTACTGCCAGGGCCTGCCGGTCACCGAACGCCCGCCGCACGGCATGACGCTGACCAGCACCAAGATGGGCCTGCACGAGTGGTCGTACAGCAACAACTACGACCCGGTCCAGCGGCAGAAGATGAAGCACGTCGAGCTGCCGCTCCGCTTCTCGAAGATGACGATGGAAGTGGAAGAGGGCTTCACCGAGGAACAGACCCGCGCCGAGGTCGAGCGCTGCCTGAACTGCGACGTCGAGACGCACTTCACCGACTCGCTGTGCATCGAGTGCGACGCCTGCATCGACATTTGCCCGGTGGACTGCCTGACCATTATTCCTGGTGCGGAGTCCGAGTCCGCACTGCGTGACGGGACGCTCGCCCCCGCCACGAACCTCGAGCAGCCGCTGTTCCACTCGGGTCCGCTCAAGCAGACCGGGCGGCTGATGGTGAAAGACGAGAATGTCTGCCTGCACTGCGGCCTGTGCGCCGAGCGGTGCCCCACCTACGCGTGGGACATGCGCAAGTTCGTGCTCCAATTGCCCGTGGCGGGCACCACCTTTATTCCCCTGGAAGCCGTAGGACGATGACCAGTCGCGTAAACGATTTCGCTTTCAAGATCGCCACGGCCAACGGGACCGGATCGGCGAGCGCCAACGGCCTGATCATGCAGGCCATCTTCCGCATGGGTGTGCCGGTGACGGGGAAGAACGTGTTCCCGTCGAACATCCAGGGCCTGCCGACGTGGTACGAGATCCGCGTCAACAAGCACGGCTACACCGCGCGGACGCCGCACTTCGACCTCATGCTGGCGCTCAACGCCGCCACCTACGCCAAGGACGTCGCCGAGGTGCGGTCGGGCGGCTACCTGATGTTCGACTCGTCGTGGCCGCTGGACGAGAAGCTCAAGCGGCCCGACGTCACCTACCTGGGCGTGCCGCTCGCCGAGATGTGCAACGCCACCTTCAAGGGCGTGCGCGAGCGCATCCTGATGAAGAACATCGCCTACGCCGGCGTGCTGGCCGCCCTGATCGGCATGGACACCGAGGTGATCGCCGCCCTCACCAAGGAAAAGTACGCCGCCAAAAAGGCGCTGCTCGATTCCAACGAGAAGGCGATCGCGCTCGGCTACGACTACGCCAGGGCCAACTTCCCGTGCCCGCTGCCGATTCATCTCGAGAAGATGGACGCGACCACAGACAGCATCCTGATCGACGGCAACACCGCCGCCGCGCTCGGCGCGGTCTATGCCGGCGCCACCGTCGGCGCGTGGTATCCGATTACGCCGGCCACCTCCGTGATGGAAGCGTTCAAGGGCTTCTGCATGAAGTACCGGCGCGATCCGGACACCAAGAAGAAGAAATTCGCCATCCTGCAGGCCGAAGACGAATTGGCCGCCCTCGGCATGGTGATCGGCGCGTCGTGGGCGGGCGCGCGGGCCTTCACGCCCACGTCCGGCCCGGGCATTTCGCTGATGAACGAGTTCATCGGCCTGGCCTACTACGCGGAAATCCCCGCGGTGATCGTGGACGTGCAGCGCACCGGGCCTTCCACCGGCATGCCGACGCGCACGCAGCAGGGTGACCTGATGCTGTGCGCCCACGCCTCGCACGGCGACACCCGGCACATCTGCCTCTACCCGGCTGACCCGCGCGAAGCTTTCGAGATGGCGGCGAAGGCGTTCGACCTGGCGGAGCGCTTCCAGACCCCGGTGTTCCTGGTCAGCGACCTCGACATCGGCATGAACGACTGGATGGTGCCGAAGCTGGCGTGGGACGACAGCTACCGGCCGGATCGCGGCAAGGTGTTGTCGGCCGACGACCTCGAGAAGGCCAGGAGCTTCTACCGCTATCTGGACGTCGACGGCGACGGCATCCCGCAACGGTCGCTCCCCGGCGTGCATCCCAAGGGCGCGTATTTCACGCGCGGTTCGGGCCACAACAAGTACGGGGCCTACACCGAGGACGGCGACGAGTACCAGGAAGTGCTCGACCGCATCGCCCGCAAGGTGCAAGGCGCCACCAAGGCGGTGCCGCCACCCGTCATGAAGCCGACCCCGGGCGCGACCATGGGCCTGGTGACGGTCGGCGGCTGCCACGCCGCCTGCGTCGAGGCCATGGACCTGCTCGCCGCTGAAGGCATCAAGGTGAACTACATGCGCGTGCGTGGCTTTCCCTTTGGTGACGAGGTGCGGCAGTTCCTCGAGCAGCACGAGGTGAACTTCATCGTCGAGCAGAACCGCGACGCGCAGCTGCGCAGCCTGCTGATGCTCGAGACCGGCGTGCACGTCGAGAAGCTGGAGTCGGTCCGCTACTACGCCGGCTTCCCGATGAGCGCGCACCATGTGATTAGCGGCGTGAAGGCAAAGTTGGAGAAGGCGGCATGACGTATATCGCGAAACCGAAGGTTCATCATCCCTCGCTGAAGAAGAACGAGATCGGGCTGACCCGGCGCGACTACGAGGGCGCGATCACCACGTTGTGCGCGGGCTGCGGCCACGATTCGATCACCGCGGCCATCATCCAGGCCTTCTGGGAGATGAGCATTCCGCCACACAAGGTGGCGAAGATGTCGGGCATCGGCTGCTCGTCGAAGACCCCGGCCTACTTCCTGCGCGAGGCCCACGGCTTCAACAGCGTGCACGGCCGCATGCCGGCGGTGGCGACCGGCGCCAATGCCGCCAACGGCGACCTGATCATGATCGGCGTGTCGGGCGATGGCGACTCGCTGTCGATCGGTCTCGGCCAGTTGTGCCACGCCATTCGCCGCAATGTGAACATGCTCTACATGCTGGAGAACAACGGCGTCTACGGCCTCACCAAGGGCCAGTTCTCGGCGTCGGCCGATCCGGGGTCCACCGCCAAGAAGGGCGAGGCCAACACGATGCAGGCCATCGACAGCGCGCTGCTCGCGCTCACGCTCGGCGCTACGTTCGTCGCTCGCAGCTTCTCGGGCGACAAGGCGCAGCTGGTGCCGATCATCCAGGCCGGCCTGGCGCACCGCGGCTTCGCGTTCATCGACATCATCTCGCCGTGCGTGACCTTCAACGATCACGAGGGCTCGACCAAGAGCTACGCCCACACCCGCGAGCACAAGGTGGAGGTGGTGCAGGCCGACTTCGTGCCGCCCGCCGACGAGATTACGGCGGACTACCAGGCCGGCACGGTGAAGAACGTGATGCTGCACGACGGCAGCTGGGTGAAATTCCGGAAGGTGGCGGACGACTACGACCCCACCAACCGCGACAACGCCTACGCCCACATCCGCGATCACCAGCGGAAGGGCGAGGTGGTCACCGGCCTGTTGTACCTGTCGGGGGACTCGAAAGACGTGCACGACCAGAACGACACGGTGCCTGGGCCGCTCTATAACCTGCCGCACGACCAGCTCTGCCCGGGCAACGACGCCTTGCAGAAGTTGCAGCAGCAGTTCCGCTGAAGAGAATAACGAAGGCTCGTCGAGCAGGCCGCCTTCGCGCGCACCTGGTCGACCACGTATTTCCCGCCGTACCCATCCGGGCTTGCTCTGGTCGGACTCAGCGCTCGCGTTGTGCTCGAGGTCGCGCCTCATCCTCCTCTGGTCGAGCTCCGATCGCCGGCGATCGAGCGACAATCAGACCGAGGTCGTTTGAGATGCGTGTCAAGCTGTCCATCGTCTGGACCATGGCCCTGGGCTTATCCGCCTGCGTTCTGCTGACGGGGCCCTCCGGCTCCGCCGTCGGAAGCTGGCGCGCTCCCGGCATCGGGCATTCAGGACACTACTTCGAACTGTCGCTCACGCAAGACGGCGATATGGTGTCCGGCGTGGCGTGCAGTGGCGACGCCGGATTCTTGTTGTTCGAGGGTGCGCCGGTCTCTGGCGAATTGCCGACGGTCACTTTCGTTGTGCCAACGGGCGGCGCGCGATTTGCGGGGAAGTTCGAAGACGAGCGCGACCAGATCGCCGGCGATTTCGGTTCTGGTTCGGGACACATTCCCCTGAGGTTCGTCAGGTCGGAAACCGGGGGGCGCTGCGCCGGCGCGAAGCCGCTTCCCTAGGAGCACGTCCGGCCATCGGCGTCCACTCGGTATGAATTGGTGGCCCAGGGCGTCGGACGGCCGCGATCCCATGGCCGATACCAGTATTGAGTATGGCCACAAGGCTGGTAGAATAGCGAAGTGGAGACGACCAAGGTGACGGTGGAACTGCCCGTGGAACTGCTGGATCGGGCGCAAAACTCGACTGGCGAGGGCATTACCGGCACGATCCGCCGCGGACTCGAGCTGGTCGCTGCGACCCGGGCACAGGAGCAACTCCACGCGCTGCGTGGCAAGGTGAAGTTCTCCATCAAGGTCAACCGGCTCCGCGCGGACCGATGATCGCGCTCGACACGTCAGCCCTGATTGCCCACCTCGAGGGCCGCGACACCGTGGTCGCCGCCGCGGCCGCCCTGGTTCTGGCGGAGCGGCAGGCGTGTTTGCCGCCCGTTGTTGTCTCCGAGTTCCTCAGCGATCCCAAGCTGCCACCCAGCGTCGCGGAGCTGATCGTGGCCTTGCCGTCCCTACCGGTCACCGAGGGTTACTGGGAGCGGGCGGGCCGGTTGCGTTCTCGGCTGCTGGCCAAGGGGCTGAAAGCGCGCCTGGCCGACACGTTGATCGCGCAGAGCTGCCTTGATCACAATGTCAGTCTCGTGACGGCCGACCGGGACTTCCGCCACTTCGTGACCATCGGCAAGCTCCGACTGTTCAGCGGATAACCCGGACTCAACATAAAGGGGGGGCCGATAAGGTCCGTTCCTGCACGTCTGAAGACCGACGGCGGTGACGGCCACCGTCAAGTAGCCGCCACCGCTTGTTACTACTTCAGTTGCCGCTCGGCCGCTGCCGGCGGCCGCCCCGACCCGACGGCCCTCGTCCTGCGGGCGGCGTCCCCGAGCCGTCGCGCGGAGGCTGGGCGGGCGGGGTGCCGGTGCAATTCGGGTTCGATCCGCAATTCGGGTGTTGTCCACCGGCCGGCGGCGTGCCCCGGCCGCGTCCGCCGTTGCCGGGCGGCGTGGTGGTTTGCGCGGCGGCGATCGACGCCGCTGCGAGGCTGAACAACGTTGCAAGCACGGTTCGTCTTGTCATGACTGCATCTCCTTCTAGCTTATGACCCCAGTGTTATCAGGCTCACGGGCCGGTGTGTGTGACAAGACGGTGTCAAGAACGTGGTGCGGCGACGCGTGGCACAGTTCACGGTCGCACCTGTTTCCGTAACGGCTCGTAAACATCTGTTACGGCGCCTGTTTCCCTGCGTCGTAGATGCGCGTGAGCGGCGCTCTTGAGCTTTGGTCACCTCGACCGCCGCGTCCCTCGGGAATACCTTCGATCTGCAGCGTGACTTGGAGGCGGCTCTCCCTGTTGCTGGTGAGCCGCTCATACGTTGTCGTCACCTTGGGGCCAGCGAAGTCCTCTTCGAGAACCAACCGGTCACCCGCCAGCTTCGTAATTGACTTGAACTCGCCATCGCCCGTCAGCCGGTCCTGCTTCTTGCCGTCGGCAACGAGGTTGGTGGCGCGTCCGAACTCGTCAACAATTTGCACTCGGACGCCGTCGATAGAGATGACAAGGCGCTGCGGCACTTCCTCGATTCGTCTTCGTATCGCTTCGAACTTGCGCATGTCCTTTTCGCTAGGACCACGGCGGCCCCCCGCAGAATCGCCGCCGCCGAACCCTCCACCTGGAGGGCCACCTCCTCCTGGAAAGCCTCCGCCTCCGCCTCCGCCCGGCGGGCGCCGACCTTCCGGTCGCCTGACGTCGTCGTCCCGTCTGGGAGGAGCCGGTGTCAGATCACGATTGAGAGTCCATTCGCCTTGAACAGTGGCGCTCTCCTGACTCGTTGCGACCAACGGTGGAGTGAGCACTGCAAGAACCATTGCGAAAGCGAGCTGATGAAAGGAAGACATCGAGTTAACTCCGCTACACCGGTGAGGCAAACGAGCGCAGCATGTGGCCAGATCCGCGGACCGTGACGAGAAGCCATCCATGTGGCCCGAGCTTCTTGCGCAGGCGATGGATGTGCACATCAAGCGATCTATCCTCGGGATTGAACTGGCGCTCGAAGACATCGGCGGTCAGCTGTTCGCGATCGATGATCGATCCCGCAGCTTCCGTCAGGCGAGAGAGGATCTCGTATTCGACTGTGGTCAGCGGGAGCACTGTCCCATCGATAGACATCCGCCGCGCGGTGGATTCGAGGACCACGCAAGTAATAGGCTTCACGGAGACTTCCCCCCCACGGCCGCCGGGCAGGCGGCGACGGCCGTGTTATTGCTCAGGCAGGCTTGGCGAAACGATTATTGCAAGCTTGCTTTCCTTACGTTGTTAACCTTTGGTTAAAACGCGTTGACGCTCGCCTGGCTGTTGGCTCCCTTTGTCTCGAACAACGATTGCCCCAGAAAAATCACACCTGCGCCACAAAGCTGCCTCAGGCGCCAGCGACAATTGGCGCGCATCTTGAGCAGGATCGCCCGCGTCACCTGTCATCCACCCAGTCGCCAAATCTGTGTGGACGATGTGCCTCTCGAGCTTACGACGATGGAGTACGAGATCATGGCCCGCCTCGTAGAGGCGGCCGGTTCGATCGTCGAACGCGAGCGTCTAGTCTCGGAAGTGTTCGACCGCGAGCTCCGTCGCGAGAATCGGGCTCTCGACATGCATATCAGCAACCTGCGACGCAAGCTTGGCCAGCACGGCTTCCTGGTTGTCACAGTGCGAGGACTTGGCTACTCGTTGCGAGTTCCCGAAAGTAGCAAGTGGTGAAACCGCGATCTACGGGAACTCGATCCGGAGTGAGAAAATAACGGCGGCGGTCAGGCTCCCAGGATCGGTCAGCTGCGCGCAATAGACCCCGGTCGTCAGCGACTCGTCAATATGGGGCGCATCAGACGCCCCGGCCGCGACTTCGCGCAACATCGCACAGCCAGTTCCGCTCGGCACACCCAATCCCAGTACCAACGTGGCCGTGGACGCCGTCCCAGCTCCGTCTTGGAGTTGTTCCAGGGTGATTCTCACCGTTCGTGTTGACGGCACGGTGAATGAATAGAAGCGCTGTCCCCGCACGGCCAGAGTGCCGCTGAATGTCTGTGGGTCCGTCGAGGTAGTCGCCGTCGTGGTCGTCGATGTGGAGTCGGTTTCGCTCGACGAGGTGGGCAGGCTGAACTGCGGCTCACTGCATGCCGCGGCAAGAATGAAAGCCGTCGCGGCAAGGACCAGGCGTGACCGCGGACGGCTAGAATTTGATCGACAAGAATGCATTGAATGTCCGTGGCATCAACCCGATATTGTTTTCAACGATTTCCCCTTGAATGCTGGTGTACTCGCGGTACCAGACGTTGGCACGGTCGTAGGCATTGAAGGCCGTGACACCAATCGTGGCACTGCGGTTGGATGGGAGATCCCAGGCGTGATTCAGGGCCAGATCGAGCCGGTGGTAGGTTGGCAGGCGGGCGGCGTTCTTGTCGCCGATCACGATCCGTTCAAACGTCACGCTGCCAGCGGGCCCTTGAAATGTGACGGGTTCCACGCCGACCGGCTCGGTATAGGGTGTGCCGCTTGAGAGCACCCACGTCGCTGACGCGGTCCATCGCCCCAGGTTGAAGATGTCGACCAATTTGAGCTCGTGAGTGCGGTCTTGATCGGCTGGGAACGGCTCGGACAGTTCTGGAAAGTCGTAGGTGACCCGGCTCCAGGTGTAACTGGCCCACCCGCTATGGCGACCTCTCTTCATCTGCGCCAGGAGCTCGACACCCTTCGAACGGCCACTGCCGGTATAGAAGAAGCTGCTGAGATCGACGGAGTCTGTCGATCCAGTTAACCGCGGCGCCAACTGCGAGAGATTCTTGATGTCACGCGAGAAGACTTCGCCATCGAGTAATAGGCGAGTCGTCTGATAGGCCGCGCCGAATGATGCGTTCGTGGACGCGGCGACCGGGACCGTGGTGTTGTCTGACAAGGCCCAAAACTCGCGGTTGCCTTGGAACACATCCTCGCGGACCAGGCGATTGACGAACTGGTGGTACTGGCCCCAGGCGCCTTTGACTCTCAACCGATCGGTTGCCAGCCAGGTCGCCGTCAGTCGAGGCTCGATGTATCGCTCACCGGACACTGAGGACTGGGTCATCCGCAGGCCGGGCAGGGCGATCAGCCGGCTGCCAAACATCATGCGGTGCTGGACGAAGGCCGACGTCGTCGTGCCCGTCGTGGACCGGTTGAGTTGACTTGCCAGCGCTCCAATCTGCGCACCGTTCGGCCCGGTGGTGCCGGCAAGGTTGTTCGCAAATTCAAACACCACGCGGTTGGCCGTCCGTTGCGCGCCGACAGTCAGCTCGTTGCTGGCATTGAAAGTGATTGGTGCCGAGATGGTGACCGTGGTGTCGTCCACGACGTTCAGTTCGCCGGCGCCACCCTGCCGTCCGCCCACGTTCGATGACCGTTGCGTAAGCGTGTCGTAGTCGGAGCGGCCAACCGTCATCGACGTCCGGAAGATGTTGCTCCAGTCACGGTTCCAGCGCACGCTGAGTCCTGTGTTGCGGTATTCGCGGACATCGGTGATCTTTAAATCGCCGGAGAAGGAAATGCCCCTGGCGGCAATTTGTTCAAGAAACTGCGTCGGCAACTGGAGTTCTCGCGAGTTGTCGACGTCGTCGTGTCCGAGATAGGTGCTGACGGTGAATTGATCGCGAGTCGTGGGTTGCCATTCGAACCGTCCGTTCGAATCATCAAACCCAGACACCGGTTTCGAATTGAACATCGTCGCGAATCGGCCGCCGCGGCCTGGCGGTGCCGGCCCGGTGTCCGTCGACACCAGCCCGAGGATGCGATCGTAGAGCGGTGATTGGAATGACCGCCGGTGAGCGACGAGCACCGATGCCTTGGAACCGACCGGAAGCTGGAAGACGCCATCAACGCTCAAGGCGCTGCCGCCGACCATGCCCTGAATTCGCTGCGGTCGAGACTTACCGCGGATCTCGGTCAAGCTCGCAAGGCGGCCGCCATATCGGGCCTCATACGCGCCTTTGCTGAGGTCGACCGCATCGATCGCGTCCATATTGAACGCGCTGAAGTAGCCGAACAGATGGTCGACGCTGTAGACCGTAAAGCCGTCAAAGTCGACCAGGTTCTGGTCGGGCGTGCCACCTCGTACAAACAGGCCCGATGAAGTCTCGTTGCTGCTGACACCGGGAAGCCATTGAAGCGCGCGAAAAATGTCGCTCGAGCCGAGGCTGGGCAGCGCCGTCACCTGTTCGGGCTGAAGCGTGACTTTCCCGGCTTCGGTCGATGCGCTCAGCATGGGCAGGTTGGCCACGACAGTCACGTCTGACGAGACAACCGGCATCCCGTTCGCGTCGTACGTCACCGTGTCGGTCCCGCTGCCGGCGCTGAACGATTCGGGCGCCGTTCCTGATGTCGCCGGGCGGCTCAGCTCCCGCGGCACCTGTGGCGCAGGCGTCGGATTCGACGGGGTACCGGCCAATTGCAGATCGACGTGCTCGACCCGAAGGGTCACGAGCGTATATGCCCGGCCGAGGAGTCGCTTGTCGAGGAAGGCATCAACGGTGATGCGAATGCCCGGCCGAATATCGTCAAACGCAAATTGACCGCGCGCATCTGTCGTCGTTTCAAGCTTCAACTCGGGAACCGAGATGGCGACAGCGGCAGCGGGCGTGCCGTCGGCCCATTGCACGGAGCCCTCGATGCGGCACTGCGCCGACGCGTTGGCGGCAATCAATAGCAACGATGCGCTCAAAAGCGCAGACGACCACAAAGGAGTCAACAGGGCCACAGTCTCTGCATCATGACCGAGCGCACGTGTCAGAGCGAGCCCTCGTAACATTTCTTAACATTCCCTTACGGTGTGAAGTGGTCAGTTTCATCACGACTCCTCCTTACCCGTATAGACCTGAACTCGACTTCAATGTGGATAAGCCATGAACCACTCGAGTCGCGCATGCCGTCCCGCAGCATGAGAGTGGCGCACCGAGGTGCTCGCTGTACCTGTGTTGTGCCTGGACCTGCTCGAACCGAACGGTTCGGCGGGCATACCACGCGGGGCTTAACGCCGCCGCGCGCTGGCCGCCCCGGTCGACCCTCAGGGCGCGAGCGCCTCGTCGACCATGGCAATCAGCGCCTGGCTCGTGAACGGCTTGGTGAGAAATCGGCCGGCGTCGGGATGCCGGATGGCGTCACGCGCGAAGGCCGACATGAACACGACCTGGATGCCGGGCGCAATCTTCCGCGCTTCGTCCGCCAGGTCGTAGCCGTTCATCTCCGGCATGACGATGTCGACGAGCATGAGCGCGATCGGCTGGCGGTTGAGCGCCGCGAGGGCGGCGAGCGGGCCGGCCACGGCGACGGCATCGCGGCCGGCGCGCGTCAGCGAACGGCTGATGAACTCACGGACGCCCGGCTCGTCCTCGACCACCAGGATGCGGCGCGACCGTGCCGGTGCTCCGCCCTCCGCCCCGCCAGCGCGGGGCGCGGCCGGGACCGGCACCACGGCGTCAGTCTCGCGGCGGGTCGCCGCCACCGCGCCTGACTCGGACGCGCGCAGGGCGGCCCGGGCCGCGCGGGCCTGCCAGACGGCCACGCCGGCCACGATCACCGCGATCACCGTGATGCCGAGAAGCACCGCGATCGGAAGCATGCCGGTCCCCATCGCGCTAGGCCGGGATGGCAGCGGTGCCGCCGGTGCTGCTGCGGTTCCGCCCCTCGCGTTTTGCCTGATACAGCGCCGCGTCGGCCCGCTCGATCAGCCCGGTGCTGCCGAGCTCGTCGGGGCCGGCCGCCGCCACGCCGATGCTGACCGTGACGGGAATGGTCCGCTCGCCCGCGGCCATGGCGAGCGGCACCATCGCCCGCCGCACCGACTCGGCCACGCGGCTGGCCCCGGCGAGCGGCGTGTCGGGAAGGATGATCAGGAACTCGTCGCCGCCGTACCGGCACTTCACGTCGGTGGTCCGGCCGACGCGCGTCAGTTGCGCGCCGATGGCACGGAGGAGATCGTCGCCGCGCAGGTGCCCCAGCTCGTCGTTGATCGCCTTGAAGCGATCGATGTCGAACAGCAGAATCGACAGCGGCTTCAGCGACCGATGGGCGAGCCGCAGCTCGCGATCCAGCATCTCGATCCCGTGATCGCGGTTGAAGCAGCTGGTGAGCCCGTCGCGCAGGCCGTGCTCGCGCGTCTCGATCAGCAGCTGCACGTTCCGCAGGGCAATCGCGATTAGCTCCGCGGCGACGCCCAGTAACTTGCGCTGCCCGCCGGAGAGCGAGGCGCCGTCGTGAATGCCGAGCACGGCGACGACCACGCCGCCGGCGACCATCGGAAAGCAGAGGACGCCGTCGGCGGCGAGACCATCGTGGCTGGCGTCCCGGAGCGTGTCGGCCGCGAGCGCGCGTTCGGCCATCGCTTCGAGCGCCTCCGGCGGGCGTCCGGGGGCGGCCGCCGTGTCCGCCACCAGCACCTCCCACCGCTCGGACCGCCGCGCCAGCACCCAGAACGCGCGTTCGCCGGTGAATGCGGGCAGGTGCCGCCACCAGGCCTGCTGGAGTGTGGCGAGATCGAGTGCGTTGGCCAGCGCCTGGCCGAAGGCGAGGAGCCGTTCGAGCTCCGCCGAGCGCAGCCGGGTCTGCGCGGATTCCGCCGCGACCAGCGCGGCCTCGGCCCTGGCCCGCTGCCGCTTGCGCGCGTCATGAAGAATGAACACCACCGCGAAGATGACCAGCGCCGGCAGCAGGTCAACGTGGTAGCGGTCTTGAACCTCCTGCGCCGCCTCCCAGACCGAGCGCAACGGCCGTTGGAAAATGACGACCGTGCCGGCGATGAGGCCGACGACGAGGGACGCGTCGTTGCGGGTGATGAGGCGCAAGTGATCCCCGGCCTGAGGCCGTTCCCCCCGGAGAGTACCCGACCGGAGCCCTGCCGGGGTGTGCAATCCGGCACAGCCCGGGACCAGACCACGCGGCCTTCCTTTTCCTGCAGCCGGCGGTGCGCTGAGGTGGCACCGCTTGCACCACAATTACAATGCATGCCGTACACACTGGCCATCGTCGGGCTCATTCTCGGCTACACGTGGGTGGCCGATCCGCTGGTTGATGTGCCCGGCCCGTGGGTCGTGCCGCCGGTCGTGATCGTGATTGCGCTCTGCATCGCGCACAACCGCAAGTCGGGCGATTGGGGCTTCTCGAGCCGCGCCTTGGTGCCGGCCCTGCTCTGGTCGATCGCGCTGACCGTGCCGCTCGTGGCGGCGCTGTGGTTCATCGGCCATGCGATGGGCCCGGCGCCGGTGAGGCGCGAGCCGCTGCTCGATTTCCTCTATGTCATGGTCTGGGGCGGCGCGCAGCAGTTCGTGCTGCAGACTGTCGTGTTGCGCGAGTCACGGGCGGTGGCGGGCCGTGGCGCCGTATTCCTGGCCGCCGCGGTTTTTGCGTCGCTGCACCTGCCGAACCCATTTCTCGTGATCGTCACCTTCACCGGGGGCCTGGCCTGGTGCTGGATCTACACGCGCCACCCCAACGTCCTGCCGCTTGCCTTGTCGCACGCCATTGCGACGGTGGTGATCCTGCTGTCCTTTGATCCGGCGGTCACCGGGGGCTTACGAACCGGCTGGCACTACTTCCAATAACGCTTTGGTAATGCTGAACGGCCCTTGTGGCGGCGCCGGTCGCGGCCAGCCCGCCATCCCACGCGCGGCCGGAGCGTGGTCACGCGAATCGCCGAGCGGGCGACGGTCCGGGGTCGCCCAAGCCGAGCCGGTGGTGCCAGTAGTGCCACGAACGGGCATCGCGCCCGCCCCCGGGGACTGGGTTATCATCCGCCGCAGGTCCTGCCGCACCGCCGCCCTCGTCGGCGGCTCGAACGGCCACTTTGGTTACACGGCCGGCAGACAGGACTTCACACTCGCCCGGTAGATCACAACGATCGCCACGGCGCGATCACGGACAGGAGCAGGACAATGGCGTCGACGACGAAGCTGGCGTGCGGGCTCGCGGTACTGCTGTTCTCGATTTCCCCGGTTGCGTCGGGGCAGGCGCCGGCGCCGTCCCGGCCGCCGTCGCCGGCCAATGGCGACTGGCGCCACTACACGTCGGACATTCGCGGCAGCAAGTACTCGCCGCTCGATCAGATCAACGCCGGCAACTTCGGCAAGCTCGAGATCGCATGGCGGTTCAAGACCGACATGCTGGGGCCGCGGCCCGAGTACAAGCTCGAAGGCACACCGCTGGCGATCAACGGCGTGCTCTACACCACCGGCGGCACGCGCCGATCGGTAGTGGCCATCGATGGCGCCACCGGCGAGCTGATCTGGGCGCACAGCATTCGTGAGGGCCGTCGCGCCGGTGTCTCGCCACGTCAGCTGTCGGGCCGCGGGGTGTCGTACTGGACCGATGGCAAGGGTGATGAGCGCATCATCTACGTCACGACCGGCTATCGCCTGGTCGCGCTGAATGCCAGGAACGGCGCCATCATCAACACTTTTGGCAAAGACGGTGTCGTTGACTTGAAGGTCGGCGCCGTCAAGGGTCGCGGCGATCAGATCAACCTCGAGGACGGCGAGATCGGCCTCCATGCCACTCCCGCCATCGTCAAGGACGTCGCCATTGTCGGCTCGTCGTTCCGCGAGGGTGCGACGGTGGACACGCACAACAACACCAAGGGCCTGGTGCGCGCATTCGACGTCCGCACCGGCAAGTTGCTGTGGACGTTCAACACCATTCCCCGGCCCGGCGAATACGGCAACGACACCTGGGAAAGTGAGTCGTGGGCCGTCAACGGCAACGTCGGCGTGTGGACCCAGATCACGGTGGACGAGGAGCTCGGCCTCGTCTACCTGCCGGTTGAAACGCCGACGGCGGATTACTACGGCGGCCACCGCCCCGGGAACAACCTGTTCGCGGAGAGCATCGTCTGCGTCGATTTGCGAACCGGCCAGCGCAAATGGCACTTCCAGTTGGTGCATCACCCGCTGTGGAACTACGACATGTCGTCGGCGGCCATCCTCGCCGACATCGTCGTCAACGGCAAGCCGATCAAAGCCGTGGCGGTTCCCGGCAAGCAGGGGTTCCTGTTCGTATTCGATCGTGTGACGGGGCAGCCGGTGTGGCCGATCGAAGAGCGCGCGGTGCCGCAGAGCGATGTGCCCGGGGAGAAGACCAGCGCGACGCAGCCGTTCCCGACCCGGCCGCCGGCGTACGCGAGGAACACGCTCGAACTGCCGAGCGATCTGATCGACTTCACGCCGGCCCTTCGCGCGCAGGCGGTTGAGCAGATGAAGCGCTACAAGGTGGCGCCGTGGATGTACAACCCGCCGATTGTGGGCAACCTGAACGGCGTGCTTGGCGCCATCAACATGGGCAATGCCATCGGTGGGACCAACTGGCCGGGTGTGGCTTACGACCCGGAGACCCACACGATCTACGCGCAGGCCAACAACGTCAACATCACGTCGACGTCGCTGGCGCCGCCGCCCAGCAGCTACTCGGACATCCGCTACCTCTCGGGCATTGAAGGACGTGAGTTCCGCGAGGTGCTGGGCCCGGGCGATTGCTGCGCGGCCGATTCACCGCGTGCCGCGGCGCAGGCTGCGGCCGCCGCCGCTCCGACCCCCGCGCCGGCGGCTGCCCCGACACCGCCGGGGTTGTTTGGCGGCCTCACGGTGGAAGGCCTGACGATTCTCAAGCCGCCCTACGGAACCATCTCCGCCGTCAACCTCGATCGCGGCGAGATCGTCTGGCAGGTGGCTCACGGGGATACCCCGGATAACGTGCGCAACCATCCGCTGCTCAAGGGCCTCACCATTCCCAAGACCGGCCAGCCGGGCACGTCGGGCATCGGCCTGATGGTGACGAAGTCCCTGGTGGTGATGGGCGATTCACAGATGACCACCACGCCGGAGCATCCGCGTGGCGCGATGTTGCGCGCCTACGACAAGGCGACCGGCAGTCAGGTGGGAATGGTCTTGATGCCGGCGCAACAGAGCGGTTCGCCGATGACCTACCTGGCCGGAGGCCGCCAGTTCATCGTCGTGGCGATTAGCGGCGGGAACTATTCCGGCGAATATCTGGCCTTCGCATTGCCACGCTAGCGGAGGGGGAGGCAACCCCATGACGGGGTTGCCTGCACTGCTCTCGGTCCGGCTAAAGCCGGACGCTACTTGGTCTCGGCGTAGATGACCGCCGTGTAGGCCTTGGTGCGATCCGCGTTCGGGGCGGCGTAGCCCTTGTACTTCGCCGGCGTGGTCCACGCCGCGGCGGCCTCGTCCGAGGTCTTGCCGGCCTTCTTCGCCGCCTGGATCGTCGTCACGAACTCGCGCACGAACTCCCCGAACTCCTTCATCTCGGCAGGGGTCGTCTGCGCGGGGGTGTGGCCGTTGATCAGCGTGTCGACGTTCGGCACGCCCGCCACCGCCTTGGCGATGGTGTTGGCGTATTCGACGCCCGAGCCGCCGTTGCTCTTGTCCATGATCGGCAGGCCCTTGTTCGGGAAGGTGTCGCCGACGTGCATCACGCGCAGCGCCGGGAACTCGACGAAGGCATCGCCGCCGGTGTGCGCGGGACCGAAGTAATACAGGTTGATCTGGTCGGCCCCCGAGCCAATCGTCAGCTTGTCCTTGAACGACCGCTTCGCCATGCCCTTGCCCGGGTTGTCCTTGAACACGTTCGGTGTCGAGCCCAGGCCCAAGACCGGGTTCATCTCGGTCATCAGCTTCTGCGTGTTCTCGTGCGCGATGATCTCGACCGTGCCGGGCATGGCGACGTTGCCGCTGACGTGGTCGTAGTGGGTGTGGGTGTTGATCACCCGCGTGACCGGCTTGTCGGTGAGGGTCTTCACCTTGTCGAGCAGCGGCTGGCCCCACCCGGGGTTCTTGGTGTCGACGATGGTGACGCCGGTGGCGGTGACGAACACCGCCGTGTTGCCGCCGCCGCCGCGCAGCACGAACAGGTTGTCTTTCACCTTCTCAACGGTGAGGTTCTCAACCGACGGTTGGGGCGCCGGTTGTTGCGCCGCCTTGACCGCAATGGACAGGCCGCCGAGCAGAACGAGAGTACCCAGAACAGTGATGCGCTTCACGGATTGATCCTTTCACGCGGTGCGTGGTCGACCGCGGACACGAAAAATGCAAGAAATCTGGCGATGCGTTCAAGCCCGGGTGTGGAAATCACGTCCAGGACCTCGCCGGTCGTATGGTACAGCGGCGGGGCCTGCATCACACTGACCTTTGCCACCTTCAGCTCGGTCCAGCCGCCGGTCTCGCCGCTCTGAAAAGTGGACCGTTCCGAGATGAAGTTGACGCCATGGCCCGATGGCCCGCGGTCGATCAGCTCCTGCAGGAACGGCGAATTGTTGGTCACGCCGACCGCAATGGGCGCTTCGCCCGAATCCGCCACCGCCTCGCGATAGCCGTCGGCTGACGTGGTCCGAGCCGGCGAGAAGTTGCGTTGTGCCACGTGCTCGATGTTGATGAGCATCACCGCTTTCTTCGCCAGCCCGGGGTTCGCCGCCACGAAACTGCGCGGGCCGTTGATGCCCGGCGTGTGGTGGCCGGCGCTGGCCACGAACGCCAGCGTCCGCTCGGGCCGGTTCGCCGGCTTGCCGTAGTGCCGGGCCAGCGCCACCAGCACGGCCAGGCCGTCGGCGTTGTCGCCGGCGCCGTCGAACCAGCCATCGACATGCGCGTTGAGCACGATGGTGTCATCCGACTTGCCGGAAATCACGGCCACGCCGTTGGTGGCCTTCATGTCGCGAAAGGTCTGGGTCTGCAGGTCGATCCTGACGCGAAGCTTGTCCTGGACGCCGGCCTTGGCCGCCCGGTCCAATAACGCTTCCAGGAACCACCCGTCGCGGCCGCCGATGTTGAAGCAGGGATTGCCGCAGTCGCTGAAGTCGCGCGACAGCTCGTTGCCCGGCAGGCGCACGAGGTTGAACACCCCGGCGGCGCCGCGCGCGATCAGCTCCTCCGATCGCGAGTCCACCGCGCCCCGCTCGAACAGCATGTGACCCTGCGGCACGACCAGCTGCACCGCGATCTTGCCCTTCACGTCGATGTGCTGCAGCACCGCGGGCGTGGCCGCGCCGACGTAGACCAGCGGCGCCGTCATCGTGCCGCCGGGAATGTCCGACGGCCCAACCGGCAGCGCCGACTCGAGCACGACGTCGGCGGAGCCGGGGCCAAAGGCGGGGTCGCCGATCAGCCGCACCTGCCACGAGCGAGGCAGCCACAGTTGCGACTTGGGATCCTGCGCGATCGGCTGCGTCCTGACGTCGGTGATGCCCGCCTTGCGGAACTGCTCGACGGCCCAGGCCACGGTCCGGTCGCTCGACGAGAACCCGGCGATGCGTCCCCACATCTGACCACTGCCGACCTCCCGCTCCGCACGCGATTGGTTCGAGAACCCGACGATGGTGGCGACGTCGGCCATGAGGGAATCGCCATCGAACTCTGCGGCGCGGGATTCACCGGCGGGCAACGCCACGGGCCGCGGCGGACGCGTGCCGACCCGGACCGCCGCGCCGTTGGCGGTGGCGGCCGGCAACGTCAGGCCAAACCACGGGCCCGGCTTGGGAGCCGGACGTTCCTGCGCGCGGCCGACGGTTGCGCAGGCGATTGCGACCATGACCACCACCACGGAAATTCGCATGGGGGGATTCTAGCGGTTGGACTGCCGGTCGCGACCTCGAACCTTACGGACGGGTGGCCACCCGCCGCGTGCTGGCGCCGGTCTGCCACTTCTTGTAGAGTTCGCGGATGCTCAGCATCCTCGCACTCCTCCTCTCGCTGTCAGCCGATCAGGCGCAGGCGCCGGTTCCCGCGGTCTTCATCAGCCAGGATGAACACGCCGCGGTCCTCAAGGAGCAGGTCGCCAAGAACGTAGTGGACCAGCCCATCAAGGCCACTGAGGTCCCCGGTGGGAAGGCGTCGGTCGCCATGCTCCATCGCGTGAAGCCGGAGGTGAGCGCCCTGATTCACGATCACGTCACCGAGACTTACTACATCCTCTCCGGGTCGGGCACGATTGTGACGGGTGGATCGCTGGGTACGCCCAAGCCGACGGATCTGACGCGGGTCAACGCCGGGATGAGCCAGACCGGTACCCGCATCGGCGGCGAGAGCAGGAAAGTGAAACCCGGCGACATCGTCATCGTCCCCGCCGGCACGCCGCACAGCTTCAGCGCGCTCGACGGCCCGATCAGCTACCTCGTGTATCGCTTCGAGCCGAAGTAGCGAATTTCATTCCGCCGCGAGAAATGCCTTTATCTCCGGCAATCGGGCGAGCGCGTCGTCCTCGCCCATCTGGATGAGGTGCTGGACGTAGTCGGGCTGGAACATCACCAGGCTCAGCATGTCGTTCGACCGCGTCTCGCGGGTGCCGAGGCCACGGGTCAGAAAACGGAACGCTTTCGGCAGGTCGGCTTCGTAGGCGTTGGCCAGGCGGCCGAGGTCCTGCGAGGGCCGCATGACCAGCAGGTCGATCTTCCGCAGGCCCTGCCGCATCTCTTCGGGGCGATCCTGGAGCAGTTGGTTGATCAGGCGCAACTGCATGGCGTCGCCATCCAACTGATCGAGAAAGATCGCGTTGAACAGCACACCGACCACCTGGGCGGGCGGTGGGTAGCTGGAGATTTGCGGACGGTCGGCTTCCTCGCGCGAACGCGCATAGCGCGTGGTGACCGCGATGATGCGCCTGGCGCCGAGGTGAATGGCCGGTGACAACGGGGCGGTGAGCCGGATGCCGCCGTCGCCGTACCAGGCGCCATCGACTTCCACCGCCGGGAAGAAGAAGGGCAGCGCCGCCGACGCCATCACGTGGTCGACCCGAACCGCGCACATCTCGCTCTTGCGCTGGGGGCGCTCCCATGTCGGCATGCGGCGGTCGTTGTGCGTCTGCACCCACGTGATTGACTGGCCGGTCGTGTAGCTCGACCCCGTCAGCGCAAACGATTGCAGCCAGCCGTCGGCCAGGCTCTTCGGGATGCCGAGGATGGTGCCGCCGTCGGCCTCCAACTCGCGCTCGAGCATCTCGCGGAGGGGCGATGTATCGACGAGGCTCTTCGCCGGCGGTAACGGCGACGTGCCGGCCGACATCAGGCGGCCGCCCCACCGCAGCGTGCGCGACGCCAGGTCCCGCAAATCGACGCGAAACACGCGATCGATCCGCAGGTCGGCCCACATCTGCGCCAGTTGCTCGACCTTGGCGTCGAATGGCGCCTGCCGTGCCGCCAGGAAGGCGGCGTTGATGCCGCCGGCCGAGACCCCGGTCAGGATGTCCGGCACGACGGCGGGAAACTCGCGCGCCAGCACGCGCAGCACGCCCACCTGATACGCCGCCCGCGCGCCGCCGCCGCTCAACACCAGGGCCAGCCCCCGCGGTTCCGTCATCGTGTCCACGCCGGAATGCTATCGCGGAGGTTGCCTCGGAAGCTCGACTAAACCGCGCTCCATGGCGCGCCATTTGCACACCCCCGAAATGTCGACCGTTTCTTTCGGCGCTTCGGTGGAGGTTTGGAATGAATCCGCGCAGATTTTCTTTGGTTCTTGCCCTTCTTCTCATGCCGGCGATTCCCGTGATGGCGGGTTCGTCCGAAAATGGCGAAATATTCCCCTCATATACCTGGACCCTCCCGGGGACATTACCCACCGACGGGTTGCCGTCCGTGTCCCGAAGCGCGCGCACCTGGCAGGTGACGTTCGCCGAGCCTTCGCCGGTGACCGGCCCAGGCTTGCTCGCCAGCGCGGCCGCCGTCGCGCCCGAACCCGCCGCGGACCTGGAACAGCGGCCCGTGGCGTTCACCTACAGCGAGGCGTACAACATGCGTCGCAAGATCCACATGATCGCGAGCTACGTCACCCTGCCGCTCTTTGTCACGCAGGTGGTCGCCGGGCAGAAGCTGTATGACCAGGGCGGTGGAACCGCGCGGTCGGTCCATGACGCGGGCATGGCGGGCATCATCGCGCTCTTCGCGGTGAACACCGTGACCGGCGGCTGGAACTTCTGGGAGGGGCGCAAGGACCCCAACGGCAAGACCCGCCGTCTCGTGCACACGCTGATGATGTTCGGCGCCGACCTGGGCTTTGTCGCGACCGGCGCGCTGGCGCCTGACGATGACAGTGACGAAGGCGGCGGCAGCAGCGGCAATCGATCGCTGCACCGCAACGTCGCCATCACGTCGATGGGCGTGGCAGCGGCGAGCTACGTCTACATGCTCGTGACCCGGTGACGCCCATGGGCATCGCCGCGTCGTTGGCCGACGCCACCACGTGGTGGTCGGCGTATTACAGCGACCACCAGACGGTGTCGGTGGTTATTCGCTACCTGCACCTGGCGGCACTGATGGTCGGGGGCGGCACGGCCCTGGCGATCGATCGCCTGGTGCTGGGGTCAGCCCGCACCGGTACCGACGATCGCCGCCGGGCCGCGCTCACCGCGATGCACGGGTCTCACGCCGTCGTCGTTCCCGCGCTGGTCGTGGTGGCCGCCAGTGGGGTGATGATGGCCGCCGCCGACTGGTCCACGTTCGAGGTGTCGCGGCTGTTCTGGATCAAGATGGGGTCGTTCGTCCTGCTGCTCCTGAACGGGGCGGCGCTGGTGGCCGCGGAGCGGGCCTACGCGAAGGGCGGAGACACCGGCATGTGGCGCCGCGTGGTGGCGGCGTCTGGAGCGAGTTTCCTGTTATGGCTCTTCATTCTTTGGATCGGCGAGTGGCTGACGGTTGCCGCCTAGGGTGCGGCACCTCGCGCCGCGTGTTTCTGGCGCGGATTCCGGGCGTCGTGCTGGCGGCCATGGTGGGCGGCAACGCCGCGTCGGCGGAAGCCGTTTATGTTGTGGGTGAGATGACCGGCGTCGAGGTGGCGCCGTCGCAGAAGGCCTATCCGCTGCCGGCTGCCGACGGTGTCACTATCGACAAGTCCACGCAGGTGATCCTGGTCCGCTTCCAGGGCAAGGTTCTCGCGTTCAACCTCGCGTGCCCGCACGAGAACACGGCGCTGCGATGGAAGCAGGCGGTGGGCCGCTTCGAGTGCACGAAGCACGACTCGAAGTACTCCCCCGAAGGCAAGTTCCTGGACGGGCGCGCCACCCGCAACATGGACCGCCTGCCGATCGTGCGCGACGGCAACAACGCGGTGGTGGACCTGTCGAAGCTGGTGAAGTCCGACACCCAGGCGACCGAGTGGGCGGCCGCGGTCATCACGGTGTGAGGGGTCTGACCCCGAGCGGGCAGTGCCGAGGGGTCTGACCCCTCCGCCGGCAATCCATCGTCTTTTACGATGTGGAACCTCAACCCATAGATCGCCGTCTGGAGTGTGCAGGAGCGCAAATCACATGTCCGCAGCAGTCATTGTCACCACGACCCCGAGCATCGAGGGCAAGAAGATCACCGCCTACCAGGGCATCGTCACCGGCGAGGCGATCATGGGCGCCAACATCTTCAAGGACATCTTCGCCGGCATCCGCGACATCGTCGGCGGCCGGTCGGCGACCTACGAGCGCGAATTGCGGCGGGCCCGCGAGCTGGCGCTGGAGGAGATCAAGATCGCGGCGGCGGAGATGGGCGCCAACGCGGTGGTCGGCATCGACATCGACTACGAGACGGTGGGCGGCAACGCCAGCATGCTGATGGTGACCGTCAGCGGCACCGCCGTCGTGCTGCAATAGGGTCTGACCCCGAGTGGGTCGTGCCGAGGGGTCTGACCCTATCGCAGCGCTACGACGGGGTCAGACCCCTCGGCACTTCTTGACTCGGGGTCTGACCCCGCTAAATCTGCCGGGCGCTGCGCTTCAGGAAGGAGCCGGCGCCCGGCTTCCCCGTGAACCTGCCGGCGTCGATAATCACCTTGCCGCGCGACAGCACGGTTTCGGTCACGCCCGTGACCTGGCGACCCTCGTAGGGGTTGTAGTCCACCTTCATGTGATGCGTCTTCGCCGAGAGCGTCGTCTTTTTCCCGGGATCGAAGATGACGATGTCGGCGTCGGAGCCGGGTGCGATCGTGCCCTTCTTCGGGAACATGCCGAAGATCTTCGCCGGCGACGTTGACGTCAGTTCGACGAAGCGGTTCATCGAGATGCGTCCCGTGCGCACGCCGCCGTCGTAGACCAGGCTCATGCGCGTCTCCACGCCAGGCGCGCCGTTCGGGATCTTCGAGAAGTCGCCGTCGCCGAGGTGCTTCTCTTTCATGCAGAACGGGCAGTGGTCGGTGGCAATCGCCTGCAGGTCGTTGAACGCGAGCCCGCGCCACAGCCGATCCTGCGTGGACTTGTGCCGGAGGGGCGGGCTCATCACGTACTTCGACCCGCCGAAGTCAGGTTCGTCGTAATTGTCCTCAGAGAGAAACAGGTACTGCGGACAGGTTTCGGCGAACGCGGGCAAGCCGCGATCGCGCGCCTCGGTCACCTGCTCCAGCGCCTCGGCGGCGGACAGGTGAACGATGTAGACCGGGACGTCGGCGATCTCGGCGAGGGCAATGGCGCGATGGGCGGCCTCGCCTTCGGCGCGCGCCGGTCGCGTCAGCGCGTGATACTTCGGCGCCGTCTTGCCTTCGGCCAGTGCCTTCTTCACCAGCACGTCGATCACGCCGCCGTTCTCGGCGTGCATGCAGATGGTGCCGCCGTTCTGGCCGGTGCGCAGCATCGCGCGGAAGATGCTCGCATCGTCCAGCATGAACACGCCGGGGTAGGCCATGAACAGCTTGAACGACGACACGCCCTGGCGGACCATGGCGTCCATCTCCTCTTCCACCTGGTCCGACAGCTCCGTGATGATCATGTGGAAGCCGTAGTCGATGGCGGCCTTGCCCTGGGCCTTCTGCATCCACGTTTCCCACGCGTGGTGCAGCGTCTGCCCTCGGTACTGGATCGCGAAATCGAGGATGGTCGTGGTGCCGCCGAAGGCGGCGGCGATGGTGCCCGACTCGAAGTCGTCGGCGGAAGTGGTGCCGCCGAACGGCATGTCCATGTGGGTGTGGACGTCGATGCCGCCGGGCAATACGTACTTGCCGGTGGCGTCGATGACCCGGTCGGCCGGCATCGTGAGCGCCGTGCCGATGGTGGTGACCTTCTCGCCCTCGATGAAGACGTCGCCAACGTACTGGTCGGTGGCGGTGACGATGGTGCCGTTCTTGATCAGAATGCTCATGGCTAACACTCCAGACGCACGCCAAAACAGGAGATCAGAAGATCAGGAGAATACTCATGGAACATCTCGCCGCCAAGCCGGCCCGTCGCCGATCTTCACGACCATGGTCACGAAGGTGACGCTCGCATCGCCGACGCGGCCCGTGATCTCCCAGCAGCCTGGCGTTGGAAAAATCACGTAGGTGGCCTGGAAGCCGAGAGTTCCATATCCGTTTGACACTTCCGCTCGCAAAGGTGACGCCGGCGCGTCGAGCCGGCGTCCATCAATCCGCAGTTGGCCTGGAACGCCACGAAGCCATCCGAACTTCATTCCGAGCGAACCGTCTCGAGTGATGAAGCCCGCGCCACCCGGCTTGAAGACCACCGTTCCGTCCGGCCACAATCCGAACGGTCCAACCGATACCTGTCGATTGCCGTAGCTGTTTGGATCTTTGTCTCCGCCGCTTGCGACGACTCCATTCGGTGTCGTCACTGCGCATGCGACGGGGTTCTGAGAAGACGCAGCGGACACGCGTTTGCCTTCGCTGTCGTTGGCAGCCATCAACAGCACCAGGACGAAACCGACACGCACTGTGTTGTAACGCATGGTCAATCCTCTTTTCGACACCAGACCATTCAGCCGTGTGTCTGCGTCCGCCGGCTCACCATAGCTTGAATCCAGATCGGAGCGAAGGGGGACGTGCAGCCCTTCGAAACGGGGTAGTCCCGGTAGATCCCCAACTTCTCGCCAATGGCGATGGCCCGCTTGCGGTGCTTGGGAAAGTGGATTCCGATGGCCGCAAGCGTGTTGTTCATCGTCCACTTCGCTTCGGGACCGGCGCCGGCCATTTCCGACTCGATGCGAGCCAGCAGCGCCGGGAGATCGAGCCCGTCCGGACTCTTGGCGACCCGCTCGGCGGTGAGGTCCCATCCGGCGCGGGCCGCCCAGCGGTCGTCCGCGGCCATCCAGTCCTGGCGGAGTGCCTCTTTGTCGGGGTGCTGCCGGACGACATAGGCGTTGAGCCAGTCCGCCACGCGCACAAAGGTGAGGGACCGCACCATCCGATCCATCTCTTTGGCCGGCAGCTTCTTGGGCTGAACCAGGAGTGTTGCCAGGAACTGGGCGTCAACGTTCCCGGTCTCCCAAAGAGACAGTGCCAACGGATGGTCCGTGCGGATCGTTTTCGCCAGCGCCCGGATGTCGCCGAGACTGACGCCGAACTGATGATCCCCGGCGCCGCTCTTCGCGTTCTGCGCCCGCACCTTCGCGCTGCCGAGCGCTTGGAGCTGCTTGAGAGTCTCATTGAGGGTCATGGTCGTGATTCTCCCGGAAGTAGGGTAAGCCCCCTGGGAGTGCGGAGCAACTCAAGCGGCAAAGACATCGACTTCGGTCAGCTCGTGCTTCCAGGCACCCCACCACCCTTGCACCCCAGCACCTCAGCACCCATAATCCCCCCATGAAGCCGGACATTTCGGTGACGTTCACGGGCTTGAAGTTCACCAACCCGTTCCTCCTGTCGTCGGCGCCGCCGACCGAGTCCGACAGCAACATCATGCGAGCGTTCGAGGCGGGATGGGGCGGGGTGGTGACCAAGACCATCGGGCTGCATCCGGTCACCAACGTTGCCGGGCCCAAGACCAAGTTCCTGCGCTCGACCCTCGACGGCCACCTGTCGATGCAGAAGAAGCCCGACACGGCGCTGCACTCGTCCTGGAACTGGGAGCTCATCTCCGACAAGCCGCTCGACTGGTGGGTCCCGAAGATCGAAGGGATCAAGAAGGCGCATCCGGACCGCATCCTGGTGGCGTCGATCATGGCCGGCTCCGGGAGCGACACCGAACTTGCCCATTGGCAGACGCTGGCGAAGGCCTGCCAGGATGCCGGCGCCGACGCCTTCGAGCTGAACCTGTCGTGCCCGCACATGGACCGCAAGGACATGGGCTCGAACATCGGCAAGGACCAGGAGCAGGTGTCGATCGTCACCGAAGTGGTGAAGGAGGTGGCGAAGGTGCCCGTGTGGTGCAAGCTCACGCCCTCCACCACCGACATCGTCGAAGAGGCGAGCGCGGCCTTCCGCGGCGGCGCCGACGCGATCGTGTCGTCCAACACCTTTCCCTCGCTGCCGCTGATCGATCCGGAGACGCTGGACTTCGAGATGAACGTGGACGGGCTGGTGTCGAGCGGCGGCCTGGGCGGCCCGGCCATCCTGCCGCAGTCGCTGGCGAAGATGGCGCAGCTGACCAACGCGTTTCCCGACCGGGCGTTCTCGGGCATCGGCGGCATTGCCGAGTTCGCGCACGCGCTCAACTACTTCCTGCTCGGCTGCGGCACGGTGCAGGTGTGCACGGCGGCCATGCTCGACCGCGCGATTGGTCCGAACGTCATCAAGGGGCTGATCGACGGCATGCAGCAGTTCATGGAAAAGCGAAGCTACCACTCGCTCGAAGACTTCCGCGGCCTGCGGCGGGGGAACGTCGTCGTGCATTCGAAGATCCGGCGGCCCGACGGCAAGGAGTACCACGGCGGCCACGAGGCCGAAGGATACGCGCGTTGAAACCCACAGGCGGCGCCCCGACCGGGGCGCTTCGCCAGGAATTCGTTGAGCTGACCGAGGACGTCTCGGGCAGTCCGCTCTGGAACCCCGACCTCGCACCCACGTCACTGGCGAGCCGCACGTGGTCCACGTATCACATCGCCGCGCTCTGGATCGGCATGAGCGTGGTGATCACGACCTACACGCTGGCGTCGGGGCTGATGCAGCAGGGGATGACGTGGTCGCAGGCCCTCGTCACCATCCTGCTCGGCAACGCCATCGTGCTGATCCCAATGATCCTCAACGCGCACGCCGGCACGAAGTACGGCGTGTCGTTCCCGGTGCTGTGTCGCGCCGCCTTCGGCGTGAAGGGCGCGAACGTGCCGGCGATGCTGCGCGCGATCGTCGCGTGCGGCTGGTTCGGCATCCAGACCTGGATTGGCGCGCTCGCGCTCGAGGCGCTGCTGACGGCGGCGTGGCCGGGATGGGCCAACGTGCCGGGCAGCGTCTGGATCTCGTTCGCCGCCTTCTGGCTCGTGCAGGTGGCGATCATCGTCCGTGGGCTCGAGGGCATCAAGCTGCTCGAGGCGTGGTCGGCGCCGTTGCTGCTCGGCGGCGGCCTGCTGCTGTTGTGGTGGGCGGTCACCAACGGCGGCGGATTGGTCCGCATCCTCTCGGAGTCGCCAAAGCTGCAGCAGGGGAGCACGCCGTTCTGGAAACTGTTTCCCGCGGCTCTGACGGCCAACGTCGGCTACTGGGCCACGCTCAGCCTCAACATTCCTGACTTCACGCGTTACGCGAAGAGCCAGCGCTCCCAGGCGATGGGCCAGGCGTTGGGCCTGCCGCTGACGATGACGGCGTTTGCGTTTCTCGGCGTGGCGGTGACCAGCGCCACCATCGTGATCTTCGGTGAGGCGGTGTGGGATCCGGTCGTCCTGATCGCGCGCATCGGCAGCCCCGCCGTGGTCATCTTCGGCGCGCTGGTGATTCTCGCCGCGCAGATCACGACCAACATGGCCGCCAACGTGGTGTCGCCGGCGAACGATTTCTCGAGCCTGGCGCCCAGGCGGATCAATTACGTTACCGGCGGGCTGATCACGGCCGCCCTGGGCGTGCTGATGATGCCGTGGAAGCTCTACGCCGACGCCTCGGCCTACATCTTCACGTGGCTGATTGGCTACTCGAGCCTGATGGGCGCGGTCGGCGGCATCCTGATCGCGGACTACTGGATTCTGCGCAAGCGCGAGCTGTCGCTGCCGGACCTGTTCAAGGTCGACGGCCGCTATGCCTACGGCGGCGGCACCAACGGCGTCGCGATCATCGCGCTGATCGGCGCGATCCTGCCGGTCATTCCAGGCTTCGCGCGCGCGGCCACCACGGCGGGTGGCGTGGTCGCGGACCCGACGCTGTTCGACCACATCTACACCTACGCCTGGTTCGTGACCTTTGGCTTGAGCGCCGCGATTTACCTGCTGCTGATGCCTCGCGCTGGGCAGTAGGCGCGCTCGCTTCCGCTCGCGCGTGGGGGCTCGCGCCTCGGGCTCGGCGCTCTGCGCCTCGTGGGGCTCGCGCGCTTCGCGCGCTCGTGGGGGATAATAGGCGCCTTATGAACACCGGCTCTTACGTCAACGGCAAGTGGTATCGCCCGGCGTCCAGCGGCGTCACCAGGAACATCAACCCCGCCGATGTCAGCGACGTGATTGCCGAGTATCCACTCGCGACCGCCGCCGATGTCCGCCTGGCGATCGACGCGGCGGTGGCGGCGTGGCCGGCGTGGAAGAAGACGCCTGGACCCGAGCGCGGGCGCGTGCTGTGGCGCGCCGCCGACATTTCCCGCCGCCGGCTCGACGAGATCGCCCGCACGCTGACCCGCGAGGAAGGCAAGATCCTGAAGGAAGCCCGCGGCGAAACGCTCAAGGGCATCTCGCTGCTCGAGTACTACGCCGGCGAAGGGTTCCGCATGCACGGCAAGACCCTGCCGTCGGAGTCGCGCGACACCTTCACCTACACCGTGCGGCAACCCCTCGGCGTGGTCGGGTTGATCGCGCCCTGGAATTTCCCGTGGGCGATACCCGTGTGGAAGAGCGCCCCGGCCATCGTCGCCGGCAATTGCGTGGTGTTCAAGCCGGCGGAGCTGACGCCGGCCACGTCGGCGCTGCTGGCGGAGATCTACGAAGAAGCCGGGTTGCCGCCCGGCGTGTTCAACATGCTGGTTGGCACGGGAGCCGAAGTTGGGGAGGCGATGGTGAACGCCCCCGAGTTGCGCGCGATCTCGTTTACCGGCTCGAACCGCGTCGGCGGCGCCGTCTACGTCAAGGCGGCCCAGCGGGGCGCGAAGGTGACCTGCGAAATGGGCGGCAAGAACGCCGTGATCGTGATGCCCGACGCCGACCTCGACAAGGCCGCCGCCGCCATTCACAGCGGCGCGTTCGGCTCCACCGGGCAGCGCTGCACGGCGACCTCCAGGGTGATCGCGCATCCCGACATCAAGAGCGCGCTGGTCGATCGGCTGGTGGCGGCCGCGAGGAAAATGAAGCTCGGTCCGGGCCTGGACGACTCGTCTGACATGGGGCCTTCCGTCGGCGACAGCCAGTGGCAGACGGTGATGGACTACATCAAGGTCGGCCAGGGCGAAGGCGCGCGGCTGCTGACCGGCGGCGCCCGGCCGGGGGCGCTCAGCCAGGGGTATTTCATCGAGCCGACCATCTTCGACGGCGTGTCGCCGTCGATGCGGATCTTCAAGGAAGAGATCTTCGGGCCGGTGCTGTCGGTGGCCACGGCGTCATCGCTTGAAGAGGCGCTCCGCTTCGCCAACGCCGTCGAGTACGGCCTGACCACGTCGATCTTCACCGAGAACATCTCGTCGGTGATGCGGTTCGTGGACGAGGTCGAGACCGGCATGGTGCACGTCAACGAGCCGACCGTCGGCGGAGAGGCGCAGCTGCCGTTCGGCGGGACCAAGTCCACCGGCGTCGGCGAGCGCGAAATGGCGGAAGAGGGGCTGAACTTCTTCACCGAGATCAAGACCGTGTTCATCAACTACTCGGGCAAGGCCGAGCGCTCGATGACGCGCTAGCGCCTCCCGAGACGACAGACGATGTCGTATTCGCGTTTGGTGACCGGCTGCACCGACAGCCGGCTGCCTTTCTGGTTCACCATCATCTTCTGCAGCCCCTTGACCTGCTTCAGTGTGGTCAACGGCAGCACGTCCTTGAAGCGCTCGGCGAAGGCGATCTCCACGCTGAACCAGAGCGGCTTCTCGGCCGTGTGTTTGGCGTCGTAGTAGGCGTGGCCCTTTCTCGATGCGTAAGGGTCCGGATAGCCGGCCCGTGCGATCGTGGCGAGGCCGGTCACGCCTGACGGGTCGGCGTTCGAGGCGTAGAACAACACGCCGTCGCCCACCTGCATGTCGTCGCGCATGAAGTTGCGTGCCTGGTAGTTGCGGACGCCTTCCCACCCGGTCTTGCCGTCGCGCGCGAGGGCGTCGATCGTGTAGGCGCTCGGCTCGCATTTCATCAGCCAGTATCTGGGCATCAGTCCTTAGTCCTTGTCGTCCTCGCCGCGTTCGAAGTCGTGCGCCGCGGCCTTGTCGGCCACGACAATCTCGATCGCCTTCCGCTTGTCTTCGTGGATGATGTCGTAGACCGTGCCGGCGGCGGCCGGGCCGATGTGGCTGCGCCTGGTCTTCAGGCGGTAAAGCACGAGTCCAGCCAGCCCGATCATCACGAGCCAGATCGACGCGCCGATGAACTGGGATAGCTCCATGCCGACCCTCATATAATCTCTCCAAACCTTCAGGCGGGAAAATCCGTCCAATCCGCTGACATGCCGAATTTCCGCCTGGCCCTGCGCACCCTGTTCAAGACGCCCTTCGTGACCGCGGTCGCCATCCTGTCGCTTTCCTTGGGGATTGGCGCGAATTCCGCCATCTTCTCGCTGTTCGACCAGATGTTGCTGCGGCCGCTGCCGGTGGCCAATCCGGCCGAACTGGTGAATTTCGGGGCTCCCGGGCCCAAGCAGGGGTCGACGTCGTGCAGCCAGGCGGGCTCGTGCGACGAGATCTTCAGCTACCCGATGTACCGCGACCTCGAACGGGTGCAGACCAGCTTCACCGGGATTGCCGCGCATCGCGGCTTCGGCGCCAACATCGGCTACAAGGGCACGACCCTCAGCGGGGAGGGCATGCTGGCCTCGGGCAGCTACTTCCCGGTGCTCGCCGTCAACCCGGCGCTCGGCCGGCTCTTCACCCCCGACGACGATCGGGCCGTCGGCGGCCACTTCGTCGTCGTGCTCAGCCACGACTACTGGCGCACGCGGTTCGAGATGAGTCCGTCGATTCTCAACGAGACCCTGATCGTCAACGGCCAGGCTGTCACGGTGATCGGTGTCGCGCCGCCCGGCTTCAAGGGCACGACCCTCGGCATCAGCGCAGACGTGTTCGTACCGCTGAGCATGCGCGGCGTGATGCAGCCGGGCTTCACCGGGTTCGACAACCGCCGCAGTTACTGGATCTACGCGTTCGCGCGGCTCAAGCCCGGTGTCACGCTTGATCAGGCGCGGGTCGCGCTGAATGGCCCCTATCGCGCCATCATCAACGACGTCGAGGCGCCGCTCCAGAAGGGCATGAGCGACCAGACGATGGAGCGGTTCAAGTCGAAGGAGATCACCATGACGCCCGGCCACCGCGGCCAGAGTGGCGTGCATACCGAGGCGCGCACGCCCCTGACCATCCTGCTGGCGGTGACCGGCACGGTGCTGTTGATCGCCTGCGCCAACATCGCCAACCTGTTGCTGGCGCGCGGTGCCGGCCGGGCCGCCGAGATGGCGGTGCGGCTGTCGATCGGCGCGAGCCGCCGCCAGTTGATCACGCAACTGCTGACGGAGTCGGTGTTGCTGGCGGCGCTCGGTGCCATCGGCGGCCTGCTCGTGGCCAAGTGGACGCTCGACCTGATTGGCACCATCCTGCCGCCCGAGGCGGCGGCGCTGGTGGCCTTCAAGCTGGATCCCGGCATGCTGGCGTTCGCGGCGGTGGCCGCGCTTGGCACCGGCCTGATCTTCGGCTTGTTCCCGGCCTTGCACAGCACGCGTCCCGACCTGGCCGCGACGCTCAAGAACCAGGCGGGTCAACCGGGCGGCGCCAAGGCGGCGGCGCGTTTCCGCATGACGCTTGCCACCGTGCAGATCGCCATGTCGATGGCGCTGCTGGTGCCCGCGGGCCTGTTTGCCAAGAGCCTGTTCAACGTCAGCCGCGTTGACCTGGGCCTCAATCCCGACCACCTCGTGCTCTTCAGCATCGCGCCGGAGCTGAACTCGTACTCGACCGAGCGCACGCGCGAGCTGTTCACCCGCATCGAGGATCGGCTCGCGGCGATTCCCGGCGTCGCCGGTGCGGTCGGGTCGATCGTTCCGGTGCTGGCGGGCGACAACTGGAACAACAGCATGGCAGTGGAGGGGTTCACGGGCGGTCCCGACACCGACACCTCGGCCTCGTTCAACGCCGTGGGGCCGGGCTTCTTCCAGACCATGGGCATGCCCTTGATCGCGGGACGCGACTTCACGCTGGCCGACGCGGCCGGCGCCCCGAAGGTCGCGATCGTGAACCAGGCGTTCCTCAGGAAGTTCAACCTGCCTGACAACGCCGTCGGCAAGCGCATCGCCATCGGCGGCCAGGCCACCGCGCTCGATACCGAGATCGTCGGCATCGTCCGCGACGCCAAGTACAGCGACGTCAAGCGCGTCGTGCCGGCGCAGCACTTCCGTCCGTATCGCCAGGAGGAGCGCCTGGGCTTCGCCTACTTCTACGTGCGCACGGCCCTGCCGCCCGAGCAGTTGCTGTCGTCGATACCGGCGCTGATGAAGCAGCTCGATCCCAACCTGCCGATCGAGAACCTCAAGACCATGGCCATGCAGGTGCAGGAGAACGTGTTCCTCGATCGCCTGATCACGACCCTGTCGTTCGGGTTTGCCCTGCTGGCGACCGTGCTGGCGGCAGTGGGACTTTACGGCGTGCTCGCCTATACCGTGTCACAGCGCACGCGCGAGTTCGGCTTGCGCATGGCCCTGGGCGCCGACGGCGGCCGCGTCCGCGCCATGGTGATGAGGCAGGTGGCGATGATGGCGCTGGTTGGCGGCGTCGTCGGCCTGGTCATCGCCCTCGGCGTCGGCCGGCTGGCCGAGTCGCTGCTGTTCGAGATGAAGGGATATGATCCCCTGGTGCTCGGCGCCTCGACCATCGCCCTCGCCATCGTGGCGCTCGGCGCGGGCTTCATTCCCGCACTGCGCGCGTCGAAGATCGATCCGATGAATGCTCTCCGTTACGAGTAAGCCGCGGCCTGCCGCGTACATGCCGCAGCTGGATGGGCTGCGGGCGGTCGCCGTGGCGTTCGTGATGGCGTTCCACTTCGTTCCCTGGGTGGACCGCTACGCGCCGCTGGGCACCATTGGCGTCCGCCTGTTCTTCGTGCTCAGCGGGTTCCTGATCACCGGCATTCTGCTCTCATGGCGCGGGCGGCCGCTCGGGCTCGCGCTGCAGACGTTCTACGCGCGCCGCGCCCTGCGCATCTTCCCGCTGTTCTATTTCGTCCTGGCCGCGGCCGCCGCGCTCAACATCGGCCCGGTGCGCGACACCTTCGCGTGGCACGCCACCTACCTGTCAAACCTGTACTTTTACCTGCGCGGCGACTGGCACGGCTCGGTCTCGCACCTGTGGTCGCTCGCGGTCGAAGAGCAGTTCTACATGGTGTGGCCGCTCCTGATCCTCTGCGCGCCCGAACGCTGGCTGCGGCCGATGGTCACGGCGATGATCGTGATGGCGCCGGTGTCGCGGCTGCTGTTTCCGAACCCGATGGACTCGGTGTTGCCGACCAGTTGCCTGGATTCGCTGGGGATTGGGGCGTTGCTGGCGTTGAATGCTCCGGCCCTGAATCCCGCGGCACCCCATAAAAGGGTGCCCTACGAGAGCGGTAAGAAATGGGTGCCCAACGGCATGAGCCTCTGGGCCGCCACTCTGCTGGTCTCCGCGACCCTGGGGCTTCGCTACGCCGGGCTCGGCGGGCACTACCAGGTGGTTGGATTGGACTTCGGTGTCTCGCTGCTCTCGGCGTGGCTGGTGGGGGGCGCGGCCGTTGGCTTCCGTGGTCTTGCCGGACGGTTGCTGTCGAGCCGTCCGATGATCGCCGTCGGGCGAATCAGCTACGGCCTGTACGTGTACCACGGCTTCACGCCGTACCTGCTCGGCCGCTACGTCCCGGGATTCACGGCGATGGACTGGCCGCTTCGATTCGCGCTGTTGACGTCGGCCACCGGCCTGATCGCGGTGATCTCGTGGCGATTCTTCGAGCGCCCCCTGCTGCAGCTGAAATCGCGAGTCGGACAAATCACCAGATCAACAGATCAGATCACCAGCTCACGCGATCGACCGATCGACCGATCGATCACCACATCACCAAATCACGAGATCACCAAATTCATCCCTTCGGTTTCTCCGTAGTCGTGACCGTGAACTGGCGGAAGCGGCCGTAGGTCGCGCGCCCGTCGATGCGGGCCAGGGTTCGTTTCAGCTCGTAGGTTTCGCGCATCTCGGAGGGCACCAGCAGTTCGAGTCCCGCTTCGGCCCGGTACGACACGTCGATCAGCGCGCGCACCTCGGTGTCTTCGCTGATCAGCTCGGTCCGCAGGAAGCGGCCCGTCCGGCCGTCGATCCAGACGCGGCCGTGCGACGGGATGTCCTTGTCGTCGGCGCCTCGCACCACCGTGCCGCCTTGCGTTTCGCGGTACTCGATCAGCCACACGTCGGTCTCCGCCGCGAGCGCGGCAAACCGCTTGACGTTGCCGGCTTTGGCCCTGGCGTAGGTGAACCGCGGCTGATTGCCGCGGTCGAACAGCAACAACGCCAGCATCGGCATGTTGATGGTCCGCCTGATCGGGCCGATGTTGTAGCGTGAGCTTTCGGTCTGGATGGCTTCGGCTTGCGCGTTGCGGTCGGCTGAGGCGCCGACAAACAGCTTGTAGAGCCGCTCGTCGCGATCGCGAATCGGCTTGCGGTCCACCTCGAACACATCCCGGAACTGGAGCCAGCCGCCGTCGCTGCCGGGCTTGACCAGCAGCAGGTCCGACCGCAGATCCCGGAACTCCCGCAATTGCGTCCCGCCGCGGCGCTGGGTGCCGAGCACGTTCTGCCGGTAGTGCTCTTCCGCGACAATGCCGGCCAGACCGGCCTGGTAGCTGGTGACGTAGGCGGCGGCGCGCGCCAGCACCACCTCGAGTGATGGTTCCGCGTCCTGGCCGGCCGCCAGCGACGCCACCGCGATGGCGACCAGAACCCCGGCGCAGACCCGGCGCATGGCGGAAGTCTATAATCGAATCAGCCATGGAAAAAATCATCGTCACCACCAAGTTCCACACCGGCCACCGCCAGCTTGGCTACCCGGGCAAGTGCAAGTGGGTGCACGGGCATACCTGGCAGGGGAAGGTGATGGTCTCGGCCGAGGAGTTCCCGCGCGACGACCTCGACATGTCGATCGACTTCGGCGACCTCAAGAACGTGATGCGCTTCATGGACCACAAGATGCTGGTCACCGAACAGGACGCGACCTTCCTGGACTCCGAGCTGTTCGAGCCCGAGGGCGTCGTGATGCTGAAGGGTAAGGGCCCGAGCGTGGAGAACGTCGCCCACTACGTGTTCGACGGCGTCACCGACCTGATCCGGAAGCAGTACCCAGGCCGGGGCGTGCGCTACACGATTGAAGTGACCATCCAGGAGACCGAGAACAACATCTTCATGGTCGAAAAGACCGTCACGATCTGAGCACGCCCGCGCACTAAACCTCCGCCGCTCCGCCCGGTCTAACCCAGGCAGGAGGGCAGAGCATGGTGACGCGCCGACAATTCTTCCAGACCGCCGCGATCGCCGCGGCCGGAGCCTGCCTTCCTGGTGCCGCCACCCTCCGGGCGCAATCCTCACAGGTCTACAACTTCTTCGCGCTCAACACGCAGGACTTCGCCTATCCCCAGCAGTCGGCCGAGCTGGTCTGGCGGGTCATCGACCTGCACGAGTCGCTGGGCGTGCCGATCGACATCTCGCTGACCACTACGATGGTCGACCTCTACGAGGCGCAGTACATGGACCTGCTGCGGCGGCTGTTCACGTCGCACGTGGTGTGCCTCGGCTATCACGGCCGCCCGCCGCTGCCGTACCACACCAGCTTCGACTGGCTCGGCATGAGCAGCATGTCCAGCGACCAGCAGCGCTCGACGATCTACACCTACGAAACGCATGGCCTCGACCTGACCACCGGCCAGCCCACCACGGCCGCGGGCGGATACGCGAAGCTCGCGAGCCTGGCCGGCTACGCGCCGCCCTCGGTCGGCATCCTGGTGGACGGCGCCACGCTGCAGGCATCCGCGGACGCCGTGCTGTTGCAGCTGGGCGCGCAGTTTGGCGTGGTGCACGGGCGCGCCGCCAACCTGGGCGACACCCGCAACGGCCTCTACGTGCGCCCCGAACACTACGACCTCAAGCTGTTCGAGCACGTGGGCCGCGGCGCCACCGAGGTCCTCGACGAAGCCATCGCGGCGGCACCCACCGCGGCCGGCGGCCGGGCGCCGTTCGTGGTCGGCGTCAAGATGCACGACAACGACTTCTTCGCCGAAGACTCGGCGTGGACGACGGTCTACCTGGCGAAGGGGGCGCGGCAAGGCCCGCCGTGGAACACGGCGCTGAAATCGCCGCTGCTGTCGTCCGACGCGCAGCAGCAGGTCTGGAGCCTGTACGAATCAACGGTCCGCTACGCGGCGTCGATCCGGAGCCGGGTGCCGATCGCGAACAGCCGCGACTGGCAACGGACTTTGGGAATCTCGTGATCTGGTGACCTCGTGATCTGGTGATCTGGTCTGGTGATTTGGTGATTTGGTGATCTGGTCTGGTGATTTGTGAGTGAGCTCGACGCCGCTGATCACGCACCCGTGATTATCGAAGGGCTCCGGCTAAAGCCGGAGGCTACATCAGAATACCAGCCACATTGATGTAGTGTCCGGCTTTAGCCGGACCTTGAGCTCAGAACTTCACCGTGGCGACCAGCGACGCCGAGCGGCCGGGCGCGAACACCGTGCGCACGTCCTGGCTCGCGTAATACTCCTGGTTGAGGAGGTTGCGCGCCTGGATGCGCAACTCGAGCGGCTTCGCCACTTTCACGCCGCCGGCGGCGTCGATCAGCGTGTAGCCGGGCACCGCCCTCTCCGTCGGTCCAAAGTGATCATCGTCCGAGAAGTAAGCCGCCCGCACCTGGCCAAACCCCCGCTCGCCGAACTGCTTGCGCAGCACAGCCGACAGGTTCACCGGCGAGATGTCATCGAGGTAGGCGTGGTCGTCGAGCGCGCGGCCTTCGGCCACCTGTGTCGCCAGCTCCAGTGTCACGCCGGCGCCGAGGTCGGCCTGGCCTTCGATCTCGAAGCCGCGAATGCGCGCCGTGCCGCGGTTGCGGAAGAAGAAGAAATCGGTGGCCGTCGAGTAGCGCTCAATCAGGTCGTGGATGCGGTACTCGTAGTAGAAGGCGGCCACTCGGAAGCGCGGCGCCAGGTAGCGCAGCGCGACGTCGCCCTGGATGCTCGTCTCCGGGTCGAGGTCGGGATTGCCGGTGATGAAGCCGCGTCCCGTCGGTCCGCGATAGTAGCGATCCGACAGCACCGGATCGCGGAAGCCCCGCGCGATCTGGCCGGTCAGGCTGAAGCCCTTGAAGCTGCCGAGGGTGGCCGAGGCGAAACCCGAGAAGGCGCCGTTCCCGGTGGACCGATCGCCGAAGTAGCCGCCTTCATTCCGGGTGGTGACGTAGTCGGCGCGAGCGCCGGCGCCCAGCACCAGCCTGGCCGCCACGGCCGAGTCGATCGACACATACGCGCCGGTGTCGGTGCGGCCGGCGGAATCCACCGAGACGTTGGGACGCGTGCTGACGACGGTTCCCGCCAGGTCATGGGTGATCAGGTCATCGACCGCGTGCAGGCCGACGCGGCCGTTCACATCAAGGCCCACCTCGAGGCGCGACTTGCCAATCAGGCGTTCGCCAAACCCGCGCACCTGGAAATCCTTGGCCGACACCTCGGCCCGCTCGATGACGCGACCGTTCGTGGCGGTCGCGAACCGGTCCTGGTCGGTGACCTGCGCGTAGCTGCCCATGAAGCCGGTGACGCCGAGCCGCTGGAAGCCGGCGGCCTCGCGCGCTTCGTAGCCGGTCGTGAAGCGATGCGAGTCTTCGGTCGGATAGAAGAAGCGCACGGTCCGGGAGTTGTTGCGCGGGCGCTCGATGTCGCGGCCGAAGTCGCTTTGCCAGCCGGCGCTGAAGACGCCGGCGCCGGCCTTGTGCTCGGCGCGGACCATGACGCCGTGGTCCGCGAATCCGGAGTTGAAGACCGTCGCCGCCGGACCGTGCCAATCGTCGGCCTGCCGCGAGTGCGCCGCAATCAGCAACCCGCCCTCGGCCAGGCCCTTGGAAATCTCGACCGAGCCGCGGCGCTCAGGCACGCCGGCGCCGAGGGTCCCCGAGAACTGCGCGGCCCACGGCGAGCCGGGCGCGACGCGTCGCGTGCGCACCGAGATCACGCCGCCGAACGCGTCGGACCCGTACGCCACCGACCCGGGTCCGCGCGCCACATCCACGCCTTCGATCAGCGAGGGATCCAGGAACGTCGCGCCGGCGCCGACGCGGCGCTCCGAGCTGACGCGGGCGCCGTCGATCAGGATCAGCGTGCGGCCGCGCGCCAGTCCGCGAATCGCCGGGACGGCGGCCTGGCCTTCAGAGACCTGGTTGACGCCGGCGACGTTCTCGATCGCCTGCATCAGGTTGGTGGGCTGGCGCGCCGTCACATCGCGCCCGCTGATGCTCGTGGTCGCCGCACCGGGGGTGGCCTCGATGCTCGGCGCCGATCCGGACACCGTCACCGACTCGCTCAGCAGCGGTTGGATCGTGACCGTGAGTTCCTGTCCGGCCTCGAGCCGCTCGATCATCACCGGCCGCGCGTAGTTGCCGGCCTTGTCGATGATCAGCACTTCAAACGGCGTCGGCGGATCGGGCTGCCACTCGAAGCGGCCGTCGGCGTCGGTGATGGCCTCGCCGGGACGGCCCAGGATCGACACCGTGGCGTTGGCCACCGGCTGGCCCTGTTGATCGACGACGCGGCCCTTGAGGGCGAACGCTGAGGTTGGAAAGGCCAGGATGGCGAGAAGAACAAGAGCGCGAGTGAACATCACCTGTGTCAGCGTTGGCGGCGGACCGCGTCCGGCATGCTGTCGCGATTATATCCGCTAAGATCGCAGCTGATGTCCATCGACACCGTGTTCCTTGACGCCGGCGGCGTCCTCTGTCATCCCTCGTGGCCGCGCGTGGCCGGCGCGCTGGTCCGTCACGGCGCCACCGTGACGGCGGCGGCGCTCGCCACGGCCGAGCAGCGCGCGACCCACGAACTGGATCAGGCCTCGGTGATTGGCGCCACCGACGACCGGTCGCGAGGGTGGCTCTATTTCAACCTCGTGCTGCGGCATGCCGGCGTCGAACAGAACGCCGGCACCGACGCCGCGCTCGCCGAGCTGCGCGAGTATCACAAGGTCGAGAATCTGTGGGAACACGTCGAGCCGGACGTGGTGCCGGCGCTGGCGGCGCTGCGGGCGCGCGGGCTGCGGCTGGTGGTGGTGTCGAACGCCAACGGCCGCCTCAAGCACCTGTTCGATCGCCTGGATCTCACGCGCTGGTTCGATCACGTGCTGGACTCACACGAGTGGGGCGTCGAGAAGCCGGACCCGCGGTTGTTCCAGATCGCCCTCGAGCAGGCGCGGGCGAGCGCCGAGCGCACCATTCACGTCGGCGACCTGTATCACGTGGACGTAGTGGGCGCCCGCCGCGCCGGCCTGCGCGAGGCGGTGTTGTTCGACGTGGCGGGACTTTACGGGATGGTTGACTGCCCGCGCGTCGATTCGTTCGCCACCCTGGTCGAATGGCTGGACGGGACGAGCGGGAACCAGACCCGGAAGCGCGTGCCCTGACCTTCGGCGGTGGTGACGCGGAGCGCGGCCTGGTGGCTGCGCACGATGCCGCGGACGGCCGCCATCCCCAGGCCGCGGCCCTGGTCCTTGGTGGAATAGAACGGATCGAACATGCGCGCCAGCGTGTGCTCGCTCATGCCGACGCCGTTGTCCACCACGTCGATGAACACGTAGCGTCCGGGCGTGACGTCGTTGCCGAACGTCATGTTCTTCAGCATGGCGCGGTCGAGCATCTCCTCGCCGGTTGCCACCGTGACCACGCCGTGCTCGTCCACGGCTTCGGTGGCATTGACAATGAGGTTGAGCACGACCTGCCGGATGTGCGTGGGGTCGGTCTCGACCAGCGGCAGCGGCCCCGGGCTCTGGTAGGTCAGCGTGCAGTCGCGGGCCACCGAGGCGACGAGCAGGTCCACCATTTCACGGACCAGCGCATCGAGGTCGACGCGTTCGGCCACGACCCGGCCGCCGCCGGCGTAGGCCAGCATCTTCGACACCAGGTCGGCGGCGCGCTGCGCGCCGATCAGGATGGCCTCGGCGGCGCGCTGCTGGCTCGAATCGTGCGGCGCCTGCATGGCCAGCAATTCGGCGTTGCCGAGGATGCCGGTGAGCAGGTTGTTGAAGTCGTGCGCGACGCCGCCGGCCAGCACCATCAGGCTCTCGGATTTCTGCTGTTCCTGCAGGCGGCGATCGAACGCGTAGCGCTCGGCCTCGGTGCGGCGGCGGCTCGAGATGTCGTGCACGACCACCAGCCAGCCGGTGAAGTGGCGCTTGGCGTCGCGCACCGGCGTCACCGTCACCTCGAAGTAGCGCGGGCCAGGCTCGACCTTGACGATGGCGGGCTGTCCGCCGGTGAGCGGGCCGTCGTCGGCCACCGCCGCGTTCCACCACGACACCACTTCGTCCACGGGACGGCCCAGGCTGGACAGCGTGCAACCGGTGTAGCGCTCGGCCGCGGCGTTGATGTCCACGATGCGGCGCTGCGCGTCGAGCACCAGCACGCCGTCGTCCATGCTGTCGACCACCATGTCGCGCGCCACCGGCACGAGCCCGAACAGGCGGTAGCGGTAGAGGCCCCAGCTGAAGCAGGCGCCCGACACCGTGAAGGCGATGGGCGTGAGGTCGGGCCCGGCGGCCGGGAGGACGCGCGCGAGGTAGAGGAGGTTGCTGAGCCACGGCACCAGCGCGCCGGTGATCATCAGCACCGTCTGCCGCCGGTACGGCGGCGGGAACCGCCGCAGGCCGCGCGCCAGGATCAGCGTGCCGAAAGCCATGAGCAGGTAGCTATAGGCGACGTGCGCCCAGTACCACGGCCCGCCGGTGTAGACGAGGCGGGTGCCGAGCGGCGTGGCCACCTCCGTGATGGCGGCCCAGTACACGTGGTGATATTCGTTGGTGGCAGCGAGCACCAAAGTGATCGCGGGGACGATCCAGATCGCCGCGCGCAACACCCGGTTGTCCGGCCACGACGCCCGGCTATAGTGGCTGGTGAAGAGCAGCCACAGTGCGCCGATCGGGGCAACGCCGAGGTATTGGACCTTGGCAATCAGGATGCGCACCCCGGTGTCGTCCACGAGCGTGTGCATCGCGCTCGTGAAGCTCCATAGCGCGATCGCAATCATCAACCAGCTGAACGCCGCGCTGCCGTGGACGCCGCGCCGGGTGCGCGTCATGACGACGGCCGAAATCGACAGCCCGGTGGAGGCGAAGAGCGCCGCGGCCTGGAGTGTGGTTTGCCAAAACACTGCGGCGTTCATTATCCGCGAAGGCATTCGTTCCAGCCCAACCGTTAGTGCAGACCGAGGGTCCGGCCGGTCCGGCCGCCGGCCGATTTCTGGTAGACTCAAGGGTGCTGTAGGGGAGGGCCGCCCAGGGCGGCCTTCCGTGTTTCAGGGCCGATTGGGTTCTGTCTTCACTTGTCTCGGTTTGACGACAGCCTTCAGTAACGTGCCGCCCCGACGGGTCAGTTTTGGACCGCGGGTCACTGCCAGCGGCCGGCAGTCCGAAAGGGCTGTGGCAAGCGTTCTCGCGTAGCGAGACGAGGAGAAGACGATGGGTCGGAAGTTGTACGTGGGGAATCTTCCCTACACCGCGGCGGAGCAGGATCTTCAGGAGTTGTTCGAAAAAGTCGGCCCCGTGGAATCGGTCACGGTGATGCGCGACATGGCCACCGGACGTGCCCGTGGTTTCGGCTTCGTGGAAATGGCCACGGACGAGGGCGCGCAGAAGGCCATCACCGAGCTGCATGAATCGCAGCTGGGCGGACGGACACTCACTGTGAACGAAGCGCGTCCCAAGGAAGCCCGCGGCGGTGGTGGCTTCGGTGGCGCTGGCGGCGGCGGCAACCGTGGCGGCGGTGGTGGCTTCGGTGGCAACCGCGGCGGCGGCGGCGGTGGCGGCGGACGGCGAGAGCCCCGCTGGTAAGCTGGCAGGTCTGACGCTAAATGGCTACACGAGGACCCCTCGGCCGAGGCAAACGCGAACGCGAACGTGCGCGCGTCGAGAAGCAGAAGCAGAAAGTGGTTCGCCGCGAGGAAACCAAGCAGCGGCGCAGTCAGGTTGGCCCGAACGACCCCAGTGGAGTGGATCCGGACATCGCGGGCATCGTCCCCGGTCCGCAGCCCAATCCATGGCTCGATGACTTGGTTGACGAGCCAACCGAGGACTCAGACACTTCCGACAACGACGAAGGCCGGGGCTAACCCCCGGCCTTTCGTTTTTTGGTCCGCCTAAAGGCGGACGCTACATCAATGTCGCAATGTGGCGTCCGGCTTTAGCCGGACAATCCGCCTAAAGGCGGATGCTACATCCGGATTATTTCAATCGCGCATTCGTCAACTGCGCGACACCCGACAGCGTGGTCTGCGCCGCGTTCAATCCCAGACGAAAATCCTTGTCCGAATAGGTCGCGAAGACGTCGGTCGGCTGGTGCCAGTGCGGGTTCCAGCCGTTGCCGGTGTGGATGCCGCGCTCGTTCTCGCGCAGGCTGATCGACGGCACCAGGTCCATGAACGCCGTGGAGTCGGTGTTGGTCATGCGCGAGCCGACGTTGGACGGGTAGTCGGTGGCGTACTTCTCGTTCGCCGCATGCAGCGCCCACGCCAGCTCCTTCGCGCCGGCGACGAACTTCGAGCTGACCTGGAACTCGATGTTGACGTCGGCCTCCGGCCGCTGCTCGGGGCTGAGCGTGCCGTCGGCGCGCGGCATGCCGTGGTCGAACATCATCATGTCGTGCTGGATCATCCCGATCCACTTCGGCTCGGGATAGCGGCCCGACCCCGGCGGATCCTCCTTGCCCTGCAGCGCGGCGCGCTGCTCGGCGTAGGCGCGGGCGCCATTGAGCCCGGTCTCTTCGTTGTTCCACAACGCGAAGCGGATCGATCGATCGGTGACGACGTCGGGTGAGCTGAAGACGCGCGCCAGCTCCATCACCAGTGCGGTGCCCGAGCCGTTGTCGTTGGCCGCCTCGCCCCAGCCGTGGCCGTCCATGTGCGCGCCGATGATGTACATCTCGTCCGGCCGCGTGGCGCCGATCTTGGTGCAGTAGACCTGTTCGCGCGGGCCGTCGGTGGCGGGCTCGGTGTTGAGCGCGCGGAGCTTTTCGTCGGGCTGCTTCATGGGATCGTTGTTGACGCCGGTGCGCGCGCGCCCGCCGCGCGGCCGTCCGCCGCCCTGCGCGGTGGGGATCGCGTTGGGGTCCGGCGCCGGGCGTTGCTGTGCCCCGGCGTTCGGGTTCCGCGGCGGCGTCGTGAAGGTGTACTTGATCCGCTCGGTGTTGGTGCAGCCGTAGCTCTTGAGCTGCGCCTCGATCCAGTCCACCGCCTTGCGGTTGCGCTCGGTGCCCTGGCGCCGATCGCCAAACTGCGTGAGGCCCTTGACGGTGGCCTTGTACTTCTCGAGATCAAGCCGGCCGACCAGCGTCCGGATCGGATCCGGCGCGGCGGCCGGTGCGGCAGGCTGCTGCCCCTGGAGCGAAGCGGTCAGCAAGCCAACGGTGAACAGGCCGAACAGGATTCGTTGCATCCACCTAATTTACCTGAACATCCGCCCGATTGAGACGTAGGCTCGCCAGCGGGTGCCCGACCCGTAACTGGCGGCCAGCAGCAACGGGCCGGCAAAGGTATCCATGATGAAACCGGTGGTGGCGTTGGTTCGCCATGACAGCTTCTGGCGATCGGCGAACGCGTCGCCGGCCTCCAGCCACGCGCCGGCATACATGGGCCCGCCCAGGAACTCCGGCAGCCGCGTCAGCTCCCGCAGGTAGCCTGCCGTGGCAATGAGGTAATGGTCTCCGGCCAGCTCGCCCGCGCTGTAGGCGCCGAGGTGCATCGGCGAGCCCAGCTCGAACCGATCGACGATCAATGGGTGGTGGCGCACCGAGGTGCCTCCGCCGGCCAGCACGAACAATCGGTGGTGGTCGTTGAAGGTCCAGAACTGGTTGGCCTCCGCACTCAACTGGCCGGTGCCCGTGCTGGAGCGCTCGCCCGCGTCAGGCTCCGTCACGCCGGCGCCGGCGATGAAGTGGCGGTATGCGGCCCGGGCGAGCAGGCCCTGTGTCGGCACGACCGCTCGATCCTGGGTATCCAGCCGCCAGCTGGCGTACGCTACCGTCCGTCGTCCGCGGAATTCCGGCAAGCCCGGGTTGCCGATGTGCACGCGGGCCGCGAGGTGTCCGAGCGACGCGCCGACCCGCAGGTCGCTGTTGCGGCCGAGGTTGACGCCGAGGTCGACGCCGGTTTCCCATTCGGTTTGTCCATACTGCGCGATGTCCGCGCCGCTATCGACGACGCTGAACGTGCGCTTCGTCAGGCTGCCGTAAGGCGTGATGAAGACGGCGCCTGCAAACGGAACGTACAGCGAGGCGGCGGCGCCGGGGTCGGAGCCCACGGTGGCGTCGAGACGCAATTCCGACCCTGAACCGACCGCGTCAAACGTCAGGAAGCGGCTCGTCACGCCGACGCGGAATTGATCGGACGTCGTGTTCTCGACGTTCAGTCCGAACATCAGGAAGGGAGGTGAGTACGGCTTGGCGGTGGTCAGGACTTCGAGGCCGGGCGCTCCGCTTGCGGTCTTGATGAGATGCCACGAGATCAGTTCGTAGCGGTCCAGCGCCGACAGTTGGCCCAGGTCGCGCTCGATTGCGGCGGGATCGAGCGGGCTGCCGACGTGGTGCGCAAGCAGGCGTTCCAGGCGGAGTGAGTCCGCGGCGGCCAGGCCGCGCACCTCGACTGATGCGGGCGTCAGGTCCGCTGATTTGCGCGCGACCCGCCGATGCTCGACCCAGCGCGCCCACTCGGCCTCGCTCACGGCCAAGGGCAGCAACTGCTCCCGCATGGCCTCGGCGGCCTGGTAGCCCTCCTCGATGAGCGCATCGCTCCTGCTGAAGTCGGTCGACGAGAAACCGGCGATGGGCACGTTGATGATGACGTCGGCCGCCGCCATCGTCGTCCGCGTATTCGATCGCATCATCGCGTCGAGCGCGGCGCCCATCAACCCGAACACGGAATAGTTCACCGTCTGGCGGTCCGCCAGGTCGTTGACGTTCACCGCAATGACGTGGGCCGCGCCCATGTCGCGGACGATGTCGGCGGGCAGGTTGTTCATGACGCCGCCGTCCACCAGCACGCGGCCGTCCATCTGCACCGGAGGAAAGATGCCGGGGAACGACATCGAGGCCCGCATCGACAGGGCGAGCGAACCGCGGTCCAGCACGACCGGCTTCGCCGTCAGAAGGTCCACGGCCACCACGCGGAGCGGCGTCGGCAGGTCGTCAAAGGACGCCACGGCGTAGTACGGCGCGGCGATCCGGTTGAGCAGGAGATCGATCTGTTGACCGGTATTCGGTGAGGTCGGCGCGCTCAGACCGCCCTTCAACCCGAAAGCCATGCGGGATGGAAATGAACGGGCATCGGATTTCCGGCGGACGTTCTTGAACTGGAAGGTGGACGCCGCGAAGACGGTGTTCCAATCCATGTCGTGGAGCAAGGTTTGGAGCTCGGCGGCCGGCATCCCGGTGGCGAAAAATCCCGCGGCGAGCGCCCCCATGCTGGTGCCGGCGGCAAGGTCGATCGGGATGTGGTGCTCCTCGAGCCACCGGATGACGCCCACGTGTGCAAGCCCATGGGCGCTGCCGCCCCCGAAGGCGACCCCGACGGGCGGGCGGCTCTGGGCGGCGGCCGGCCACGGGGCCAGAAGGAGAAGCACGACGGGAAGTACGAGTCTCGGGAGGCTCAATCTGGCGCCCATGCCAGAGCTATATGCAATTGGCTGGCCGAATTGACAGCGATGGCGGTTCTCCGCCAAAGTCAGCGTAGCGGACGGATTCCCCGAGTCACATCGATGCGCATCCATCTCATCAACCCAAGCGACGTCTCGTTTGGCGCCGCTGTCATCACCCCGCGCTGGCTCTATGTCCTGGCGGCCGCCACACCGGCCGAATGCGGTGATCCCCAGGTCGTGGACGAGACCCTCGAGCAACTCGATCTGGCCTCGGTGTCGAGCGGCGACGTCGTCGGCATCGGCATCCACACCCTGAACGCCCTGCGCGGCTACGAGGTGGGCCGGGCGGCCCGGGCGCGGGGCGCGTATGTCGTCTACGGCGGCATTCACTCCACGCTGTTTCCCGACGAGCCGTTCGTGCACGGCGGCGCCCACGCGGTGGTCAAGGGCGACGGCGATCGCATGTGGCCGCAGGTCATCACGGATTGCCAGGCGGGCACGCCGCAGCGCGTCTACGAGGGCGGCAAGATCGAGGGCGGCACGATGCTCTCGGCGCGCTGGGACCTGCTGCCGCGCGATAAGTACATGATCGCGTCGGTGCAGACCGTACGTGGCTGCCCGAAGCACTGCTCGTTCTGCTCGGTGTGGCGCACCGACGGCCAGAAGCCGCGCGTGCGCGCCTCCGACGCCATCATCGAGGAGCTGGTGCAACTGCGCCGGCTGGGCTTCCGCTTCGTGGCGCTGGCCGACGACAACTTCTACCCGGTCACCCTCGACGACTTGCGGATGGCCGATCGCCGGCAGGACAAGAGCACCTACCACCGGCTGAAGGCGATTCGCGACGAGCGCTTCGAGCTGATGGAGCAGTTGTCGAAGCTGCCGTCCGACATGAACTTCTTCACCCAGATCACGATGGAAGCGGCGGAAGACCCGGACTACCTGGATGCGATGGCGAAAGCGCGCATTCGCGGCGCGCTGGTCGGCGTCGAGTCGGTCACGCCCGAGGGCCTCAAGGACATCTACAAGGACTTCAACCTCGCCGGCGACGCGCTCGCCGAGCGCCTCCAGGAGTTCAAGAAGCGCGGCGTGCACGTGCTGGGGTCGTTCATCTTCGGCCTGCCCAGCGACAAGCCTGCCACCTTCGACGCCACCGCGGCGCTGGCGCAGCAGGCCAACGTGACCCTGGCGCAGTTCGTGATGCTGACGCCGTTCCCGGGCACGCTCGACTTCCAGAAGTGGGAGGAGTCGGTCGCCGACAGTGTGCAGCGCATCGACGGCGTGCCGGTCACGCGGCACTGGCTGATCCCGAAACACCTGCGCCCGAAGGTCTACACGCCGCATCCGCTGATGCCGCCGGAAGAGATTCGCCGGCGGACGCAGGGCGTGTGGGACGAGTTCTACCGCCTGCCGCTGGTGTGGGAGCGCGCCAAGTGCGTCAAGTCGCTCAAGTCGCGGCTGGCGTTCGTGATGATCTCCAAGCTGTACCGGCAGATGTACGCCAACACCGGCATCTCCACCGACAGCGCCCGCTCCAACCAGGCGCATCGCATGACCCGTCTCATCGCCAGGCCCCTGGCGAAGCTGTTCGCCGGCAAGCCCATGCCGTCACTGCAAGTGCCGGTCTGACGGTTCGTGAAGAAGCTCGCGCTCGTCCTGATCGTGGCCATCACCATGGCCGGCATCGGTGAGGCGCAGCGTCGCGGCGGCGGCCGTGGCGGGCGCGGCTTCACCCTCGAGTTCGCCACGCCCGCCGATTTCGACGGCGGGTTTCAATTCTGCCGCGTCGCCTTCCGGCAGAACCGGGCCGGCGACGGCGCCAACTGGGCGGTTGATTACCCGAGGGCCGACATCAACATGTCGATCCGCCTCTCGGAGCTCACCAAGACGCACGTCAGCTTCACCGCTCCCGAAGAACCCCACCACGTCGTCGTGCGGCTGACCGACGAAGCGCTGTTCCAGTGCCCGTTCGTGATGATGACCGAGGTCGGCGCCGCCTACCTGGATGAAGCCGAGGCGGCCGCGCTGCACACCTACGTGCTCAAGGGCGGCTTCCTGTGGGCCGACGACTTCTGGGGCGAGTACGCCTGGGAGGTGTGGGCCGAGCAACTGGGCAAGGCGTTCCCGCGCGCGCAGTATCCGATCACCGATCTGCCGCCGGACCATCCGCTGTTCCGGTCGCAGTTCATCATGAGCGGCGTCCCGCAGATCGCGTCGATCGGCCACTGGTTCAACAGCGGCGGCGGGACCTCGGAGCGCGGAGCGGACAGCGCCATGCCGCACGCGCGCGCCATCACCGACGCGCACGGCCGCATCATGGTGCTGATGACGCACAACACCGACATTGGCGATTCATGGGAAGAAGAAGCGTCGAACCCGCAGTACTTCTACGAGATGTCCACCAAGGGCTACGCGTTCGGAATCAACGTGCTCGTCTACGCGATGACGCACTAGAACCAGGGTGCCTAAGGTGCCTAAGGTGCCAAGGGATTATTCAATTCCGGCTTGAAGTGCGCGCAGCCAGACCAGCAGGGCGTCGGTGTGCGCGGGCCCCATTCGCACCAGCTGCTTCTGGGTGGGCGTGAGCGCCTCGAGCTTCGGGTCCTCGTACGCCCACCGCGCGCCGGCGCCTTCCACCAGCGCCACCGGCCCCTTCACCACCGGCGTGTTCAGCAGGATGTCGAGCGCCTGCTGCACCGCGGCGTCCACGTCGCCGCCTGGGTGGCCCATGTTCTGGTACGCCTCGTTGAGGCGTGGGCGGATGGTCTTGTAGATGCGCGCGACGGCCGAGGCATCGAGCGAGGTGACGGTGGTGACCAGGCCGTCGTAGCGCCGGTAGCTGGCCGGGTCGATGATCCGGCGGTTGTTGCGCCGCGCCACGGCCAGTCCCGACCTGGGCGCCAGCTCCTTGAAGCCGCCGGCCGGGTTGTCGCCCTGTGAAGCCTGATCGATGGCGGCCGCCAGTTGCCGCACGAGGTCGTCGGTGGCGAGCCACCGCGCCAACTCCGGCCGGTTCGAGAGCGAGCTCAGCAGCGGACGGAGGAAGGCGTCCATGCCGTCGAGCGGCGGCAAGACGACGGCCGGCGGCGCCGGAGGAGTGATTGGCGCCTCGGTCGAGGTGACCGCGGCCGGTGAGGCGTTGGTGGCGGCGGGCTGCCGCGACATCCACCACGCTCCCACGCCCAGCAGCGCGGCGATGACGATGCCGCCAATCGCAATCGGGCCGAGCGACGGCCCGCCCCCGGACGAGCCGCTGCCGAATCCCGCGGAAGGGGTGCGCTCGAGCGGCTGTTCGTCCGGTTCAAACATGATGGGCCTTTACGGGGCGCTCGCCGGCGGCACGCGCTTCATCGTGGCCTGCTCGAAGGCGTAGGCCAGCTCGATCAAGCGCGGCTCGCTGCACGCCGTGCCGGTGAAGCTGACGCCGTAGGGCGCCGGCGCCGGCTTGAAGCCGTCCGGGAACGGCGCGTTGGGGGGCGGCACGGGCACCACCAGGCCGAACGGCACGATCACCGTCGGGTAGCCGGGCTTCGCCGCAATGCCGGCGCCGCTCGCGCCGGGGAACAGCAGCGCGTCGAGCTTGTTCGCCTTCAACACTTCGTCGATGCCGTGCGTGGCGCCGAGGCGAATGTCCTTCGCGCGGTCCGCCTGCCACCTGGCGCGGTCGCGCTCGACGTCCATCTGGTCCGAGACGTCGAGCTGCGCCTGGGCGTACTTGATCGCGTTCCGCGATCCGTGTGCCAGGTTAAAGGCGCGCAGCTCGGCCAGGGTCTTCACCGGCGCCGCGGCGCCCAGCGACGCCAGCCAGGCGTTGAAGTCGCGCTTCATGCCGTACTTGAGCGCGTAGGAGCAGTTCTGATCCTTCCCGCGCACATCGGCGGGACCCGAGCACGTACCCCACAGCAGGAGGTTGTTCTTCGGATCCGGATCGATCACGCTCGGGATGTCGGCGTCCACCACCGTGGCGCCTGCCTGCTTCAAGACCTCGATCGCATCGGCCATCGACTTGGCCTGCGCCTCGGTGATGCCGCCTCGCGGCTCCTTCTCGCCCGGCAAGGTGATCTTGTCGTAGTAGTTGGCGCGCGGAATGCCAATGCGCGCGCCCTTCAGGCCCTCTCGCCTGAGGAAGAACGTGTAGTCGCGGTTGGGCGGCGGCTGGCACGTCTTGGTCGCGGCGTCGTTCGGATCCGGCGCGCCGCTCTCGAGCACGCCGAACAGGACCGCCGCGTCAGTGACCGTGCGCGCCATCGGGCCGGCCGTGTCCTGGTCGGCGGTGATCGGGATCACGCCGTAGCGGCTGATGCGGCCGACGGTGGGCTTGATGGCGGCGAGCATGTTCTGGTTCGCGGGACTCAGGATCGATCCCGATGTCTCGGTACCGACGTTGGCGGCCCAGAAATTGGCGGTCGTGCCGATGCCCGAGCTGGATCCGCCGGTGTTCAGCACCGGCCGGCCATCGGCCGTCGCCGGGCGCGGATCGCGGCGCGGGTCGTACGGGTTGATGCCGTAGCCGCCGAGCGCGCTGTAGTTGCCGGGCATGCCGTTGGCCACCCAGTTGGCCAGCTCGGTCATCACCGTCTTCGCGATGATCACCGCACCCGCGTCGCGCAGGTTCCTGGTCAGGGTCGCCTCGTACGGCGGCAGCAGCCCCTCAAACGCGATGGCGCCGCCGGTGGTCGGAATGTCGGTGGTGTGAATGTTGTCCTTGAGCGCGATGGGGACGCCGTGCAGCGGGCCGCGGACCTTGCCGGCCTTGCGTTCCTGGTCCAGGCGATCGGCTTCTTCGAGCGCCTTGGGATTAACCGTCATCACCGCGTTCAGCCGGTCCTCGTAGAGCCCGATCCGCTGCAGGTACTGCTCGACAATCTGGCGGGACGTGACGCGGCCATCCTGCATGGCCTTCTGCATCTCGGGGATGGTGGCTTCAACGACCGAAAACGGCGCCAGCGGCGGCGCCGGCGCCGGCGCGCAGGCGCCGGCGAGACCAATGGCGAGCAGTAGGGCGATTGAGAACGGTTTCATAGCGGGCATCATGTTGCTGATTCTCCGGCCCCGTCAAGCATTGCCGCCCCGTCAAGACGTTCCGCCCCGACAAGTGGTGCCGCCCCGTCAAGAATCAAAAAGCAAACATCTGCGTGTATTTCACCACCACTCCGCGCCCGGCGGTCTGCGTCGTGTCGGTGAACTGCGACTCGTTGTAAACGATGAAGAAGTCGCTCAACGGCCGATGGATCAGGTTAAAGCGGACGTTGGCGGAAAACTGCTTCACGTCGTTCCGGTATTGCACCAGCGTGTCGAGGAACATGCTCGAGGTGAAGGAGTACCCCACCCGCAAATTGGCCAGCGTCGTCGTGAAGTCGGCCTTGGGAAGGTCGAGCGCGATGTCGCTGATTTGCATGCCGAGGTCGAACACGATCCGGTAGGTCGGGCGATAGAGCAGGCTGATCTGCGCGGTCCGCTGGCGGCCGCTCCAGAAGTTGCCGATGGTGAGCCGGCCCGAGCCGGAGAGGGCGCGGCTGTGGTCGCCTTCGAAGACGAACAGGTGTTGCGTCCAGTCGTAGCGGCCCGCCGGAATCGCGACGCCGGGATAAATGCCGAACGGTCTGTGGATGACTTCCACACGCGGCTCGATGGCGTACTCGGCGAAGGCGCCGGTGTTCCATGTCACCTGCAGCGCCGCATGCGCATTGCGGGTGACGAGCTCGCCGTCCGGGTCGTAGTAGGTGGACATGCGCGCGTGCGGCTGCAACTGGCGGATGCCGCGCTTGCGCAACGATTCCGGCTGGGGCAGGAAGGCGATGTCGAAGAAGCTCCGCGTCACGCCGGTGCGGCGCACGAAGCCGATGTCGTCCTTGAAGCCCTCGCCGATCGTCATGATCGACATGCCCATGCGCTTCTGGCTGTCTTCCCAGCCGATGGCGGCCTTGGCCGAGTTCTGGTTGGTGGTGACGCCCGGCGTGTCGGACCGCGCCGCGAAGGTGTTGATGCTGAAGTTCTTGAAGAACCGGAAGTTGGCGTCGATGCCGGCCACGCGGTTGAAGTCGTGGCTGTCGCCCGACGGCTGGCGCGAGAGCACGATGGCGCCGATGTCGGAGCTCTTGAGGATGTCGCGGCGCACGCGCGCCACCGTGTAGTTGTTTCCCGGCCGCCCGCCATCCTCCTCGCTCTGCATCGTCATCAGGCCGAGGCCGAAGGCGCCGGCGCGTCCGGTGAGGCGGACGCCGCCGTAAAGCGGCTGTTGCGCGCCGGCGTCGCTCAGGCCAATGCGGCGGCTGAAGAACAGCAGGAGGTCTTCTTCCGGCGGGCTGAAGCGGCTGGCCTGCCGTTTGTTGCGCGGGATGTCGCCGAAATAGAAGATGCCGGAGTTCTCGAGAAAGAACTCGCGCTTTTCCGGGAAGAACAAGCTGAACTGCGTGAGGTTGACTTGCTGCTCGTCGGCTTCGGCCTGGGCGAAGTCGGGGTTGATGGTGGCATCGAGGGTGAGCGACGGGGTGAGGCCGGCCTTGAAGTCGACGCCGCCGCTGAAGTCGCCGCCGAATTCCGGCTCGCCCACGGCGCGCACCGCGCCGCCGACCAGGAACGGCTTGAGGCGGATGTTGCGGCCGGGGCGCAGCGCCGGCAACCCGGCGAGCGTGCCGGCGGCCGAGGCGCGATAGATGTTGTAGGCGCGCGACACCGGCGACCAGTAGCTCACTTCGTTCTTGCGGCGCACGCGCCGCGCGAAGTTCACGCCCCAGGTGCGGCCGTCGCCGGCCTCGAAGCGGAGGGTCTTGAACGGAATGCGGAACTCCGCCGTCCACCCGGCGTCGGTGGTGCGGGCCTGGACCCACCACACCGCGTCCCAGTTGGTGTTGATGTCGCGGCCTTCGTTGGCCATCTGCGTATCGGACTTGGCGCCCTTGGCGTTGGTCGAGAAGACGAACCCGTTGCGGTGGTCGCCGAAGGTGTCGAGCATCACCTCGAAGGTGTCCTGGTCGCGGCCGCCGAAGTCCTTGCGGATCTCGTTGACGACGATCCCCGCCGGCGAGGCGTCGCGGCAGAGCACGCCGATGTAGAGATAGTCGGCGTCGTAGGCGAGGCGCACTTCGGTGTCTTCGCTGGCCGGCCGCCCCTCGAGTGGGTCGGCCTGGATGAAGCCGCTGGCCGGCACCGCGCGGGTCCACACTTCGTCATCCAGCGTGCCGTCGATGGTGACTGGAGTGGACGCCGGCACCGCGATGACCTGCTTGCGGCCATCTGGTGACGAAATCACCGATTGGGCGTGGGCGTGGGCGGCGGCAACGGCGAGCAGAAACAGGGTGGTCAGGACCGGACGCGACGCGAACATCCTTGCAGTGTAACCCGGGGTGGCGCCTAGGCCTTCGAGCCGAGCCGTTTCAGCGCCTCCTCGAAGTCGGCGGGCAGCGGCGCTTCAACCGCGATGTGCGCGCCGGTGATCGGATGCGGAAACGCCAGCGTCCAGGCGTGCAGCATGTTGCGCTTCGCTTCGACCTTCGAGGCGCCCACGCGTGACCGGCGCGCGTCGCCTTCGGTATACACGCGCTCTCCAAGCAGGGGATGGCCCAATTGTTCCAGGTGCAGGCGAATCTGATGCTGCCGTCCGGTGTGCAGCCGCAACTCGAGCAGCGCCGCGTTCTTCAGCCGTTCCTTCACCCGATAGTCGGTCGTCGCCTCCAGCCCCTCGTCATCGTCATCCACGAGCTTGCGGCGGCCGCTGCGGTAGCCGGTGGAGATCTTCGCTTCGATCGTTCCCTCCGGCGGACTGGGGATGCCCTGCACGATGGCCAGGTAGTGGCGCTCGAACTGATGACGCTTGAACATCTCGCGTCCCGCGGCATGCGCCTCTTTCGAGAGCGCCACCGCCAGCGATCCCGAGGTGTCGCGATCGAGCCGATGCAGCATGCCGACGTAGCTCTTGTGGCCGAGCTTGAAGGCCATGTACTCGCGCACGCGCTTGAGCACGGTGTCTTCGGAACTCCCCGCGTCCGGGCTGGACGGAATGGAGAGCAGTCCGGCCGGCTTGTTGAGCACGATGATGTGCTCGTCCTCATGCAGGATGTCGAAGTTGGCCCGCGCCCGCGACTGGGCAGGACGGTTGCGGTCGATCGCGACGTCGGCGTCCGACGACACGTCGAAGCCGGGATCCCGTTCGGCCCGGCCCGCGACGCTCGCTTGCCCTTTTTCTATCGCTTCGCGGACTTGACGCCACGAAAGGTCTGGATGCGCCTCTTTGAGGCGCTTGTCGAGGCGCATCCGACCATGTTACCTCCACCTTCGCCTGGGCTTCGGTGGACAAGCGCGTTAGCCGCGCGGGGCGCGGAGCGGCACGAACAGCGAGGCGCCGCCACGGGCGACGAGCAGGACCACCGGCTTATCCGACGCCGCGTCCAGTCCCGACCGCACCTGCTCGACCGAGCGCACCGACCGCCCGTTGATCTGCTGGATTACGTCGCCTTCCTGGAGGCCGGCGGAGGCCGCCGCGCCCGAGGGGTCCACGTCCGTGACCACGACGCCCTGCACGTCGGTGTCGAGCTCCAGCCGGTTGGCGATTTCCGGCGTCAGCGGTTCCACGGTCATGCCGAACTTGCCGGACCCGCCGCGGCCGCCGCGCTCGGAGCGGTTGGCCGCCTCGGTCGCCACCGCCATCTCCTCGAGCGTCGCCTTCACCTCGCTCGACTTGCCTTCACGCAACACCTGCAGCGTGACCGGGCTGCCGGGCTTGGTGCCGGCGATCTCGTTGCGGAACGCGTTGGTGTCGACCACCGCGCGACCCTGGTAGCTCAGGATCACGTCGCCGCGCTTCAACCCGGCCTTGGCGGCGGCGCCGCCCGGCGTCACCTCGCTGACCAGCGCGCCCTCCGCCTTGTCGAGGCCGAGGCCCGCCGCCAGGTCACCGGTGACACCCTGCACCGTGACGCCGAGCCGGCCGCGGTGCACGCGCCCGTTGCTGACGAGTTGATCCATCACGTTCTTCGCCATGTTCGACGGCACCGCGAAGCCGATGCCGATGTTGCCGCCCGACGGCGAGAGGATCTGCGAGTTGATGCCCACCAGTTCGCCGGCGCCGTTCACCAGCGCGCCACCCGAGTTGCCCTGGTTGATGGCCGCGTCGGTCTGCAGGAAGTCTTCGTAGCTGCCGTCGCCGAAGCCGGTGGCCCGGCCCTTGGCGCTGACAATGCCCATGGTCACGGTCTGGCCGACGCCGAGCGGGTTGCCGACCGCGAGCACGAGGTCGCCCACGCGCATGGCCGATGAATCACCGATCGCCACTACCGGCAGGCTGGTCGCGTCCACCTTGATCACCGCGAGGTCGCTCGGCTCGTCCGCGCCAATCAGCGTCGCGTCGAGCACGCGCCGATCCGACAGTTCCACCTGGATGCGGGCCGACTTCTCGACCACGTGGTTGTTGGTGAGGATGTAGCCGTCGTTGCTGACGATCACGCCCGACCCCAACCCGCGCTGCAGCGGCGCGGGAGCCTGGCGCCCGCCACGCGGTCCGCGCTGGCCGAACATCTCGCCGAACGGAAAGCCCTCCGGCAACTGCGTCAACTGCGGCGACGCGCTCCGCTCGGTGCGAATGGTCACCACCGCCGGGGTCACCTTCGCCACGACATCCGCGAACCCCTGCGTGGCGATGCGGCTTTGACCGGCGTTCGCGGCAGCGGTCACGGGCGCCGGATTGGCGGCCTCGGCGACGGGACTGGCCGGAAATCCGGTCCAGGCCCCGAGACTTGCCGCGCCCAAGGCCAATACCACGGCTCCAGCTCTCAGATATGAACGGGTCATTGAACCCTCCTCTTTCGTTCTCATATCTACTCAGACGTCGGAGGGCCTTGCAGGAGCCTTGCACGAACATTACAAAGCGGCAATGTTGGGCAGCGTGATGGTGAAAGTTGAGCCCCGGCCTGGTTGGCTGGCGACCGTGACCGTGCCGCCCTGCGCCTCGACGGAGGCGCGGACCAGGCTCAGGCCCAGGCCGAGGCCGCGGGTGGTGCGGCTTTGATCGCCGCGGTAGAGCCGGTCCCAAATCCGGGGGATCTCGTGTTCGGGAATGCCGGCGCCGGTGTCGCGGACGCTGATGCTCGTGGCGCCGCCGCCGTGGCGGGCCTCGACGTCGACCTGCCCGCCTGACGGCGTGTACTTGATCGCGTTGTCTACCAGGTTGGCGAGCGCCTGGCGGAGGCGATCGCGATCGGCGGACACCACCAGGCTTTCCGGAACGCTCACGGCGAGCGCGACGCCGGCGTCTTCCGCCGCGTCCTCGTACACCGCCATGACTTCGGCCGCGAGTTTCGCCAGGTTCACCTGCGAGACGTTCAGCTTCATCGTCCCCGTCTCGGCCTCGGAGATGTCCATCAGCGTGGTCAGCATCGACAACACGCGCTCCGACTCTTCGAGGCAGTCGGAGAGCGCCTCCCGATGCTTGGCCGGATCGTCGGTGGCCAGCGCCGATTCGGCGGTGACGCGCAGGCGCGTCATCGGCGTCCGCAGGTCGTGGGCCACGTGATCCAAGGCGTTGCGCATGCCGTGGATCAGCGTCGTGATGCGGGCGAGCATGGCGTTGAACAACCCGCTCAACTCATCCACCGCATCGTCGGTGCCGTACACCGGCACGCGATCGTCGGTCTGGCCGGTGCGCAGGATGCGCTGGACGGCGTCGCGCAGATCGCGAAGGGGCTTGAGCGTGGAGCGGGTGAGGAAGATGCCGCCGATGATGCCGATGGCCAGGGCGGCGGTCGCGCCCAGCATCAGCACGCGCCGGAAGTTCGAGAGCAACTGGTCGCGGGTCTCGCTGGTCTTGCCGACCTGCAGCACGGTGCCGCCGCCGACCGGCAGCGTGGCGACCTCGAGCACCGCGTTGCGATCGCGGGCGCGGACCTGGCCCCAGATGTCGTCCGGGCCGCCGGGCAATTCCGAGAGGTCGAAGGCGCCCCAGGTTTCCGGCAGCGAGTAGAGCAGGACGTCCTGGAACGGACCGACCAGGCGCACGAACAGCGGCTCGCGCAGTCCGGAGCGCTGCTCGATTTCGATGGCCCTCGCCAGCGCGGCCAGGCCGCCGGCCTGGTAGCGCGTGGCGTATTCCCTCAGCGTGGATTGGATGACGTCGTGGTCACGCGTTTCGAGCGACGACGCCAGCAACCCGTAGGTGAGCCCGACAATCACGAAGGTGCTGGCGAGAAAGGTGCCGAGGTACCACGCCGCCAGGCGCAGGCCGAGCGCCTGGCTGATGCGATCAATCCAGCTTGAGGACATAGCCGGCACCGCGCACCGTGTGAATGAGCTTCGACCCGAACCCCTCGTCGACCTTGTCGCGCAGGCGCGACACCAGCACGTCCACCACGTTCGTCCCGGGATCGAAGGAGTAGCCCCACACGTGCGACAGGATCATGGTCTTCGACAGCACGCGGCCGGCATGGCGCATCAGGTATTCGAGCAGCGCAAACTCGCGGGGCCGCAGGTCGAGCGTCCGTCCGGCGCGTTCCACTTTTCTCGACAGCAGGTCGAGGGTGAGATCGCCCAGCGCCAGCCTGGTGGGCTCCGGCGCGCCACCGGCCCGGCGCAGCAGGGCCTGCAGCCGCGCCAGCAGTTCCGCGAACGCAAATGGCTTGGTGAGGTAGTCGTCGCCACCGGCTTGCAGGCCCTTCACGCGATCGTCCACGGTGTGCCGGGCGCTGAGGATCAGCACGGGCGTCTGGATCCGGCGGGCGCGAAGCTGCTCGATGAGCGCCAGGCCGTCCAGCCCCGGCAGCATGACGTCGATGACCGCGGCGTCATACCCGCCCGCCAGGGCCTTCTGGAGCCCCTCCGCACCGGTCGCCGCCACGTCCACGGCGAACCCCGCCTCGCGCAGCCCCTGGGCCACGAAGTCGGCGATCACGCGGTCGTCTTCGGCAACCAGGATGCGCATGGCCTAGGGCCTGGGCTTGTGCGCGGCGAAGAAGGCGTTGATCGCCGCCAGCAGTTGTGGCGACTCCTTGCGCGTGACCCAGGCGATCACGCCGTCCTGGCTCACCGCCACGTCCTTGTTGGCGGCGACGCCGGTCAGCTCGCGCTGCCGCGCGTCGAACACGTAGTCGTCGGCCAAGGTCGCGGGAAACGTGCCCTCATTGACGCGGTCCAGCAGGTCCTCGTCGGTGAGCGACTGGTCGGCGATCACGATCTTGGCAAGGGGGCGGCTGATCTTCTTCAGTTGATCGTTCAACCGCAGCAGGCTGGCATGGTGATCGCTGCCGCGGCGAACGTGAATCGATCGGCCGGCGACGTCTTCCAGGCTGATTAGCGGCGGCTGGCCCGCCCCGGTCACCACCAGTTCGCGGATCGCCGTCCTGGTCGGCGTGGCAAACGCGACCTGGTCGTCGCGCTCGAAGGTGAGCCGGAGGTTGGCGGCGATGTCGCCGCGGCCGGCGATCAGGTCCTTGACCAGCGCGTCCTCCGGCGTGGGAATGAACACCACGTCGAGACGCGGCTGTCCCGACCCGGCCCTGGAGTTGAGGAAGCGCGCGAACGCCACGCCGGTGTCGAACGTGGCGCCGCGCTGCAGGTTGTTGCCGGTGGAATAGTACGTCCGGCTGGGCGTCACCAGGATGCGGAGGTGCCCGCGCGCGGCGATGGCCTCGAGGTCGCCCTTGGCCGGCGTCGCCATCGCCTGCAGCGCCGCCGCCGACGGCGCCGGCTCCGGAGCGGCTTCGTCGATTGGCCGGCGTTCCGGTTCGGTGCGTGCGGCCGGTGCTGGCACCGGCGCGGGAGCCGGCGCCGGTGACTCGACGTTGCCGCCACATGCCGACCACGTGCCGAGTGCGAGGGCGAGGAGGGTTGCTCGCCAGGCGAGGCCGGTCATGAGCAGATCTTCTCATGGACCGCAGCTTCCGGTGAGCGATTGGCCTTGCGCTCCGCCGGCAGGCGCGACATCCTCTCCGCCATGATTGGCGTCCTCGGCATCCTCCTCTCGCTCACGCTGTTGATGTACCTGGCCTACCGCGGGATCAATGTGCTGGTTCTGGCGCCGCTGCTCGCCCTGCTGGCAGCGCTGATGGGCGGCGACCCGCGCCTGTTGGCCACCTACACGCAGGTCTTCATGATTAGCCTTGGCGGTTTCGTGGCGAAGTACTTCCCGCTGTTCCTGCTGGGCGCCATCTTCGGCCGGTTAATGAGCGACTCCGGGTCGGCGTCGACCATCGCCCGCTCGATCATGTCGAAGCTCGGCCCCTCGCAGGCACTGCTCTCCATCGTCCTGGCCTGCGGCGTTCTGACCTATGGCGGCGTGTCGGTGTTCGTCGTGGTCTTTGCGTCTTATCCGGTGGCGGTGGCGCTGTTTCGGGCCGCCAACACACCCAAGCGCTTCATTCCCGGCGCCATCCTGCTTGGTGGCGCCACGTTCACGCTCAGTGGCATTCCCGGTACGCCGTCGCTCCAGAACGCGATCCCGATGCCGTTCTTCGGCACCGACAGCTTCGCCGCGCCTGGGCTTGGCAGCATCGCCGGTGTCGTGATGCTGGTGTTCGGGACGATGTGGCTCAATGGCCGCGCGCGCCGGGCCGCCCACGCCGGCGAAGGGTACGGGGAGCACCCGTTCGATCATCTCGACGCCTCGCCGAGCCCGCACCAGCCGGGCATTGTCGTCGCGGTCATTCCGCTGGTGATCGTGGTCGTCGTCAACCTGGTCATGACGTGGTGGGTAATTCCGGCGATGGACCTCGGCTATCTGGCCGAACCCAAGTTCGGTCGGGTTGGCGTGAACGACGTTCGCGGCATCTGGGCGCTGGTCGCGTCGCTCGGCCTCGCGGTGGTCACGGCCATCGGCCTGCACTGGTCGCGCTGGAGCGACCTGAAGAGCTCGATCAATCAGGGCACGATGAGCTCGCTGCTGCCGATTTTCAATACCGCTTCCGAAATCGGCTATGGCGCCGTGATCGCCTCCCTCGCGGCGTTCGCCGCGATCCAGACAGCGGTGATGGCCATCTCGTCGAATCCGCTCATCTCGGAAGCGGTGGCCGTCAACATCATGGCCGGCATTACGGGCTCCGCCGCTGGAGGCCTGAGCCTGGCGCTCGGCATGCTTGGCAAGACCTACGCCGAGGCCGGCGCGGCGGCGGGCATCAGTCCCGAGCTCCTGCATCGAGTGGCGACCATAGCGTGCGGGGGCCTCGACTCGCTGCCGCACAACGGCGCGGTGATCACGCTGCTCGGCATCTGCCGCCTGAGCCACAAGGAGTCGTATCTCGACATCTTCATGGTGTCGGTGGTCGGGCCGCTCGTCGCCCTGGCGCTCGTGCTGATCCTGGGTTCCACGTTTGGTGGGTTCTGAGCACAAAGGAGGCGCCGGTGGAGGCTCATACGTCCAGCGCCGCGCGAATCGCGGTGAGCAGCGTGGCCGCGGTATATGGCTTGGGCAGGAAATGAATCAGGGCGTCCGCCGCGGCCTTCTGACCGTGGCCGTCGGCCGCCAGGCCGCTGGCGCCGATGATGCGGACGTG
>JBAZYO010000003.1:300000-490830 GCA_041659285.1 Vicinamibacterales bacterium | reverse complement strand
GCTTTTCGCGGAACGAGAGGCTCTTCGACTTGGCCAGGAACGTCAGGCTCTTGAGCACATCGGCCATGTCGTAAATGGAGCCGGTGCGCATCTTGTCGGAGTTGTCCTTGAAGCGCCCCTTCCAGTTCTGGTGGTTGTCGATCTTGCCGTCACCCAGCAACTGGAACAGGCGTTCAACCTCTTCGTCGGTAATGGCCCGGCGCAGCCCGACGTTGTCAACGTTGGCGACGGGAACCAGCACGGTCGTTTCGTTAGAAAGAATGCGGAGGTGAAAAAATCCACACGTGGTTCCGAGAATGGTCTTCTCTTCGACCTTCTCAACAACCCCGAGCCCATGATTCGGGTAAATGACCTTGTCACCGATCTTAAATCCCACGTGCCCCTCGTTTCGAGATGGTGGTAATGGCAGGAGTGGAGTGCGCTACCAGGTTCAGAGAGTATAGCCGAGAAACGGGTCTAAATCAACGGAAATAGGCCAAAAAGGGCGTATTCTCGTGAATTTCGTGCGAACCGTCCGTCCCCGAGTAACCCCTGATTCGACACACGGTTAGACCGCTTTTGCCCTGTTTTTTGGCGACCTTGATATGCTCACCCTCATGTTCCGACTTGCCCTCCAGCTCAGCCTTATGGCGACACTGGCCGGCGCCACGGTCCTGGCCGGTCAGGCGCCGGTCGCCAAACGGCCCGACGCCCCCCAATTGGCCCCCTACGTCCCCACTCCGCAGGACGTGGTGGACCGGATGCTGACCCTGGCCGGCGTGACCAAGAGAGATGTCGTGTACGACTTGGGCTGCGGCGACGGCCGAATCCCGATTACCGCCGCCAGGAAATACGGCGCCCGCGGCGTCGGGGTAGACATTGACCCGCAGCGCATCGCCGAGGCCAATGCCAACGCCAAAACCTCCGGCGTCGAGCATCTGGTGACCTTCAGGCTGCAAGACGCCATGAAGACCGACGTCTCGGAAGCCTCGGTCGTCACCCTCTACCTGCTCTCGGCGTCGAACCTCAAGCTCCGCCCCATCCTCACCAAACAACTCAAGCCCGGCGCCCGCATCGTCGCCCACTCGTTCGGGATGGGCGACTGGACGCCGGAGAAGGCCGACTCGTTCACCGATGCCGAGGGCCGGAACCGGATGCTGTTCTTGTATCGCGCGGACGGGACGGTGCGCCAGTGACGGATTTCGAGAAGCTCGGGCTGTTCTACCTGGGCCGCGAGGTCGATCCGGTTACCAAGGCCCGTCGCGACGTCCCGCTGATGTACGACTCGTCCGACCTGGTGACGCACGGAGTGATTGTCGGCATGACCGGCAGTGGCAAGACGGGGCTGGGCATCGACCTGATCGAGGAAGCCGCGATCGACGGCGTGCCGGTGATCGCGATCGATCCGAAGGGCGACCTGGGCAACCTGCTCCTGACCTTTCCGGAGTTGTCGGCGGCGGAGTTCATGCCGTGGGTAAATCCGGACGAGGCGCGGCGGGCCGGGCAATCGACGGAGGCGTTTGGCGAGGCCGAAGCGGCGCGGTGGTCGAAGGGCCTCGAAGATTGGGGCCAGACCGGCGCGCGCATCGAGCGGCTGCGGGCGGCGGCCGACTTCGCGCTCTACACGCCCGGCAGCTCGAGCGGGCGGCCCATCTCCATCGTCAAGTCGTTCTCGGCGCCGGAGCCGGCCATCCTGAACGACCCTGAGTTGCTGTCGGACCGGGTCGCGACCGCGGCGACCAGCGTGCTGACGCTGGCGGGCGTGAATGCGGAGCCCCTCCGCAGCCGCGAACACGTGCTGATCTCCACGCTCTTCACCGAGGCGTGGAAGGCGGGCATCAGCCTGGATCTGCCGGCGTTGATCGCCCAGGTTCAAACGCCGCCGATCACCAGGGTCGGCGTGCTCGACCTCGAGTCGTTCTACCCCGCCAGGGACCGCTTCGCGCTGGCCATGCAGCTCAACCAGTTGCTGGCCGCGCCCGGCTTCAGCAGCTGGCTCGAGGGCGAGCCGCTCGACATCGACGCGCTGCTCTACGGCGCCAACGGCCGCCCCCGCGTGAGCGTGATTTCCATTGCCCACCTGGACGACCAGGAGCGGATGTTCTTCGTGTCGCTGCTGCTCAACGAGCTGGTCGGGTGGATGCGCAGCCAGCGCGGCACTTCCAGCCTGCGGGCGCTCGTCTACTTCGACGAGATCTTCGGCTTTCTGCCACCGGTGGCCAACCCGCCGTCGAAGGCGCCGCTGCTCACGCTGTTGAAACAGGCGCGCGCGTTCGGCCTTGGGCTGACGGTGGCGACGCAGAATCCGGTGGACCTGGACTACAAGGCGCTCGCCAACGCCGGCACCTGGATGCTGGGCCGCCTGCAGACCGATCGCGACAAGGCGCGGGTGCTGGACGGCCTCGAGGGGGCCGCGGGAACCGCGGGCACGGGCTTCGATCGGGCCAGGATCGATCAGCTGCTCTCGTCGCTGGGCAAGCGCGTGTTCATGTTGCACAACGTGCACGAGAAGGAGCCGGTCCTCTTCGAGACGCGGTGGACGCTCTCCTACCTGCGCGGTCCTCTTGGCCGCGATGAGATACGAAGGCTCACGGCTTCACGGCCCGCACCTGCGCAGACAGCAGTGCCTAAGATGCCTCAGGTGTCCGCCTCCGCGGCCGAAGGCCGCTACGGCGAGACCTCGCCGAAGCTCGCTGGAGAAACCCGCGCGAGCGAAGGCGGGCCGAAGCTCGCTGGAGAAACCCGCGCGAGCGAAGGCGGGCCTCTTCTTGATCCGGCCATCTCGCAATATTTCGTGCCGGGCGGCGACTCGTATGTGCCCATGGTGCTCGGCGTCGCGCGCGTCGCGTATTCGGATGCCAAGCTCGGACTCGATGAGACGCGCGAGGTGGCGGTGGTGACGCCGATCGGCGACGGCGCCGTGGCCGTCGATTGGGAACACGCCGAGCCGGCCGGCTTCTCCGTGAAGGATCTGCGGAAGGCTCCGGAGGGCGCGTCGGCGACGTTCGCCGCACTGCCGGCCGCGGCCGCCAAGCCCAGGAGCTATGCGACCTGGGAGAAAGACTTCGCGCGGTGGGCGGCGCAATCGCAGTCGATCGAGCTGTTCAAGAGCGCGGGCACCAGGATGTTGTCGGCGCCCGAGGAATCGGAACGCGCCTTCCGCATCCGGCTCAACACCGAGGCCCGCGAAGCGCGGGACGCGGCGCTGGCCAAGGTCCGCGGAAAATACGCGTCGAAATTGACGACCCTCCAGGATCGCATTCGTCGGGCCGAGCACGCCGTGCAGGTCCAGAGCGAGCAGGCCACTGGCGCCAGGATGTCCACCGCGGTGTCGATTGGCGCCACCATCTTCGGCGCGCTGCTCGGACGCAAGGCCGTCAGCGCCAGCACGCTGGGCCGCGCGACCACGGCGGCGAGGGGCATGGGCAAGATCGGACGTGAATCCCAGGATGTGGCCCGCGCCACCGAGACGGTCGCGGCACTCACGCGGCAACTCGCCGAACTGCAGGCCGCGCTCGAAGCGGACTTGCAGGCGGTGTCGGCCGAGTGGGATGTCTCGTCGGAAGTCTTCGAGCGCGTGTTGGTGAAGCCGAAGCGTGGCGGTGTGTCCGTGCAACTGGTGGCCCTGGCCTGGGTGCCCCGGACGTGAAGTCGGGATACTGCAATGTCGAGGTGTGGCGTGGCAACGTCGTGGAATCGCATCACCGCGTGCACGTGGCGGTGGCTCATGCGGAACACGGGCTGACGGCCAGCGCCGGCAACCCCGCGCACCACAGCTTCGTGCGATCGGCGATCAAGATGTTTCAGGTGCTGCCGTTTGTCGAGGCCGGCGGCCCCGATCACTTCGGCCTCACCACCGAGGAGCTCGCGCTGTGCACCGCGTCGCACGGCGGCGAGCCCTTTCACGTGGCCGCCGCGCGCGCCATCCTCGCCAAGGCCCGGCTCACCGAACGCGCGCTGGCGTGCGGGCCGCAGTCGCCCATGCACGTGCCGACGTCCGACGCCATGAAGGCGGCCGGCCAGGCGCCGACGAAGATCCACAACAACTGCTCGGGCAAGCACGGCGGAATGCTGGCGTTTGCCGTGCATCAGCGCTGGGTCACGAGCGGCTATCACCGCCCGTCGCATCCGGTGCAGCAGCGCGTGCTCTCGACAGTCGAGAAGTGGATGGGCCTGGAGGCCGGCAGCATCGAGCAGGCGGTAGACGGCTGCGGCTTGCCGACGTTCGCGATGCCGCTCGATGCGGTGGCACTCGGTTGCGCCCGGTTCGCCGCGGCCGCCGCGGATCGCCAGGCCGCGCCCGCGCGGATTGTGTCGGCCATGGTTTCGCACCCGGAGTTCGTGGCCGGCACCGATCGGCTCGACACCGACCTGATGCGGGCGACGAAAGGCCGGCTGTTCTCGAAGGTGGGCGCCGAGGGCTTCTACTGCGCCGGCATCCCCGCGATGCGAGCCGGCATCGCGATCAAGGTGGAAGACGGCGCCTGGCGCGCGGTGGAGCCGGCGCTGCTCGCGGTGCTCCGCAAGATCGACGCGATCAGCGCATCGGAATTCGATGCGCTCCATCACTACGCGCAGCCGGTCATCCTCAATACAAGAAAAGAGCGGGTCGGCACCATCTGCGCCCGGCTCGACCTGTAAGGCCTGGCGGAGGCATGGTAAGATTCTTACCAGTAAGAGTCTTACCATGAGAATCACCAGCAAGGGCCAAGTCACCATCCCCCAGGAGATTCGGGAACAGCTGGGCCTCCTTCCGAATACCGAAGTCGAGTTCAGTGTCGAACGGGGCCGAGCCGTGCTCCGCCCGAAGGCCGGCGCACCGACGATCGGGGAAATCACCGCCAAGCGGCTCCGCCAGGGACCCAAGATGACGATGAGCAGCAAGGAGTTGATGGCCTTGTTGCGAGACGAGCCGGATGAGATCGACGCTGATTGATTCGAACGTGCTCGTCGATCTGTTCGACGATGAGTCGGAGTGGCAGGAGTGGTCGGACGCGATGGTGGCCCAGTGCCGCAACCGGGGACCGCTAATCATCAACCCGGTGATCCTTGCCGAGGTCTCCGCGGGGTTTGACTCCTATGAGGCCGTCAATCAGCACTTGCCAGAGGACTTCGTCGTGCGCGAGGACCTGCCGTGGGAGGCCGCGTTCCTGGCGGCCCGCGCCTTTGTCATCTACCGGCACGCGGGCGGCCAGCGCCGGTCTCCGCTGCCGGATTTCTACATCGGCGCCCACGCGACCGTGAAGGGCCACACGTTGCTCACGCGGGATCCCCGCCGCTACCGCTACTACTTCCCGAAGCTCCGCATCGTGTCGCCGTAAGAGCCGGTCTGGTTCGCGCATGAGCTTGTGTGCGCGTGCTGCCGACGCTACGCTCGATCCCGGAGGGCGTGTGCGTCCAGTCTGGCTCCTTGGTTTGATCGTTCCGATCGCGATGGCGGCGTGTTCCGGTTCACCGTCGTCGCCCTCGCCCACTCCGGCGACGTGTTCGTTCACGCTCGGGAGCACCACCCTCAACATGGCCGGCGTCGGTGGCACGGCGACCATCGCCGTCACCACCGGCAGCACCTGCTCGTGGACGGTCGCCTCGAGCGCCGCGTTCGTCAGTGTGACCTCGGCCGCCAGTGTCACCGGGCCAGGCTCGGTGAACGTCAGCGTCGCCGAGAACCTCGGAGATCCCCGCACCGCGACACTCACCATTGGCGGTCAGACCGTCACGGTAAATCAGGCCTCTGGCGACCCCGTCTTCGGCAACTGGGCGGGGACGATCACGAAGGGCACCGGCTGCCCCGCCAGCCTGCCGGGAACGGCGCAGTGGACCGGTACGATTCGCCGCAATGCCGGCGGCTTTCACGAGTTCGTGATCAGCATCCCGTCGGTGCTCGTCTTCAACCAGACGGTGAGTTTGACGCTCAACGGGAGCACCCTTCAGTTCGCCGTCGCGCTCGATGCGCTTTACACGTTCACGGCGACGCTATCGGCTGATCGCCGGGCATTCAGCGGGACTTTCGCGGGTGGCACCTGCAGCGGAACGTGGACGGGGACGCGTCAATAGCAGGTTCTAAGGCCGTCGGGCTATAATTCCAAGTTCGGGCCGGAGTGGCGGAACTGGCAGACGCGCGGGACTCAAAATCCCGTACAGGCAACTGTGTGTGGGTTCGACCCCCTCCTCCGGCACCACGAATACCCTGTGACATTCGCGAAATACCTGTGCGTGAAGGCTGGGCCTCCGCGATCGCGGTCGGCGCGATCCGCGCCGGCCGGCGGGTCCTGATGCGCCGTGGGCGATAGCAGATGTCGACGCCGCAGGGTCGATGACGCTTCACTTTACCGATTGAAGTTCGGTGGCGAGCGCCACCAACCCAAGGGCCTCCGTCTTGTGACCGAGAGAAAACCGCTCCGTTCCCGAATAGACGACTAACTGCCGATGCGGTTTCAGGTCGGCGCAGGCGATGTGAAACCCCTTCCCCACCTTCGGCGCCGAACTCCGCTTAATCTCGATAGCCCACAGTTGGCGATTTGGCAGTGCAAGGACGAGGTCGATTTCAGCACCGGCAGAAGTGCGATAGAAACTCGCTTCCGTGCCTTCAGGCGCCGCAGCAATCAATGTCTCGATCGCCAGGGTTTCCCATGTCTGGCCGGCCACCGGATGGCCGAGGACATCTTCCTTGTTTCTCAGCCCGAGCAGCGCATGGGCAATTCCCGTGTCGCGCACAAAGACCTTCGGTGATTTCACAAGCCGCTTGCCGGTGTTCCGATGCCACGCGGGCAACCGTCGCACAAGCAGCAGATCGACCAGCAGGTCGAGGTAGGCGGCAACCGTCTTACCATCGACACCCAGCCCACGGGCCAGATTGGCTGCGTTGAGAAGTTCAGACTGATTGTGCGCGAGCATCGTCCAGAAGCGGCGAAGCGTCTCGGCGGGGATGCGCGGGCCGAACTGGGGAATCTCCCGTTCGAGATAGGTGCGGATGAAATCCTGACGCCACTTGAGGCTCAATTCATCGTCGTCCGCAAGAAAGCTCGACGGGAATCCCCCTCGAACCCATAACGTGTCCAATGCGTCCGCAGGCACTTCCAGCGCGTCAAAGGGTGCGAGTTCCAGGTAGGAGATGCGGCCCGCCAGACTCTCGCCCGATTGCTTGAGCAGATCGATGGCGGCAGAACCCAGCAAGAGAAAGCGGCCGGTCTTCTTTTCACGCCTGCGGCCGCGGTCAATAACGCCCCGCAGGGTCTGAAAGAGTTCCGGGACACGATGCACCTCATCGAGGACAACCAGGTCGTCCTCATGATCGGCAAAATACTGTTCAGGGTCGGCAAGCCGGGCGAGGTCGGTGACTGATTCAAGGTCCAGGTAGACCGACGGCCGTTGGCCGGCGATTTCCAGAGCCAACGTCGTCTTACCCACCTGTCGAGGTCCAAGCAGGCCCACGGCGGGATAGTGATTGATGAGGTAAATCAGGCGGTCTTTGAGGCGTCGCTCCAACATCCTTGTAATTATGGAATACAGATCCATGATTGCAAGGTTAATCTTGTCTTGGAGCCAAGACTTTCACACTCTCTTACACGCTTTCACAGTCATCTGACGAAGGCGGACCCGTGGCCGCAATCACCGGCAGTTCGGACACGGCCTCCACTCCCCGTCGGCGCCTCGCATCAAGGCCTTGCCACACTCAGGGCATTGCGCGGTGCGGCCAACGGCGGGGCCGGCCCTCTCCTTCGGCTTGCTCGCCTCCAACTCCGCGGCGGTCACCGGCTCCAGGAACTGTTCCGCGAACGAAATCTTGATGGTCTTGAGCTGGTCGCCAAACCGGACGAAGACGCTCTCGCCGTTATTGCCCTCCACCTTGCCAATACCCCAATCGGGCCGCGCCCGATGCCGTACGTGCCGCCCTGCTTCGATTGCCATCGCTCAACCAGCATAGCCCTACCTGCCAACCTTCGGTGACGGGCACCGCGGCCTCGAGGAGTCCTTCGCCGGCATCCATGGCGACTACGCGTGCGTGGCGTGCCACAAGAACGAGACCGCGGTGTTCCCGGCCGGCCGCGGCACGGCCGTTCGCTACACCGTGGGCCGGGCGTGCGTCGATTGCCACCCGAAATAGGCTCGGCTAGTTCGGCTCCAGGAGTCCTCGCACCTGAGCATTGATGAAGTCGTTGTCTGCGGCGTTGGCACCGCCGCCGGCCAGGTGGCCCCACACCGACGGGATGGGCGTAAACACAACGTCCTTGATGAATTGGCTCTCGTACTTGCCGTCGCCCACCGGAAAATACAAATCGGTGGCACCGGGCATGTAGAGCACGCGGGCTTTGATCGAGGCGAGCGCACGCTCGTGGTCGCCACCAAAACCCGGCGTGTCGCCGACATTGTGACGCTGCCAGGTCCGCGCCTGCGCGATGAGGTTGTTGGGGTCGCGCACCTCATCGCGCGCCGTGCGTGACGCGAGCACTTCCTCGACGGTCGCCCACTGCGGCTTGAAGAGCTCGCGGCGCCACCACTCCTGCGACCAGACCCACCCGGCCCAGTGGCGCGACCACGCCGCCAGGCCCTTCCTGGGCGGCGACGTATAGCGGCCGTCGGCAAAGGCCGCATCGGCAGTCAGCGCGCTGATCGCGCCTTCGAGCCGAACGATGCCGTGTGGGTAGGTCCTCGCGGTTCCACAGTAGGCCGCGATGGCGCTGACAAAGTCTGGATGCGACACCGCCCACTGAAACGCCTGCTGAGCACCCATTGAAAAGCCGACCACCGCACGCAAATGGGTGACGCCCAACTCTGACGTCAAGAGCCGGCGCGCGGCCTCGACGTTGTCACGGATCGCAATCGCGGGAAAGGCGGGGCCGTCAAACGGCGCCGGTGTATTGCTCGGCGACGACGAGAAGCCGTTCGCGAACATCTCGGTGGCGACGATGAAGTACCTGGCCGGGTCGAGCGCCCGCCCGGGGCCGATGAGGAAATCGTAGCCATGGTGATCCGAGCCGTACCACGACGGGATCAGGATGGCGTTATCGCGCGCGGCATTCAACGCGCCCCACGTGGCGTAGGCGAGGGTGGCCTTGGGCAGAACGACGCCGCTCTCGAGACGAAAATCGCCCAAGGGGAATAAGCGGCGGTGGACGTCCGGTTGGGCGGCCGGCGTTTGCGCACCGACCACCGCGCCAACGGCGGCCAGCGCGAGGCTCAGGGCGAACAAATTGGAAAGAGTCATGCGGACGCCCTCATGCGACCTATTCTAGCCGCGGACACAGAGCCTCTTTACCCGGCTGTTCTGATCTAATCTCTGGCGTGGTTCCACTTAGTTCACTGTTTGACCTCACCGGCCGCGTGGCCATTGTCACGGGCGGCTCTCGCGGCCTCGGCCTCGAGATGGCCGAAGGCCTGGCCGAGGCCGGCGCCTCATTGATGCTATGCGCGCGGCGGGCCGATTGGCTCACCCCCGCCATCGACGCCCTGCGCGCGCGCGGCTTCACCGTGGACGGCATGGCCTGCGACGTGTCGAAGGCCGACCAGGTGCAGGCCGTCGTCGACAAGACCCGCGAGACCTACGGCCGCATCGACATCCTGGTGAACAACGCCGGCGTGACGTGGGCGGCGCGGCCGGAAGATCTGCCGGCCGACAAGTGGCAGAAGGTGATCGACGTCAACCTGACCGGCGCCTTCCTGTTCGCACAGGCCGCCGGCCGCGAGATGCTGAAGGCCGGGTACGGCCGCATCATCAACGTCTCGTCGATCGCCGGGTTGATCTCATCGGTGTCGGGCCCGCACTACGCGGCCTACGCCGCCAGCAAGGCGGGGCTGATGGGCCTGACCCGGGAACTGGCCGCGTCCTGGGGACGCCAGGGCATTCGCGTCAACGCCGTCGCGCCCGGCTACTTCCATTCGCGTCTGGCCGACGCGGCGATCGCCATGGTCGAGCCCGAGCTCAAGACCACCAGTCCCCTTCCGCGCGTCGGCGCCGAGGGCGAGCTGAAGGGCGTCATCGTGTTCCTGGCCGCCGACGCCTCCAACTACATCACTGGACAGGTCATCGTCGTCGATGGCGGGATGACCATCACTTGAGCTCCATCTTCGCGATCGCCTCGACGTGCACTTCATCCGGACCGTCAGCCAGGCGAATGGTGCGCGCGTAGGCCCACGCCGCGGCGAGGCCGAAGTCATCCGAGACCCCGGCGGCGCCGTGCGCCTGGATTGCCCGGTCGATCACGCGCGCCGCCATGCGCGGCACCACGACCTTGATCATCGCAATCTCCCGGCGGGCCGCTTTGTTGCCCACGGTGTCCATCAGTTGCGCCGCCTTCAGCGTGAGCAGGCGCGCCTGCTCGATCTCCATCCGCGATTCCGCAATGCCGGCGCGAACGGTTCCCTGCTCCGCCAGCGGTTTGCCGAAGGCGACCCGGGCCTTGACCCGGCGGCACATGGCCTCGAGCGCGCGCTCGGCGCTGCCGATCAGCCGCATGCAATGATGGATGCGGCCCGGCCCCAGGCGCCCTTGCGCAATTTCGAAGCCACGGCCCTCGCCCAGCAGGATGTTCGTGGCCGGCACCCGGACGTTGGTGAACACCAACTCAGCGTGCCCATGCGGCGCATCGTCAAAGCCAAACACCGGCAGCATGCGCCGCGTCTCGATGCCCGGGGTGTCCATCGGCACCAGGATCATCGACTGCTGCTGATGCACCGGCGCCTGCGGACTGGTCTTCCCCATGAAGATCGCGATCCGGCAGCGCGGATCGCCGGCGCCGGAGATCCACCACTTGTGCCCGTTGATGACGTAGTCGTCGCCGTCGCGGACGATGCGGGATTGAATGTTGGTGGCGTCGGAGGAGGCCACATCCGGCTCCGTCATGGCAAAGCACGACCGGATCTCCCCTGCCAGCAGCGGCTCGAGCCATCGCCTGCGCTGCTCGGCCGTGCCGTAGCGCACCAGCACCTCCATGTTGCCGGTGTCGGGCGCCGAACAGTTGAAGACCTCCGGCCCCATCGGGATCGATCGGCCCATGATCTCGCACAGCGGCGCGTACTCGACGTTGGTCAATCCCGCGCCGTACTCGCTTTCCGGGAGGAACAGGTTCCACAACCCGGCCGCGCGCGCCCTGGCCTTCAGTTCCTCGACAATGGGCGTCGGCTGCCACCGGTCGCCCTCGGCTACCTGGCGGTGAAACGTCGCCTCGTTGGGATAGACATGCTCGTCCATGAACGCCGCGAGGCGCTGCGGTAAAGTCATGCGCGGATGATAGTGCACATGCCGGGGGCAAGCTTTATGGCGATTAGCATCGGTGTCACCGACCTGGCCAACCGGGTCGGCGCGGAGCTCGGCGTGAGCGAATGGCTCACCGTGACGCAGGAGCGGATTGATCGATTCGCCGAGGCGACCGGCGATCACCAGTGGATCCACATCGACGCCGCGCGCGCGGCGGTCGAGTCGCCGTACGGGTCCACCATTGCGCATGGATTCCTGACCCTGTCGCTCGTCAGCACCCTGCTTCCCAACGCCATCGACGTGACCGGCACGCGCATGCTGATCAACTACGGCTGCGACCGCGTCCGCTTCGTCGCGGCGGTTCCGGTCGGTTCGCGGGTCCGCGGCCGATTCGTCGCCGCCGCGGTCGAGGCGGCAAAGGATGGCCTGCAGGTGACATGGGGCGTCACCATCGAGCGCGAGGGCCAGGACAAGCCGTGCGTCGTGCTGGAGTGGAGAGTGCGCTACTACCCGGACCGGCAGCCCTAGCTGATCGCCTCCACCGCTTTCCTGGCCAGGTGCCTGACGCGCACGTCGAACTGCGCGAACCGGGCATCGTTGGTGTGACCGCGCTTGTAGCGGAAGAAGATCTGCTGGATCACCACGGCCACCTTGAACAGCGCGAATGCTTCGTAGAACACGAGGCGCGAGAGATCCCGCCCGCTGTTCGCGGCGTAGCACTCGATGACTTCGTCGCGAGTGAACCAGCCGGCCCGGTCGGTGACCGAGGCGAGCGCATCGTTGGGCTCCAGCCGCGTGCCGTGCGACCAGTACGCCAGGAAGATGCCGAGATCGACCAGCGGGTCGCCCAGCGCGGTCATCTCCCAATCGAAGACGGCGACCAGCCGGCCGATGTCATGCGGATCGAGCATCACGTTGTCGAGCTTGATGTCGCCATGGACGATGGCGGGAGGGTCGGCGTCGGGCGGCAGATGGGCCGGCAGCCAGGTGACCAGTTCCTCCATCGCGGGGACGTCGTCATCGGTCTTCGAGCGCTGCCAGCGCTCGGTCCACCCGCGGACCTGCCGCTCAACGAAACCGATCGGCTTGCCCAGGCGGGACAAGCCAGTGGCCTGGATGTCGATGGCATGCAATCCGGCCATCATCTCGACCAACGCCCGGCTCACGCGGCGGCGCTCAGCCGGTAGATCGTGCAGCTGCGGGGGCTCGTCCGTGCGGACAATCAGCCCGCGCCGGCGCTCCATGACGTAGAACGGCGCGCCGGCAATCGCGGGGTCTTCGCACAACAAGTACGGGCGGGGCGCGAGCGGGAACAGCGGATGGATCGCCTCGAGCCAGCGGTGCTCGCGCGCCATGTCGTGGGCCGTCGGCGGCAGCGGGCCGAGCGGCGGCCGGCGGAGCACGAGCTCGACGTCCCCATAACGCACGAGATAGGTCAGGTTCGAATGGCCGCCATGAAATTGCCCGACCTGCATGTCGTGCGACAGATCCAGGCCGGGAATCTGGCCGGTCGGAAGATGTTCCTGGAGATAGGCCGCGACCCGCACCCAGTCGAGGTGCTCACCCTCTCTCACCGGCCGCGCGTCGGCAGACACGCGCGGATCATACAAGAGGCGCACGCCCCGCGCGAGCGGGTCACTGACAGGGCAGGCTCAGGCCACTCGGGCCTCAGGCGAACTTGAGGCGCTTCAGCAGCCGGACGACCTTCGTGCGCACCCGCTCGTCGGCCCACTCTTCCTGCTGCTCGCGCTTGTCGGATTGCGGCTTGTCATCCGAGATGTGACCGAACATCACCAGCCGCGTCGCCTCGAGCAGGCCTTCGGCGCCGAACGGTTTCTCGATGAACGACTCGCCGTCGCCCAACTCCTGCACGCCGGAGAACAGGGTGTCGGCAAAACCGGTGACGTAGAGGACCCGCGCCGACGGGTAGCGCTTGCGCACCACCCCCGCGAGCTGACGCCCGTTCATGTTCGGCATCATCAGGTCGGTCACCAGCAGGTCCACGCCGCGAAAGTTCGGCGCGTCGATCAGGCGCGCCGCTTCCACGCCGGAGTCGGTGGATTGAATTTCGTAGTTGTCCACGGCGAGGATGCGGACGAGCAGTTTCAGCACCGGTTGCTCGTCGTCCACCACCAGCAGCCGCTTCCGCTCGACCAGCGGCGCGCGCACCAACGTCGCCGTCACCTGGGTGGCATCGGGCCGGTGAATCAACGGAACGTTGGGGACCGGCATTTCGGCCGTTGGCTGCGTGGGACCGGCGGCGGTCATCGATCCCATCTTAACCGCCCTCGACGGAGATTGGCAGAATCCGCGCAGGCAGGCGACCGGAACGGACACCAGATGACGCAGAGGACATCCGCCCCGGCGCCACCTGGTTCGAATCGGGCCGCGTTATCGCTTGACCGACTCGTAGATCGTCGCCGCGCCGCCGCCGATGGCGGCCCCGATCAGGGCGCCCTTCTTGCCGCCGATGAGGCCGCCGATGCCGGCGCCGCCGCCGGCGCTGCCGCCGATGATCATCGCGGTCTTGCCCCACGACCGGCCTTCGCGCCGATCCTCGTCGCGGTAGACCACGCGCTCACGCGCCGCCGCGGGCCGTGCCACCGTGCGCGCGCGCGGCACCGGCATGGAGACGATGTCGGGCGCGTACGTCGGCTGCGGCGCGTAGTACGCCGGTCGAGCCATCACCACCGCCGCACCCTGGCCGGGCACGCCGGTGTAGGCCACCGTCATCGCGTACGGGTTGTTCGGGTCCACGCCCATCACGGGCGCCGGAGCCGAGTGCGCGAATGCCGACACGCCGAGCGCGACCGCACCTGCCATGAGGCCGCCGATCGCCGATCCCAGGATCGTTTTCAACATGATTTTGTCTCCCCTGGTCACCATGCACTACAAGGCATGTGCCAGCGAAAACGCCGGAAAAGCGACTAGAACAGAGGACGCTTCTCGCGCGATGGCCGCGGAAGGTGGCGTGGGTTGTGCCGCAGACAGGACAGCTCGACCGTGCTTCGCGAGCGCTAGAGCGGGAAGCTCATGCCTTCCTTGACGACGTCGGCATGATCGATCTCGGCGTTGCTGTTGTTGATGTGGATGAACCACAGCTTCGCCTTCACGCCCTTGAGCAGTTCGCGCGTACGGCTCATCAGCGGATGCGGGATCTCCTCGATCGGGCGGTTGATCTCGGTGGCCGACGCGAACGTGCCGTCGAGGAACGCGTAGTCAACCGTGTTGGCCAGCTCGCGGATGTTGCGATCCCACTTCTCCCAGCGATCGATGTCCGGGATGAAGAGAGCCGAGCGATTCGGGCCGGCGATGCGAAAGCCCACCGTGTCGGAGAACTCATCGCGATGCGGGACGCGAAACGCCGTCACCGCCACGCCGCCGTCAAGCGTGACTGGTTGTTCGTAGACCAGCGTCCGCAGCGCGATGTTCGGAATCGAGACCAACTGGCTCCACGGACCATTCCCCCGGAGAAACGCGCTCATGCGATCGGTGGCATACACGGGCACCGACGCGGCGTTGATTGACTCGCGTCCGAGGAACATCAACCCGGTGTAGTGCCCGATGTGCGCGTGCGTGAGGAAGATGCCGGCCGGCGTCTTGCCGCCGGTAAGGCGCTGCACCTGTGCGGGAAAATCGGGCGTGGCGTCAAAGACGTAGGCCGCGCCGGTGCGCCGATTGATCAGGCCCAGGCTCGACACTTTCTCCGGTTGCCGCTTCCCCGCCCGGATGTCCTGGCAAATCGGCCGCTGGCATCCCAACTGCGGGATGCCACCGTCCTGGGCGATGCCAAGGACGACGACCTCCCACGTCTCCGCCTGCACGTCGCCACGCAGCACGGCGACGAAGAGCGCCAGGACGAGCACCAGGGCTAAGGAACGATGGCCCATAGCAACGTGACGCCGAGCGAGACGCGCCAGAAGCCGAGGTCGTTCGCGCGGCGAAGGTCCGGATGATCGGCCAGCGTCCGGAAATACCTGACGTCTCCGCGCAGGCCGACGGCGTCGGTCATGGCGAACAAGGCGCCGGCGCCGGCATTGACGCCAAGGTCGTAGGTCTTGGCCGGACGTCCGCACGGCGCGTCACAGCCATCCATCTGCATGATGCCGGCCCCCGCCGACACGAACGGGCGCAGGCTGCCGCGCGGCTGAATCCAGTTGCCGTTGAACATGTAGGTGGCAATGTCGAGTAACTGGCGGCCGGATTCGGCCTCCGACGAGTAGCCGAAGTCGAACTCGGCGCCCCAGCCGTTGTCTTCCTGCACCGAGACCGCGACGCCCGGCGTGAAGATTGGATTCGAGAGATCGCCGCCGGTGGCCAGGCCGGCCTGCCCGGTGAGATACCCCCGGAACGGGCCCATGCTCAGTTGGGCCTCGGCCCGGGGCGCGCCGGCCGCAACCATTCCCGCCACACACATCGCGAACACGAGTATCCGCTTCATCACGTCTCCTAACACTCGCCGCTGGCCGCGGCGCCGGTGAACAGCCGCTGCCCATCGGTCAGGAGCCACCGCCGCGCTTCCTCGTGCTGTGGGCACACCGCGCGGACGTGCCGCCAGAACCGATCGGAGTGGTTCAACTCCCGCCGATGCATCAACTCGTGCAGCATCACGTATTCCCTGACGAAATCCGGCACGAGGATCAGCCGCCAGTTGAGCGTAATCGCGCCGGTCGCGGAACAGGCGCCCCATCGCGACCGCTGGTTGCGCACCGAGATGCGCGTCACCGCGATCCCGTGCACGCCGGCGAGCGCCTGGAGCGCGGGCGGCAGTTCCCGCCGCGCGCGCTGGCGCAACCCCGGCTCGTCGGGATGCACCACCGCCGGGCGCGCCATGCGCGACAGCCGCTGCTGTTCGATCCAGCCCTGGCTCGTCTCGACAAACGCCAGTGCTTCCCGCTTCGATCCCCAGCGCGGCAACGTCACCCGCAACGTCCCATCGTCGAGCACGCGGAGGATGTAACGCCGGGCCCACTGGTGCCGGACAAACACCGTAGGAGCCACCCGAAAGGGCAAATCCAATTGCATGAGCTGCTGTGAGGATAGCAGTCCGCCTTCGCTAAAGCTACGGCGGGACAGGTCCGCATCGCTAAAGCTACGGCGGGACAGGTCCGCATCGCCAAAGCTACGGCGGGACAGGTCCGCACTCGCTAAAGCTACGGCGGGACAGGTCCGCATCGCTAAAGCTACGACGGGACAGGTAAAGTAGCGGCATGGCTTCAGGCTTCGACGCGCTCGCCGACCTGGTGCGCGGCGCCACGTTCGACGACTTCCTCTTGCGGCCGCAGTACAGCGTGGTCGAGCGCCGTGACCCGTCGGCGATCGACCTGTCGTGCCGGTTCTCCACCCACATCACCCTCAAGCGGCCGCTGGTCTCGGCCAACATGGATACCGTCACGCGGGCGCCGATGGCCATCGTGCAGGCGGAAGAGGGCGGCCTCGGCATCATCGACCGCGGGTTCCGCAACGGCGACATCGAGCCGCAGGTGCGCGAGGTGGAGAAGGTCAAGCGGATGCAGCACATCATCATCCGCGACCCCTACGCCGTCACGCCCGCCACGGCGCTGGCCACGGCGGTGGCCCTGATGAAGCGCGCCCGCGCCGGCACGCTGGTGGTCGTGGACGAGCAACGCCGGCTCCAGGGGCTGCTGACCGAGCGCGACGTCCGGTTCGTCGACACGAAACAGGGTGACGTCAGCTCGCGCATGACGCCGGTCGGCGCACTGGTGGTGGGCCGGGGCGAGCTGACGCTGGCCGCCGCCGAGCGGATCATGGTGGAGCGCAAGGTCAAGAAGCTGCCGCTGGTGGACGCTCAGGGCACCCTGATCGGCTTGATCACCGCCAAGGACATCTACCGCCAGGAACGACTCCCCTTTGCCACGCGCGACGCCCAGGGACGGTTGCGCGTGGGCGCCGCCATCGGCGCCACCGGCGACTACCTGGAACGCGCCGCCGAACTGGTCAAGGCCCAGGTGGACGTGATCGTGATCGACATCGCCCACGGCCATTCGACGGTGATGGCCAAGGCCATTGACGCCTTCCGCAAGACATTTCCCGACGTGGAGCTGGTGGCCGGCAACGTGGCGACCGCCGACGGCGTGCGGTTTCTCGCCGGGCGCGGCGTCAACGCCATCAAGGTGGGCATCGGTCCCGGCGGCGGCTGCACGACGCGCCTGACGACGAGTTTCGGCGTGCCGCAGCTCCAGGCCCTCGTCGAATGCCGGCTTGGCGCCGGCGACAACGGCGTGCCGCTCATCGCCGACGGCGGCATCAAGCGCCACGGCGCCATTCTCGAGGCCCTCCTCTTCGGCGGCGACACGGTGATGCTGGGGAGCATGTTTGCCGGCACCGAAGAAACGCCCGGCGACATGGTCCAGAAGGCGGTGGTCCTGCCCGACCAGCAACGATCGGTGAAGGTCCCGTTCAAGGTCCTGCGCGGCATGGCGTCGATCCAGGCGATTCGCGATCGGCTGGACGTGGAAGACGACGAGGTGGTGGATCTCGAGGCGTTGGGGGCGGAGGGCACCGAGGTGAGCGTGCCGGCCCGCGGCTCGGTGCGGCCCATCGTGCAGGACATCCTCAAGCACCTGTGCTCGTCCATCAGCTACGGCGGCGCCAGGAGCCTGGACGAGTTGCGGACGATGTTCCGCGCCGAGCCGATGCGCTACCTGGTCAAGCTGACGGCGTCGTCGAAGCGCGAGAGTTACGAGCGGTAACAGTCCGGCTAACGCCGAACGCCACATGTCAGCCGGACGCCACATCGGTAGTGTCCGGCTTTAGCCGGACCATTACCGCGCCGAGCGGCGCGACCAGCCGGCCAGCAACACGTGGCTGTTGACGCCCGGGTTCGTCGAGAGCTGGTTGCCGTTCGAAAAATGCTGGAACCGGTAAGAGAAGACGACGCTGTCGCGCGGCGAGGTATACCACCGGACGCCGCCGCCCCAGTGCGCGGTGAAGTTCAACGACTCGGTGCCTTCCGGAATCGGGTCGCTCGTCCACAATCCGCCCATCGCCAACTCCGCGAACACTGACCACCTCCGCAGCGGCAGGAAGTTCCAACGCCACACGACGGGCGCAAGGCCCACGCCGTACAGACGCGACGGCTCGAACTGGATCAGTAACGGAGTGCCCTCGGCGGCCCACGCGAAGCAGCCCCGCAACCAGCCGGGACCATGAGGCCTGGTCAGCGTCCGGCCCCACGACACCGTTTGCACGCCGTAGGTCCGATCGCCGCTGGAATGGAACAGTTCGACGCTTCTCGCGATGCCGGCGGCGACGATCCATTCGGAACGCGTCTCACCGGTGCCACCGGGCTGTAGGCAGGTGGCCATGGGGACCATCGCCACCTGCATCGCCACGATCGCCGCCAGGATCATCAGTCGCCCTCGACCCGTTGGGCGAAGGTGATCAGGTGCCCGTCCGGATCGGTGATCGCGAACTCGCGCATGCCGTAGAACTGGGTCTTGAGCGCCATCACCACCGGCGCCTTCGGCGCCACGGCGGCGTGCAGCGCGTCCACATCGGTGACGATGAAGAACATGGTCGCCGTGCCGCCCGGCGGCGTCGTCGCCATCGACGGGTGATCGGGCAGGACCGCGGTGATGTCGTTGAGGAACACGGGCACGCCGTCGCGCTCGAGGCCCACGAACACGTAGGGCGGCGCGTCGGGCACGCTCATGGTGATGGTGAAGCCGAGCACGTCGCGATAGAACGCCAGGCTCCTGGCGATGTCGCGGACCACGAGATTGGGGGTGACGGATACAAACATGGCAACATTCTACGGTGCCTACGGGCAGGCACCGTACCTTAGTCGACGCGCAAGGCTTCCAGTGGATCGACCCGCGTAGCGCGCATGGCCGGCAGCAGGCCGGCAATGAACGCGACGACGCCCAGCACCAGCGGCAGCGAGATGAAGGTCAGCGGGTCGGTGGTGCTGATGCCGTAGACCAACCCGTCGAGCGCGCGTGTCAGCGCCAGCGAGGCCACCACGCCCACCGCGAGACCGGCGGCCACCGGCTTCAAGGCGCCCAACAGCACCAGGCCGAGAATCTCCCGGCTCGAGGCGCCCAGGGCCACGCGAATACCAATCTCCTGCGTGCGTTGCGCCACCGCATAGGCCACGGTGCCGTAGATGCCGGCAACGGCGAGCGCGAGGGCAATGCCGGCAAACACGATCAGCAACGTCATGTTGAACTTGCGCTGCGTCAGCGACGCGCCGACCACGGCATCCAGGGTGCGCGGCGGCGACACCGGCAGCGACGGGTCGAGCGACTGCAGCGCGGCCCGCACCGCGCCGGCCACCGCCATCGGCTCACCCGCCGTGCGAATCATCAGGTTCTGGGCCCGGCCCGGCGACGAGGTGTTGGGCGCGTAGGTCATCGGCACGGGATCCTCGTCGGCGCGGTACTGCCGCACGTTACCGACCACGCCAACAATCTCCACCCACTCCTGCTCGCCGTCTTCGCCGGGGCCGAACGAGAAACGCCGGCCGACTGGCTCGACATCCGGGAACTCCCGCCGCGCCATCGCCTCGTTGATCAGGATCGCGCGCGGGTTCTCGACGGCGTCCTGCTCGGTGAACTCGCGGCCGCGCAGCACGGGAATGCCCATGGTGCGGAAGTAGCCGGGGCCGGCATCGACGAAGTAGGTCAGCGGTTGCTGGTTGGGCGGCATCTCCGGCTTGCCCTCTGGCTGATAGGTCAGGACGCTGAAACCGCCACCGAGCGGCAGGGCGCCGCTGAGCGCCACCAACTCGACGCCGGGCACGGCGCGCACGCGCTCGAGCACGCGGTTCCAGTAGTCGAGAAACTGCCCCGGCGAGCGGTAGTTCTCGCCGGTCGGCGCCACCGCCATGGTCAGCATGCGCGAGGTGGTAAAGCCGAGCGGCATGTCCATCAGCGTCATCAGGCTGCGGAACAGCAGACCGGCGCCGACCAGCAGCACGAGCGAAATCGAGACCTCGGCCAGTACCAGGCCGGCGCGCGCGACATGGCGATGGCCGTCGCCGGTCGAGCCGCGCGTGTTGTCCTTCAGCGTGCTCTGCAATTCGGGCTTCGAGGCCTGCCAGGCCGGCACCACGCCAAACAGAACGCCGGTGATCATCGACAGCACCAGCGCGAAGCTCAACGCCCGGCCGTCGACGCCAATGGCCGCCACCCGCGGCACCTCGCCGGGATCGAGGGCCAGGATCAAGTCCACGCTCCAGAACGCGACCAGCACGCCCAGCGCGCCTCCGACCAGGGCAATCACGACGCTTTCGGTCAGCAACTGGCGCATCAGCGTCGCTCGGTTCGCGCCAATCGCCGCGCGAATGGCGAGTTCACGCGCGCGAACGGTGGCGCGCGCCATCAACAGGTTGGCGACGTTCGCCACCACGATCAGCAGCACGCAGCCGACGGCGCCGAGCAACACCAGCAGCGGCGTGCGCGCCGAGCCAACCAGCTTGTCCTGCAACGGCGTGACGAGCCCGATGAAGTTCGAGGCTTCATCCGGAAACTGCTTGGCCAACTGGTCGGAGATCGTCTTCAGTTCGGTGTTGGCCTGCTGGAGCGAGGTGTCCGCCGTGAGGCGCGCGATGCCGCGCAGGCAGTGCATGCCGCGCTGTTGGCGCGGATCACCAGGGCCGCCGCACCCGGGCACGTCGTACGAGGCCGGGATCCAGAACTGCGCGTTCTCCGGGAAGTTGAGCGTCGCCGGCATGACGCCCACCACGGTGTAGGGCTGTCCGTTCAGTCGAACCGTCTGGTTGACGACGTCGGGCGCGGCCTTGAAGTAGCGCTGCCACAAACCGTAACTGAGGACGATGTTCTGTCCCTGGCCCGGTTCGGCGTCGTGGCGCGTGAACTGGCGGCCGAGGATGGGCGACACACCCAGCACGTCAAAGAAGGCCGTTGACGTCACCGCGCCGCGCATCCGTTCCGGCTCCCCCGCCGCCGGCGCGACGTTGAAGGTGCGCGGCGTATACGCGCTCATCGCTTCCAGCGTCGTCGACATCTTCTGCCAGTCCAGGAAGGTGGCCGGCGCAATGGCGCCGCCCCCGGCCGGTTCGCGGCGCTCGACTTCGTTGATGTCGACAATGCGCTCGGCATCACGGAACGGCAGGCCCTGCAGGAGCACGCCGTTGACGATGCTGAACATGGCGGTGTTGGCGCCGATGCCGATGGCGAGCGTGAAGATGACCACGGTGGTGAACACCGGGGTCTTGAGCAACATCCTCAGCGCGTGGCGGAGGTCTTGAGCGAGGCGATCCATGCGGACCGTGACATTGCAGCTTGCTTGCCAATCCGCCGGTTCACCACAACTGCTTGGCGCCTCAGGGGGTTACGGGGATTGACGCCGGCCCGCCCCGGTGTGGATCTGTCCGTTTACGGAACTGTTATGCTCCGGGGATGGCGCGCGGGTGGGAGAGCAAGGCGATTGAATCACAGCAGGACGAGGCGGACCGCAAGCCCCCGGCCAAACCGGAGCTGACGCCAGAGCAGGCGGCAGCCAATCAGCACCGGACCGGGCTGGAACTGGCCCTGGCCCAGACCCAGGCCGAACTGGGCGCGGCCTGCCGGCCGGCGCACCGGGAAATGCTGAAGTTACGGCTCGAAGCCATCAAGGCCCAGCTGAAGGGCTTGTGACCCCGGGACATATTTGCTAAGCTACCCCCCCAAGCAAAGGCCCACCAAACCATTCCACATCCACGTTGGATTTGAACACGAACACCCAATTGCCTTCAGCCGTCACCCGTTAGAGTTCACCCGTGCCACCAGTCCGATTGTTCGTGGGCAATTTGCCCTATCAGGCGACCGAAGACGATCTGCGTACTCACTTTGCGCAGGTTGGCCTACCGACACAAATTGTCCGCCCGCTCGACCGTGAAACCGGTCGCGCCCGGGGGTTTGCGTTCGTGGAGTACGCGGAGCGAGCCCCCGCCGAAGAAGCCATCAAGAAGTTCGACGGCCAGTTGTTCATGGGCCGTCCGTTGGCCGTCAGCGAGGCCCGCGCCCGTGAAGCCGGAGGTCCGCCCCGACCGAGCGGCGGCTTCGGAGGTCCCCCACGGCCGGGTGGCTTCAGCGGCGGTGGCGGCTTCAGCGGCCCACGGCCCGGCGGCGGGTTTGGCGGCCCACCCCGTCCCGGCGGCTACGGCGGCGGCGACGCCACCGGCGGCGCCAAGAACTTCGGTCCTCCGGCCCCGCCGAAGGACAAGAAGAAGCCCTTCACCAAGAAGGAAGACAAGCCGCGCGGCCCGATCCCGACCAAGTTCACGGGCCGCATGTACGACCTGGACGACTCGGAGGAAGACGCCGTCGACGTCACCCCGGACTTCATGAAGCACGAGGAGCCAGATCCGGACGCTCCCGACACGGCGGTCGAAGCCACCCCGGACCCGGGCGGCGAACCCGACGCCGGCGACGACAAGGAGTAGCGAGTCATGCCGAACCGCGAGGACGTCATCCTCTTCAGCGGCGGCGCCCCCGGCGCCGAAGCGGAGTTCGGTGCGTGCGCGGAGCGCTTCGGGATCGAGGAGGTCAACTTCTCGTTCGACGGCCACAAGCCGGTCCGCACCCGCGGCCTGCGCGTGCTCAACCACGAAGAGCTTCACGCCGGCGAGGTCAGCCTCGCCTACGTGTCGCGGCTGATGAATCGCCGCTACCCTGACACGCCGACCTTCCGCAAGATCCTCCAGAGCATCTGGTATCAGGTCAATCACGGCCAGGAAATCTACGTGATTGGCAGCATCCAGCCGGACCAGACCGTCCGCGGCGGGACCGGCTGGGGCGCGGAATTCGCGAAGCTGTGCGCCAAGCCGCTGTTCGTGTTCGACCAGGATCGCGGGGGATGGTTCGAGTGGGACGGCGAGGCCTCGAAGTGGACCGAACGCGCCGGCGGCAACGAGCCGGTGATTACGCACGTCCACTTCACCGGCACCGGCACCCGCGAGCTGGGCGCCACCGCGCGGACCGCCATCGAAGGGTTGTTCGCCCGTTCGTTCTAGCTGATCACATCGCAAACCACGAAGGGCTCGGAGACATGTCTTCGGGCCCTTCGTGTTTTGCGGTCTAGAAGCGCAAGCCGAATGCGCCGAGGATCGTGCGGCCGCCGGTCATGCCGGGGCGGGGCCGCGGGTAGTGCGCGGTGGACGTGCCCTGGCCGAAGCGGACGCCGCGCACATAGCCGGTCGGCAGGCCGTTGGCGTCGAGCGCGCTCGCGGCATCAGCGGTCACGGTGGTGTCCCATCCGATCAGCTTGTCGTTGTTGAGGGCGTTGAGCACCTCGATCTTCACCCAGGGCCGCAGCGACTTCACGACCGGCACCTGGTAGGTCACACCCAGGTCGACGAGGCCGTAGCCGGCGAACTCCTCACTGCCCCGCTCGCCGAAGAACAGCGTTTGCGAGCCGTTGGCCCCGGAACCCGGCAGCCGCGCATAGCCGGGATTGCGCGCGCGCTGCACCGCGGTGAGCGGCACGCTGTTGGCGACCAGGCTGTAGGTGGTCGCCGAGTTGTAGCGCCACATCGGTGTCACGGCCACGCTGCCGAAGCGGCCCATGTCGAGCTGATAGTTCGACCATACCCGCACCTTGTGCTGCTGGTAGTCGTCCAGCCGGCCCATCGGGTAGTTGCGGGCTTCGGTCAGCAGTTCGGGATAGTCGCCCAGCACCGAACCGATGCCCGGCTGGTTGGCGGCCTCACCCTCGTAGTTGCCGTCGTTCTTCAACTGCACCGTCCACTGACCGACCACCGACCAGTTCGACCGCAGGCGGTAGTTGCCCTGCAGCTCCACGGCCTGGTAGTCACGCACCGCCGCGTCCGAATTGCGGTAGTAGACGTTGTCGAACGTGCCGAACGTCACGCCATTCAGCGCCACCGCGGTCTTGCCGGCGGCCGACGGGTCGTCGATGAACGACTCGACCAGGCCGGTCGCGCGGCGCCACACGTACATCGCGCGCACCGCGCCGCGGGCGCCCACTTGCTGGGCGGCCGACAGCGTGACCTCGCGCGTCAGCGGCGAGTGGAGGTCGCCGGCCAGGAAGATGTTGGCCGTCGGGAACGAGCCCGACACCACCGAGTAGTTGGCCAGGTCGGAGGCCGGGGCAAAGTCGTAGCCCTGTCCGGCGGGGCCGTTGTAGACGCTGGTGACGCGTCCCGCGTTGGCGACCGGCGTGTTGCGGCCGAAGATACTCGAGGTGTAGCGCCCGGAGTAATGCGCGTAGGAGGCGCCGACCACCGTGCGCCCGCCGTCACGCAACTCGTAGTTCGCGCTCAGGCGCGGCATGAACGACTGGGCGCCAATGCTTGGCGCGTCGCCAGTGGCCGCGCTCGATGCGTGCTCGTAGCGCAGGCCGAGGTCCAGCGCCAGGCGCGCGGTGGGCGTCCACCGATCCTGCACGTAGAACGACGTGGTCGTGATGTCGAGCTCGGCGCCGCGCGTCGGCAGCGTGTTGCCGACCGACGAGGCGCCGGGAATCCACACCGGCACCACGCGCCCGCTGGCATCGGTGAGCGGGCGGCCGCCGGCGGTGGCGTAGTCGGTGTTGAACAGGTAGCCGGTGGACGACTGCGAGTTGCCGCCGCGCAGCTGGAGCGAGAACATCTCGACGCCCGCCTTCACGTCATGCGTGCCCCAACCGGGACGCGAGCCGAAGTACGACACGCTGCCGGTGATCTGGTCGTTGTCGCGATCTTCGGGATCGGTGCGATCGAAGTAGGGCGCGCCGAAATGGAGCCCGCCCGGCGACACGCGCCCGATGGTCAGGAATGGCGAGTCGGCGAGGCGCGTGCTGGTGTTGCCGAACCGCGGGTGATTGGCCTTCTGCGAATACTGCGCGGTCGCGAAGAACCGTCCCGACAAAACGCCGTTCCAGTTCGCCACGAAGAGATGACCCGGCGTGTCTTGCGTATCGCTCGCCGTCGCATCGATCGTGATGGGCAACGACGGCCGCAGGCTGGTCTGCCGCCGGTCGAGGTACTGCACCTGCACCGTCTGGTTGGCCAGGGGCGTGGCGGTGACCTTCAGCTCCCAGCGGCGCTGGTCGTCGGCCTGCTGGAACGCCGCGGCGGTCTGCGGCAGCGTCAGGCTGGTCTCGCTCGACTGCGTGCGCCCGGCGAAGAAGAACCACACGCGGTCGCGGCGGAGCGGGCCGCCGAACGTGCCTTCGTAGTAGCGGTCCATCTTGCTCTGCCGCTTCTGCCGATTGGTCACCTCGAAGGGCGTCTCGTCGGTCCACGCCGCGTTCGACAGGTTGCTGCGGATGCTGCCCGAGAACAGGTTGCCGCCCCGCTTGGTCACGGCGTTCACGACGCCGCCCGAGAAGCGGCCGTACTCGGCGGAAATCCCCGCTGTCTGCACCTGGGTCTCGTCCACCGCCTCTTCGATGTAGAGGTCGTCCGGACGCGCGAGCAGGTTGTCGCCAATGTCGACGCCGTCCACCAGGAACACGTTGTCGTAGGCCACCGCGCCCGAAATCGTCACCTGGTTCACGTTCGGCGTGTTGTTGGTGAGACCCGGCGCCAGTTCAGCCACGAGCGACGGCGTGCGGCCGGTCGGCAGCGCGTCGAGGTCCGCGGCGCGGAAGCTCGCGCCGCCAAGGGTCGTTGATAGCAACGACGGCGTGGCCGCGCTGACGGTCACGGCTTCCGTGACACCCGCCGCCTGCAGCGAGGCATCCAGTTGCTCGATGGCCCCCACGCCGACGCGCAGGTGCTGGGCCACGGGCTGGAAACCCGCGAACTCGAAAGTGATCGTGTAGTCGCCGGGCGCGAGCCCGGTCAGCCGATAGGCGCCGGCCTGGTCGGTGTCCGTGACCCGCCCGCCCTGCTGTGCCGGAGACTCGGCCCGGACGGTGGCTTGAGGAAGGACGAGGCCGGTCGCATCGCGAACAACACCTCTGACCGAACCGGTCTGGACACCTTGCGCCGACGACGAATCAATACAGGCGAACACGAGCAGCGCAACCATCGCGCCCGATACAATGCGAGACATTACAAACTCCTGACCCAGGTGTTTCAAAACTCAAACGTGCAGATCCCACGCTAGCTCACCTGATACGACAAGAGCGACACGAAGTTAGCGAACAGGTATTTTCGTGGGTCAAACTGGCGTTTTTTAGGGGTGAACGGTACAGCCGAGCCCATGTATGATTTCGGCGAGAATGGCGCGAGATCACGCAAGGTATCCTGTGGGGGCGCTCCTGGTCATCGAACATGTCCACTGACTCGCCCATCCTCACCGACGCCATCGACGAGTTCCAGAAGATCAGGAGGCTCGCGGACAAGGCGATCGAACAGCTCTCCGGCGAACAGCTGCAGGCGAAGATCGATCCCGAGGCGAACAGCGTCGCGGTGATCATGCGGCACATGGCGGGCAACATGCGGTCGCGCTGGGTGGACTTCCTGGCCAGCGACGGCGAGAAGCCGGACCGCATGCGCGACCGGGAATTCGAGGACGTGCCGCAAACGCGCGCGGAGCTGCTGGCCGAATGGGATCGCGGGTGGCAATGCGTGTTCGAGGCGCTCACGCCACTGACCGACGCCGACCTGCAGCGCGCGGTGGTCATCCGCGGCGAGCCGCACACGGTCCACAAGGCGATAATGCGGCAGGTGTCGCACTACGCGGGCCATGCCTACCAGATCCTGTTCCTGGCGAAGCACCTGCTCGGCGCGAACTGGAAGACGCTGTCGATTCCCCGCGGCCAGTCCGAGGAATTCAATCGACGCATGCTGGCCAGGCTGAAGTCGGAACACTGATGACGCGGAATTCACCAGGGCCGCAGATGACGCCGATTACACAGACCGGACTCGTCCTCTAGCGATGTCGTCACTGCGCTGGGGCATTCTCGGTACCGCCCGCATCAACCGGCGGCTCATCCCGGCCATGCGGTTGGCGCGGCGTAGCGAGCTGGTCGCGGTGGCCAGCCGCACCCGCGCGCGGGCCACGGCGTACGCGCAAGGCTGGGAGATTCCGCGCGCCATCGAAGGCTACCAGGCGCTGCTGGACGACCCGGCGATCGACGCCGTCTACATTCCCCTGCCCAACAGCGAACACGTGCCGTGGACGCTCGCCGCCATCAGGTCCGGCAAGCACGTGCTGTGCGAGAAGCCCATGGCGCTCGCTCCCGCCGACATCGATCGCATTGCCGCGGCCGCGGCGGCGGCGAAGGTGGTCGTCGAGGAAGGCTTCATGTACCGGCACGAACCGCTCACGGCCAAGGTGCTCGAACTGGTCCATGGCGGCGCCCTCGGCACCGTTCGCGCCATCGTCTCCGGTTTCACCTTCGCCCTGGACCACGACGCCGATCCGCGGCTCGCCCCTGCGCTCGGCGGCGGCTCCTTGTGGGATGTCGGCTGCTACCCCGTCACCTACGCGCGGCTGCTGGCCGGACGAGATCCCAAGATGGTGTTTGGCTCGGCTCAGTGGCACGCCAACGGCGTGGACGAAGAGTTCATGGGCATGCTGCGCTTCCCGGGCGGCCTGACCGCCAACATCTACTCCGGGTTCCGGGCGGCGTTGCGGACGTGGCTCGAGGTGCTGGGAAGCGAAGGTGCGCTGACGGTGCCGAACCCGTTCAAGCCCTCCGCGCGCGAAGCACTGGAGCTCGAACGCGGCGGCCGGGTCGAACTGATCGAGGTCGCCGGCTCACCGGAACTGTTCGTGCGTGAAATCGAGGACTTCGAGGCCGCGGTCCTGGACGGCGCCCCTTCGGTCGTGACCCTTGCCGACAGCCGATACGCCGCCGCCACGCTGTCGGCCCTCCTCGAATCGGCACGCGACTCGGCGGCGTTGTATCCTCAATAGATGGCGTCGGCGGCTCCGACCGTCTTGTGGCGGCTGTGCAAGCCACCTGGGAACAGTCGCCCGAGCGAAGGCGGCGGCCAGGCTCACGCCCGGGCGGTGATCCTGCCGGGCGGCCCGCCCTACACGCTGGCATTTTTCGCAAACGCCGCCATGGATCGGGCCGAGAACTACGACACCATGGACCTCGCGCTGTTCCGCGCGGATGAGATCAAACGGTCGTTGGCTGACGACGGCTGGGTCGAGGAATCGGATCTCGTGATTTGGTGATTTGGTGATTTGGTGATTTGGTGATTTTGCGCATGCTAACGATTGGTAAGCGGCATCGGACGACCGGCGTCAAGGTGGGCAACGTCATGGTGGGCGGTGGGGCTCCGGTCGTCGTGCAGTCCATGACCATGACCGACACGGCCGATGCCAAGGGCACGGCGCAGCAGTGCATTGAGCTCTGGCAGGCAGGCTCGGAGATGGTGCGAGTCACGGTGAACGTGCCGGAGGCGGCCGCGGCGGTTCCGGAGGTCAAGCAGCGGATGCTCGACGCCGGCTGCACGGCTCCGCTGATCGGCGACTTCCACTACAACGGCCACCTGCTGCTGACGCGCCACCCGGATTGCGCGCGGGCGCTCGACAAGTACCGGATCAATCCCGGCAACGTCGGCACCGGCAAGCGGCGGGACGAACAGTTCGCCACGATCTGCCAGGTCGCCATCGACCACGGCAAGCCCGTCCGCATCGGCGTCAACGGCGGCTCCCTCAACCAGGAGCTGGTGATGGCGAAGATGCAGGAGAACACCGACCGCAACCTCGGCAAGGAATCGGATGACATCATCAGCGAGTGCATGGTGCTGTCGGCCGTGCAGTCCACCGAGCTGGCGATCGAGACGGGCCTGCGCCCGGACCAGATCATCGTCTCGTGCAAGCTGTCGCGGCCGCGCCACTTGATCGACGTCTACCGCGCGCTCGCGCGCCAGACCACGCAGCCGCTTCACCTCGGGCTCACCGAAGCCGGCATGGGGACCAAGGGACTGGTGTGGTCCGCCGCCGCGATGGGCGTGCTGCTGGCCGAGGGCATTGGCGACACGATCCGGGTGTCGCTGACCCCGAAGCCCGGCGGCGATCGGCGCGAGGAAGTGTATGCGGCCTGCGAACTGCTGCAGTCGCTCGGTCTGCGGACCTTTGCGCCGAGCGTGACCGCGTGCCCCGGCTGCGGCCGGACCACGAGCTCGACGTTCCAGGAACTCGCGGAGGCCGTGCAGGGCTACATCCGTGAGCAGATGCCGTCGTGGAAGAAGAACTACGAGGGCGTGGAAACCCTGACGCTCGCCGTGATGGGGTGCGTCGTCAACGGCCCGGGCGAATCCAAGGCCGCCAACATCGGCATCTCGCTGCCCGGCACGGGCGAGGCGCCCAACTGCCCGGTGTTCATCGACGGCGTGCACGCCACCACGCTCAAGGGCACCTACGACGAGCTGGCCCTCGCCTTCCAGCAACTGCTCGACGACTACGTCGAGCGGAAGTACCCGAAGAAGGGCGTGCCGGTCGCCGGATGACCATTCGCCCCGCGCAACCGGCGGACCGCGAGTTCGTGCTCGCCATGGCCGACCGGCTGGTGTCGTTCGAGGTGCCGGCGTTTCGATCGAAAGCCGAGTTTGCCGCAGGTGACCGCCGCGCGCTCGCGGAGTGGTTCCGCGAACCCAAGCCGGGCGAGGCCCTGTTCATCGCCGAGCATGACGGCCGGCCCGCCGGCTGCGTCTACCTGGTGACCCTGGTCGATTATTTCAACGAGCGCCCGCACGCGCACCTCTCAGTGCTGGCGGTGACGTCGGAGGCCGAGGGCAAGGGGGTGGGCTCGGCCCTGCTCGACCACTCCGAAGCCTGGGCGCGCGAGCGCGGATCCGATCGCCTGACGCTGAGCGCGCTGGTCACCAACGCCCGCGCCCGCGCGCTCTACGAACGCCGCGGCTTCGCCGGCGAATACATTCGCTACGTCAAGCTCCTGCAGCCTTAGGCTGTCAGCCGCTAGAATGACGGCATGTTGATTCGCCTTGCCGTCGCGACGCTGTTCTTCCTGGTGCCGGTCGCGGCCCAGGTCCCCCAACAGTTCGACGTCCTGATTCGTAATGGCCGCGTCCTCGACGGCACCGGCAATCCCTGGTACCGCGCCGACATCGGGATCACCGGCGACCGCATCCGGGCCATGGGCCAGCTAACCGGCGCCACCGCCAGGACCGTGGTCGACGCCGCCGATCGCCTGGTCACGCCGGGGTTCATCGACGTCCATTCGCACGCGGGCGAAGGCCTGGCCACCGAGGGCCTGAAGCACGGGCAGCCGCTGCTCGCTCAGGGCCTCACCACCGTGTTCGTCAATCCCGACGGCGGCGGACCGGTGGACCTGGTCGCCCAGCGCGCCGGCTACGAGAAACAACGCATCGGCACCAACGTCGGGTTGTTTGTTCCACACGGCTCCATCCGCCGCGCGGTGATGAACATGTCGGATCGCGATCCGAATGCCGGCGAGCTGGCGCGGATGGTCGAGCTCACGCGCCAGGGCATGCTGGCCGGCGCCGTCGGCCTGTCGAGCGGCCTCTACTACGCCCCCGGCAGCTACTCGAAGACCGCCGAGGTGATCGCGATGGCCAGGGCCACCGCGCCGTTCGGCGGCGTCTACTCGAGCCACATCCGCGACGAAGCCGACTACAGCATCGGCGTGGTCGCGGCGGTGCAGGAAGTGATCGACATCGCCGAGCAGGGCGGCGTGACCGGCGTGGTCTCGCACATGAAGGCGCTGGGCCCGGCCAGCTGGGGCCTGTCGAAGACGCTGATCGAGCGGATTGAAGCGGCGCGGACCCGCGGCGTGCAGGTGTTCGCCGATCAGTATCCCTATGAAGCCAGCGGCACCGGGATTGTCGGCGCGCTGATGCCGCGGTCGGCGCAGGTCGGCGGGCGCGACGCGATGATGAAGCGGATCCTCGGCGAGCTGCGGGAAGAGATCCGCGCCGAGGTCAAGACCAACATCGCCCGTCGCGGCGGCGCCGACACCCTGATGATCAGCCGCTACGCCGCCGACCCGTCGTTCGAGGGCCAGCGTCTCTCGGACCTGGCGGCCAAGGCGGGCATGGCGCCGGAAGAGTTCGCGCTCAAGATGCTCGAGAAGGGCGACGCCAGCCTGGTGTCGTTCAACATGTCCGAGAACGACATCGAGGGCATCATGCGGCAGCCGTGGACCATGACCTGCACCGACGGCGACCTGGTGCCGATGGGCGTGGGCAAGCCGCACCCGCGCGCCTACGGCGCGTTCGCGCGCAAGCTCAAGCGCTACGTCCGCGAGCGGAACACCGTGGACATCGCCACGGCGATTCGCTCAATGACGTCACTGCCGGCCACGGTGTTTGGATTGAAGGACCGCGGCCAGCTGCGCCCCGGCGCGTTTGCCGATGTGCTGATCTTCGACCTGGCGAAAGTGAACGACGCGGCGACCTATCAGGATCCGCACCAGATCGCCGAAGGGATCAACGACATCCTCGTCAACGGCGAGCTGGTGCGGCGTGAGGGGAAGTTCACGACCGCGCTGGCAGGCCGCGTGCTGCGGCCCGAGCGGCGCTAGGCTCACATCACGATCTCGAGTTCCGGGTCTTCCAACAGCTGCTCCTGCTTCTGAGTTCCGACCGTCCGCGTGCGCCACACCTTGTACTTGGCCCTTCCGGCTTTCAGCGCCTTCGCGGAAATTACGACGGTCCAACCGGTCGCTGGCGCTGCACCAGTCGGCAGCGGAGGATCCACGTAAGTGGGATCGTCAAACCGATACTCCAGCACCCAACCGCCCTTAAGGCAGTTGCTGAAATCGCCCACCGTCCACTCGACCGTATCGCCGACGGCGAGGCGGATCGTTCCAGTCGTGATGCTCTTGCACCTGCCTTGCTCGAAGACGTGGCTCGAGCCCGGGACTGTCTTCGGCGCCAGCCTTTTGGCGACCTGCGAGATCTGCTGATCCGTGCGGACCTGGCCGGCAGCCATTTCCTGCCTGAGGCGCTGGACACTCGCGTCCATCAGCCAATAGCCCAGGCCCAGTGACACCAATACCGACACGACGACGGCCGTAATTATCTGCTTCATTCACGGGCTCCTCATCAATCAAGCTTCATGAGTTTCACGAACGCCGGCGACGACTTGATCTTGCCGAATTCATCGGTATCGAGGATTGACGCGCGACTGTATCCTCGTCGCACGGCCTCCGCGAGATACGCGAGGGCGTCCTGCGACCGGTCCCTCAACGCGGCAACGACCGCTGCCCTGAAGATCACCTCCACGTCCTCGGCGGCGGCGCGCAGCGCCTGGTCGATCCGCTGCCGCGCGCGGTCCGGCTGCCCGGCCTTGGCGAGATAGACCGCAAGCGACGCCGTGGTCCTCGCGTCGTTCGGGTCGACTTTGAGCTCCGCCTCCGCCAGGCGCACAGCCTCCAAGTACGCGGCGCGAGCATCGGCGGCGCGGCCGAGCCTGGCCAGTGCATCGCCGAGGTTACGCCGGGTGGCAGACGCGTTCGGGCGAAGAGCAATCGCCTGACGATAGGCTTCGACGGCCCGCGTGAAATCGCCGCGGCCATGGTGCAACGCCCCGATGTTCGAGAAGGCCTGCGCTGAGGGGCGGATGGCAATGGCCTGTTCGTAGTTCTCGAGCGCCAGGTCCACCTTCCCCACTGTCTGGTAGGCCGTGCCCAGTCGTTGGAAGCCGATGTAGTTATCGGGCTGCAGCTCGGTCGCCTTCTGAAAGGCGGCAATCGCGTCGTCGTAGCGTGCCGCCCCAAGAAGCATGAGGCCCATGGAACCATAAGTGCTCGAGGAGTTCGGCGTCAGCGCGAGCGCCTTCCGGTACTCCGCCACGGCCTCGTCGACCCGCCCCTGGCGTCCCAACACCTGCCCAAGTTGGCGGCGGGCGTCATCGTAATTGGGCTGCATCGCCAGCGCCCGGTGCAATTCCTCGATCGCTTCGTCTGGCCGGCCGCTCCCAGCGAGCGTGACGGCCAGCGTGTAACGGACCTCCGCACGATTCGGGTCGAGGCGCAGCGCCGTGAGTCCCGCCTCGGTGGCCTTCTGCGCCCACGACGGCTCGCGCGTGTCCACATACTGCGTCCAGAAGGCTTCGCCGAGGGCGGCTTGCGCGACGGCAAAGCGCGCGTCCAGCGCCAGCGCGCGGTTGAACGCGGTGACGGCGGCATCCAGGTTGCCCTTCACATCCCGGCGGTCGAGCAGGGCCCGCCCCTGCCAATAGGCATTGAGCGCCTCCGGACTGGTGGTGACCTGCGAATTCATGCGCCGACGCTCGGCCGCGGACACGCGCACGTCGAGCGCGGCCGTGAGCATCACCGCCAGGCGCGACTGCAGGTCAAAGATCTGATCGATGACGCCTTCGACGTTGTCGGCCCATGCCACCGAGCGGTCGGGCCTGACCAGGTTCAGCGAAACGCGCAGCCGCCCGCCCGACTCCTGCACGCTGCCCTCGACGAGGTAGGTCGCGCCCAGGTCACGCGCGAGCGCCGATGATTCCGGGGTGCGGCTGCGCGCCTGGGTCACCGAGGCCCGTGACAGCACGGTCACGGTCGGCAACGCCGCCAGGCTCGAGATCAGGCTTTCGGCGATGCCCGCCGCCAGGAAGTCTTTCGACCCGTCGCCGCTGATGTTCGCGAGCGGCAGCACCGCCACGACCGGCGGCGAGTCGGGCCGCTCGCTGCTCCGCCGCAGCGGGCCCCACACGCCGAGTGACACGAGCGCGGCGAGCACCAGGGCGGTCGCCAGCACGGGCACCACCACCCGGCGCTTCGACGCCGGCGCCGGCGCGGTTGTGCCCGGCGAGCCATCGATCGCCCTCAGCCGCGCCAGCACGTCGGCGGCCGAGGCCGGCCGCTCATCGCGCTCGCGCGACAGCAGCGAGGCCACGAGCCGCTGGAGTTCGCGCGGGACCAGGGCGCCGGTGGCCGACAGCGGCGGCGCGTCCTTGCCGAGTTTCGACGACGCCAGGGCGATCGGGTCGCTGCCCGTGAAGGGACGACGGCCGCTGATCATCTCGAACAACATGACGCCGAGCGCGTAAAGATCCGCGCGCTCGTCAACCGCGCCCGACACCATCTGCTCCGGCGCCGCGTACGCCGGCGTCCCGATCAAGCCGATGCCGGTGGCGGTGTGGCCGTCGCCGGTCTTCGTGGTGCCAATTGACAGGATGCGCGCGATGCCAAAATCGAGGACTTTGACCTGCCCGCCGGCGCCGGTGATGACGTTGGCGGGCTTGAGGTCCCGATGCACGACGCCGTGCGCGTGCGCCGCCACGAGCGCGCCGGCGATCTGGCAGGCGATGTCGATGGCGGCAGGCACCGGCAGCACGTCACGCGCGAGCCGCGCGGCCAGCGTTTCGCCCTCGACGTACTCGAACACGATCACGACGTGCCCGTCGTTTTCGAGCACGTCGTAGACGGCGGCAATGTGCGGATGGTTGAGGGCGGCGGCGGCGCGCGCCTCGCGCATCAACCGCGCCCGGGCGGGCGCATCGTCGTCGTCCGCGGGCCGGAGGGTCTTGAGGGCAACCTGGCGATGCAGGCGGGTGTCTTCGGCGAGCCAGACCGATCCCATGCCCCCTGATCCGAGGTGGCGCAGGATCTGGTACGGTCCAACGGCGCTGCCAATCTGCACGGGACTACGGGGATGAAGCAGCGCGAGGATAGCACCGAAACGCCACCGCGGCAGGACCCCTCCTCGGATGCCCTGCCACGGTGTGCAATTGCGTCGTTATCGCCGGATCGACCCTAGTTCCAGGGAATTTCGATCTCCGGATCTTCGGTGTAGCCGTTGGCGGTCACGTTGTACTTGTAGCGCCCGTCTTTCGCGCCCACGCAACTGACACGCGCGTTGCCGTTCTTGATCGGAATCGGGTGGCTGCCCCACGGTCCCCCGTTCGGCCACGAGATCTCCACGTCAACCGGATCATCCGACGCCAGATTCACCACTGTCCATTCAATGAAGCCAGGGCCCGCCGGCAACAACTGCGGCGAGGTCCGCACGCGCGGGCCGGCCGGCGTGTTGTAGAGGAAGATGGTGGCCGCCGCGGTGCGGTTGGACGCGGGGGCGGCCGCTCGGGCCGCGGTCGTCCTGGCCGCCGCCTTGCGGGCAGGAGCCTTCTTGCGCGCGGGCGCCTTCTTCTTCACGGGCGCCTTCCTGGCGCTCTTCTTCGCGGGCTTCTTCTTACTCATCGTTTCACCTCAGTTGGGGTTGAGACCATGGCCGCAAAACGCGGCATGGTTCGGAGCCTGGCAAAGTCTTCTTCATCGGCCACCGACCGTGGCGTCGCGCCCGCGGCGATGGCTTGCCCGATCGCGTCCAGTGCGTCACTGACGCGGCCGGCAAGGGCGTGGACGACACCGGCACGCTGGAACACCTGTTCGTCCTTCGGCGCCAGTTCCTGCGCCCGTCGCAGGCTCCGCATGGCCGCCGTATCATCGCCGGCCTTAGCTTGATAGACGGCCAGACGGGCGATTGCTCTCGCGTCGGCGGGACTGACCGACACCTCCGCCTCGGCGCGCGCGACCGCCTGCTGGTACGCGCGTTGCGCGTCCTCGCGGCGCCCCAGGTGCAAGTAGGCGTCACCGAGGTTGCGGTGGGTAATCGCACTCAAGGGGCGAATCAGGAGCGCGCCTTCGTAGGCGCTGGCGGCCTTCGCGTAATCGCCCAGGCCGTAATAGATCGTGCCCATGTTGGAAAACGTCTCGGCCCGCGGCTGGATGGCATTGGCCCGTTCGTAGAACTCGAGGGCGCGCTTCTGGTCGCCCATCTGCTGAGCGGTGCTGCCGGCGCGGGTCAGGTTGATCGACGAGCTCGGCGAGAGGGCGATGGCCTTCTCGAACGCCTCGAGCGCCTCGGGAAAGCGGGACGCGGTGTAGAGGGCCAGTCCCAGGTCGCTGAAGAGCGAGACGGAGCTGGGCCGAATGGCCATCAACTTCTTGAACTCGTCGAGGCCGCGTTCCACCTCGCCGCGCCGCACCGACACGGTGCCGTGCAGGCGGATGGCGTCCTCGTAGGTCGGCTGCAGTTGGAGGGCGCGCTCGAGTTCCGTGTTCGCCTCCTCGAACCGTCCGCCGCGGAACAGGGTCAGGGCCGCGATGTATCGCACGCTGGGACGGTCGGGCTCCAGCTGAATCGCGGTCCTGGTTGAGGCGATCGCCTTCTCCGCCCATGGCCTGTCGTTGGTCTGCGCGTACATCGCCCATTGGGCCTCGCCGAGGCCGGCATGGGCGAGGGCGAACTTCGGGTCGGCGGCCACCGCATCGCTCAGTTCCTTGATCGCCGCCTGGGTGCTGCCGGTCAGGTCTCGCCGGTCGAGGTGCGCCCTGCCCTTCCAGTAGGCGATCTGCGCCGGCTCGCTGGCGGTCGCCAGCGCCGCCGGCGCGGTGCGCGGTGCCGAGGGCCGCTGATCGGCAATCGCATCGCTCAACGCGGTGGCCAACTGCGACTGCAACGCAAACAGGTCGCTCATCGGGCCCTCAACGGTGTGCCCCCACGCCACCGACGCATCCGGGCGCTCGAGGTTCAGCGTCACGCGCAGGCGCTCGGCCACCGCCTGCACCGATCCGGTGACCAGGTAGCTGGCGTCGAGCGAGCGCACGAAGCTGGCGCGATCCGGATTCTGCTGACGGCTCTCCTCCACCGCCGAGCGTGAGAGCACGGTGACCTTCGGCACCGAGGCCAGGCTCGTGATCAGGCTCTCGGCCAGGCCGGCGCCCAGGTAGTCGTTGGACGCGTCGCCGCTCGAGTTGGTCAGCGGCAGCACCGCGACCACGGGCGCGTCGGGCCCGAGGGGCCGCGTGTTCCACTGCTGGCGAATCACCACCGCGGCGACCACCGCCAGCGTGAGGGCGGCCACCACCAGCGTGCTGGCCGGCACCCGCTGCCGCAGCAGCACCGTGCGCCGCGCCAGCGGCGACAGTTCCGTGTCGCGCAGCGGGCTCAACTCGACCAGCAGTTCTTCGCCATTCGCCGGGCGGCGCGCCGGCTCGCGCTCGAGCAGGCGCTGCACCAGGTCGGCGAGTTCCGGCGGCACCCACAGCCCGTTGCTGGTCGCCAGCGTCGGCGCGTCATCGCGCAGCACCGCGGTGACGAGCTGGATCGCGTCGTTGCCGGGAAACGGCCGGTGGCCGGCGATCATCTCGAACAGCATCACGCCGAGCGCGTACAGGTCGGCGCGCCCGTCCACATTGCGCGACAGGTACTGCTCGGGGGCGGCGTACCCCGGAGTGCCGACCAGACCGCCGCCGATGGTGCCCGGGACGTTTTGGGACATGTCGGCGCCGGCCGGTACCAGCCGCGCGATGCCGAAGTCCAGCACCTTGGCGCGGCCGTCGGGGCCCAGCACGACGTTCGACGGCTTCAGGTCGCGATGGATGATGCCTTGGGCATGCGCGGCCGCGAGCGCGTCGGCAAGTTGCCAGGTCACTTCAATCGCCTCGGCCACGGTCATCGGCCCGCGCTGCAGGCGGGCGGCCAGCGTATCGCCCTCGACGTACTCGAACACGACCACGACCTGGCCATCGACGTCGAGGACGTCGTGCACGGTGGCGATATGGGGATGATTGAGGGCGGCCGCGGCGCGGGCCTCGCGCATGAGGCGCTGGCGGCCTTCGGCGGTCTCCGCGTCGGCGCCCTTGACGGTCTTCAGGGCGACCTTGCGCTGCAGGCGGGTGTCTTCGGCCAGCCAGACGACACCCATGCCGCCAGCCCCTAGCTGGCGGACGATCTGGTAGGGTCCGACGGCTCGTCCGGGGTGCACGGCTCTGTTGGTCTCCGAGGGAAGGAGAATAGCACTACGAGCCGTCATTACGCGTGATCAGCCGGACGCTTCGCTGGTAGGTGAGGTAGGCCGTGGCCCACTGCAGCAGCACCGAGAGCCGGTTGCGGAAGCCAATCAGGAACATGATGTGCACGAACAGCCACATCATCCAGCCCATGAACCCGGAAGCCCGCAGGAACCCGAAGTCGGCAATCGCGTTAGCGCGGCCGATGGTGGCCATATTGCCGGGATCGAAATACCGGAACGGGCGCGTCGCTTCGCCGCGAATGAGACGGGCGATGTTGCGCGCCGCCTGCGTGCCCTGCTGCATCGCCACCTGCGCCACCCCGGGCAACGGCTTGCCCGTTTGATGAGAAAAGCTTGCGAGGTCGCCCGCCACGAACACGCCCGGGTGGCCGGGCGCCGACAGGTCCGGCTCGACGTTCACGCGTCCGGCGCGGTCGAGGGAAGGACCGAGGTCGCGGCCGATCGAGGCCGCCGCCACGCCGGCGGCCCACAGAATGGTGTGCGCGGCGATGCGCGCGCTGCCCATGGTGACGGCGCCGTCCTCCACCTGCGTCACGGCGGTGCCTTCGCGCACCTCGACGCCCAGCCGCACCAGGGCCCGCCGCGCTGACGCCCGCAGGCTCGCCGGAAACGCCGGGAGAATGGACGGACCGGCCTCAATCAGGATGATCCGGGCCGACGCCGGATCGATGGCGTGAAACTCCGATCGCAGCGCCTGCCTGGCGATTTCCGCCAGGGCGCCGGCCATCTCCACACCCGTCGGCCCTCCACCGATGATCACGAAGGTCAGCAGCAACCGCTGGCGCGCCGCGTCGTGCTCGCGCTCCGCTTCTTCGAACGCCAGCAACAGCCGCCGCCGGATCGCCAGTGCGTCATCCAGGGTCTTGAGGCCGGGCGCCGCACCGCGCCACTCGTCGTGGCCGAAGTAGGAATGGGTGGCGCCGGCGGCCACGATCAAATAGTCGTACGACACGGCGTCGCCCCCGTCCATCCAGACCTGGCGGGCGCCAGGGTCGATCCGCTCGACGGTGCCCAGCAACACGCGGAGGCGCGGCTGCGTGCGCAGGATCCAGCGGATCGGCGACGCGATATCGCCGGGCGACAGGCCGGCCGTGGCCACCTGGTACAGCAGCGGCTGGAACACATGGTGGTTGTGACGGTCGATGATCGTCACTTCGCAGTCCACCTGCTTGAGCTGCCGCGCGGCGGCGAGACCGGCAAAGCCGCCGCCGATGATCACCACTTGGGGCAAGCGAGCCATCTCACCTATTCTAAAGGGCATGGCGAAACCCGGCGCGGCTCCGACGGAATCCAACGTTCAAACCGCGTGTCCACTTGATTGTCCGGACGCCTGCACGCTTGACGTGACGCTGCGCGCCGGCCGCATCACCAAGATCGACGGCTCGAGAGACAACCACATCACCAACGGCTACATCTGCGCCAAGGTCCGGGGCTTCCACGAGCGCGTCTACGGCGACGACCGGCTGCTCTACCCCGCCGTGCGCCGCGGCGCCAAGGGCTCGGGACAGTTCAAGCGCGTGACGTGGGACGATGCCCTGGATTTGATCGCCGCGAAGGTGCGCGGCGCCCGCGAGGCCGGCGGCGCCGAGACGATCCTGCCGCTGTGCTACGGCGGCTCCAACGGCTTCCTGACGCAGGACTACGCCGACGCCATCCTGTTCCGGCGGCTCGGCACCTCGCGGCTGCTCCGCACCGTCTGCGCGGCGCCGACCGGCGCCGCCAACCTGGGCCTGTACGGCAAGATGGCGTCGGTCAGCTACGAAGACTATCCGTCAGCCAAGCTGATCATCATCTGGGGCGTGAACCCCGGCGTGTCGGGCATCCACCTGATGCCGTTCCTCAAGGACGCCCGCGACCAGGGCGCCTACGTGGTGGTGCTGGATCCGCGCGCGACCACCGTCGCGCGCCAGGCGGACCTGCACCTGGCGGTGCGGCCCGGCACGGACCTGCCCGTGGCGCTGGCCATTCACCGGTATCTCTTCGAAGAAGGCCTCGCCGACCAGGCTTTCCTCGATCAGCACACCAGCGGCGCCGCCGATCTGCGCGAGAAGGCCAGTCCCTGGACCTTCGAACGCGCGGCCGACGTGAGCGGCATCAACGCCGCGCAACTCCGCGGCCTGGCCGAGCGCTACGCGAAGACGTCCCCGGCGCTGGTCAAGTGCGGTTGGGGACTCGAACGCAACCGCAACGGCGGCAGCGCGGCCGCGGCGGTCCTGGCCCTGCCTTCGGTCGCCGGCAAGTTCGGCGTGCGCGGCGGCGGGTTTTCGATGAGCAACTCCGCCTCGTGGGACATCGACCGCACCTGGCTGGCCGACGCCGAGCCGGCCACGCGCGCGGTCAACATGAACAAGGTCGGCCGCATTCTCTCCGAACCGGAAGGCACGCCGGTCAACCTGCTGTTCGTCTATAACTGCAACCCGGTGGCGACCCTGCCCGACCAGCGGCGCGTGATCCAGGGGCTCGAGCGCGAGGATCTGTTCACCGTGGTCTTCGACCAGGTGATGACCGACACGGCGATCTACGCCGATGTCGTGCTCCCCGCCACGACCTTTCTCGAACACTACGATTTCGCGCGCGGCTATGGCCCCATCACGCTGCAGCTGGGCAAACCCGTGATCGACGCGGTCGGCGAATCGCGTCCCAACAGCGACGTGTTCCTCGATCTGTCCCGCCGGCTGGAGTTGTCGGTTGCGGGCGACCCCGACGACGATCTCGAATCGATGCTGGCGGTGCTCGGCCACCTGCCGGAGAAGGTCGGGAGCGATCTACGGGAAAACTGGACGGCCAGGCCGCCATACGACGGCCGCCCGGTCCAGTTCGTTGACGTGTTCCCGAAAACCCCGGACCGCAGGGTCGATCTCTTTCCACAAATCCTCGACCGGCAGGCCCCGATGGGTCTGTATGGCTACCAACCGGACCCCGCCACGACGGAATTCCCGCTCGCGCTGATCTCGCCTGCGAGCGAGCGCACGATCAGCTCCACGCTCGGCGAGCTGCCGCGGCCCGACGTGCGCCTCGAGATGCACCCCGACGATGCGGAGGCGCGCGGCGTGGGGGAAGGTGACACGCTCCGCGTCTGGAACGCGCTCGGTGAAGTGCGCATCAAGGCGCACCTCACGGCCCTGCTGCGGCCGGGCACCGTGGCCATGCCCAAGGGCCTGTGGCGCCGCAACACGGCGAACGGTTACACGTCGAACGCGCTGGTGCCGGATTCGCTGTCGGATTTAGGGGGCGGCGCGTGCTTCAACGACGCCCGGGTGCAGGTCGAGAAAAGCGAAACGTTGAAAGTGAAGAGCAGGAAGTGAGGAGTGCCGGCCAGGGGGTAGGTTGGCGCAGCACTGCTCTCTTCCCGGGAGTGGTTCTTACAAACGCTCCGGAGAACTACTCGACCGACGGCAACTTGCCCCGTCCACCGCGGCTGGCCTGACCGCCCTTGCGTCCAGCCCGACGCGCTTCATCGGCCGACCATTCGTGCGCCGTGCCCTTGGCGTGAGCGGCACGGCCACCCTTGCTGGCAATCTCGCGCTGCTTCTCTTGTGACATCGAGGCAAAACCCCGGCGTGCCTTTCGGATCTCAAACACTGTGACCTCCCATCGGTCGAGGACGCGTATACCTGCTTCCTTCCTAGCGAATAGCGTGCCAGCTCAACAGACTCAGAGATCGCATAAGATGTTATTTATCAGGTAGTTACATCGATACAATTAGAGACAAAATAGGGTCTAACCCATCCACGTGCATCAAATCACTACATATTGGGTAGATACTGCCGAGGATCAATACAATCCGATGATGTCCAAATCAAAGCTGGCGCTGGTGCTGGGGGTGGCTCTGCCGTTGATTGCGACCGCCGGCTTTTACAGCCCGCGGGGCCAGGCATTCACGAAGTACCTCGCCGAAAATCGGCGGTGCTGCCAGCTCCCGCTGAGCCGGGCGTTCGCGATCGCCCTTCAGGAGACGCTCGGCAACCAGCCGTACCCCTCGGAAATCGGGCAGGACAAGTGGGTGGCCGGAGCCATGTTCCCCGGCGTTGTCAACGGCGTGTTTCTCGACGTCGGGTCCGGTCACGGCCAGATCGGCTCGAACACCAGGGCGCTCGAGGATCTCGGGTGGACCGGCATTTGTGTGGATCCCTTCCCTACCGCCATGGAGGGACGCTCGTGCCAGATGTTCAAGGAAGTCGTCTCGAACGAGGCCGGCAAGACCGTGCTGTTTCATACCCATGAGGGGCTGGGCGGCATCGCCGACACGCTGGGCAAGTGGAAGGACGAGGCGGCAAAGGCCCCCACCGTGGAGATGACCACCGTGACGCTGGCCGAGGTGCTCGCGCGGGCGAAGGCTCCCGCCTTCATTCACTTCCTCAGCCTCGACATCGAAGGCGCGGAACTCGACGCGCTGCGCGGCATCCCCTTCGACCGCTACCGGTTTGGCGCGATGGCCATCGAACACAACGAAGAAGAACCGAAGCGGACCGACATCATCAGGTTCCTCGAGGCGCGGGGCTACCGGCGCGTCCACACCTACAAGCAGGATGACTTCTTCGCGCCGGTCTCGCCGAAGGGCTAAGATTCCGCGGCCGGCGGGCGCTCCATCCGGCGGGCCTTGAACACGTCGCAGTCTTCGCAGTTCCGCAGGTCGAACTCATAGCGCACGACAGGCCAATACATGGGGTGGGCGCAGTAGACGAGCTCGCCGTCAACGATGGTGTGCGAACCCAGGTCTTCGGGCAGTTCCGCGGTGCGCCGGCCGTACCAGCAACAGCGGTGACGTTCCTCGGGATCCACAGGGCCGATCATAGCCGGGAAGCAGGGCCGGAGTAAGATTGGAGCGGAGGCGCGAGCGATGAGTATGTGTGGAGGTCCGACCGGCCCGGCCAACGAGCAGGCCGGCAACAAGTCCGGCCGCATGGTCTTCTGCGTGAAGTTTCAGAAGGAACTGCCCGGCCTCGACAGGGTGCCATGGCCCGGAGAAGTCGGCCAGCGCATCTACGAGAACGTGTCGGCCCAGGCCTGGAAGCTCTGGGAGGATCGCCAGAAGATGATCCTCAACGAATACCGCCTCATGCCCTGGCAGAAAGAGGGACAGGAGCTGATCCTCAAGCACATGGAGGATTTCTTCTTCGGCGCCGGCTCGGCGCTTCCGCCCGACTTCGTGCCCCAGCAAAGCAAGTAGCCGCGCCGGGCGCGGCTAGCCCGGCAGCAGTTCGATCAACGGGTCGATCGTCACGCGCAGGCAGCCGTGCGCCGCCCGCACGGCCTGCTCCGCGGCCTGGGGCGTGGCCGCGTGGGCGAAGATGAAGCCCAGGTAGCTCGCCCCCTCCGGCAGCGCCAGCAATTGCTGGTCCGGCTTCGCCGTCACCCGCACGTCATCCACGCCGGCCACCTGCTTCGCCTCGTCCACACCGGTCACGCCGCGGAAGACACCGCTGCGCGGGATGGGGATCATCATCACCGCCGAGGCATCCGGCTCGCGGGTCCAGTCGCCGATCGGCTCGCCGATGGCGTGCCGCAGCAGCAACTGCCCGAGGCCAATCGCCGTCGCGCCGGGCCGCGTGAATCGCAGCGCCCGCGCGCAGAGGCCGCCGATCGGCCGCGCCGCCACTTCGAGCACGTAGACCCCCCGACTGTTGACCCGGCACTCGGCATGGACCGGACCGTGGTGCAAGCCGATGACCTTGGCGGCGCGCCTCACGACATCCTCGATCTGCCGCTCGATGCCGGCGCCGGCCCGCGACGGCGTGACGTAGACCGATTCCTCGAAGAACGGGCCCTCGAGGGGATCCGGCTTGTCGAAAATCGCCAGCGTATGAAAGACGCCGTGCTCCAAGATGCCCTCCAGCGCGTATTCGGCGCCAGGGATGTACGACTCGACCTGGATCACCTCGCCTTCGGGATCGCGCAGCTCGCGCACGTCGCTCGAGGCGAGCAGGCGTCGCACCCGGTCAAACGCCGTCACGAAGCTCAGCTCATCGTCGGCGCGAATCACGCCGCGGCTTCCCGATAACACCGTCGGTTTCACCACCGCGGGAAAGGTGACGCGAGACAGCACGGTCGCGGGATCCAGGCCGGACGACACCGCGAACCACTCCGGCACCGGAAAACCGCCGCTCTTGAGGCGCGCGCGCAGCAGCCGCTTGTCGCGGGCCACGCCCGCGGCGTCGGGCGGATGGCCGGGCAGTCCCAGCAGCCGCGTGAGGTAGGCCGCCAGCACGATGGGGCGGTCGCCCACCACCAGCACGCCCGACACCGGCCGCGATTCAAGGGCCTTGAGGATGGTGTCTACCGACCGCCACTCTTCGTGAAAGCGAATCGGAATGGCGCCATCGCGCCACGGGTCATCCAGTTGATCGCAGCGATCGGTGGCGTAGACGATCTCCACACCGAGCGCCGCCGCCGCGTCGCTGAACATCCGCGTCTGGTAGCCGGTGGTCGTCGCCAGCAACAGGACACGTCTGGGTTGGGAGGGAGGCCCCTCGGCGTTCATAACAGAGCCACCTGCTCTGCGCTGGGTTCCGCTCAACAGTACCAGGGCTCGTTCATGTAGGGGATGTCGGTCCGCGGACGTGGCAGAGTGCTTGGGTGCTTCGGTGCCGGAATGCTCGGGTGCGCAGATGCCAGCAAGCGTCGAATCCGGTCCATGGTCTCATGACGCGGGCGGTTGGTTTGCACACCAATGAGGTTCATCACGCCGGCCTGCAGCGCGTCCACGCGCGGGTCGCGATGACGCCAGGGGAACGTCAGCGACGCCCGATCGAACGGTCCGATCAGTTCGCGCACATCCGGCAACTCGAGCAGCCGCGATTGCGCGGTGACCAGCAGCCGGATGCCCCACTGCACCGGCGCCACGTTGTGGACCAGATCCAGTTCTTCCACCTGGTCCAGCAGATCCACATAGCCGTCGATCGTGGTCCAGGGTGTGAACGCGACGAACGTCGGCACCAGGGTCAGCCCGGCATCGCGGCAGAGGGCCGCCGCCGCGATGAAGTCGGCCCGCGTGTGGCCCTTCTCGAGCTTCGCCAGCACCTCGTCGTCCACCGACTCGACGGCGCTGGTCACGAACAGGCATCCCGTGCGCGCCAGCAGCGGCAACAACTCGCGATGCTGCAGCAGGTGCTCCACCTTGATGATGGCGTCGTAGGTGAGCGAGGCAAACTCGGCGTGCAGCGCTTCGACCAGCTTGCGGGCATGGGCGGGCCCGTTGAAGAAGTCCGGATCACCGAAGGTGATGTGGGCCGCGCCCTGCGCCACCTGCGCCCGCACGTCGGCGAGCACGACGTCCACCGGGACGACGCGAAACTGGCCATCGTAGACAGGCACAATCGGACAATGCCGGCACCGGTGCTTGCAGCCGCGGGTCGCGTCGGTCGCGCCCACCACCTTGCGCGTGCCATCCGGCATCTGCAGGCTCGCGTAGCGATCCAATGCCGGCAGGCCGGACCGGTCGGGCTGGATGAACTGCAAACGTGCCAAGCGCCCGTCGCCGCGGCCAGAGGCCGCTACAGCGAGGTCTCGCCGAAGCTCGCCCTGGTGTTCTGTGCGAGCGAAGGCGGATGCCACAGTGCCGGGTGCGAGCGAGGCGATGGCGGCCGCCACCAGATCGCTTTCGCTCTCAGGACCGAGCACTATCGACACACCATGCTCGCGCAAGAGCGCTTGGTTCAGCGGAGCATAAAGGCCATACGCGGCGATCGTGAGCGCCGGATTCAGGGCGCGCAGTCGCGCGATGACCGGGATGGCCAGCCGCGTGGCCGTGTGCATGGGCAGGTAGAACGCGGCGAGGCCGGCGTCGGCGACCGCGTCGGCCGCGAGCTTGTCGCGCGACAGGTCCACGCACGTCACCTCGAACCCGGCCCGCCTCAACCACGCTGCCGGCGAGGCCAGGCCAAACGGCTGGTGGCCGAGGTCGTAGGTGGAGATCAACAGGACCGGCACGGCGCATCCATTGTCCTCCAGTTGCGAGCCGGACTGCCGATTCCAGGATAGGTAGCGAGAGCGAACAACATGGCCATCCTGGCGATTCTCCTGGCGATAGTCTGTGCCGTGGCGGTCTACGACCTCCTCCAGCGGCGGCACGCCATCCTGCGCAATTTTCCGATCGTCGGTCACTTCCGGTATCTGCTGGAATCGGTCGGCCCTGAGCTGCGACAGTACATCGTGACGAGCAACACCGAAGAGCGGCCCTTCAGTCGCGACCAGCGGCGCTGGGTATATGCGTCGTCCAAGCTTCAGAACAACTATTTCGGATTCGGGTCCGATCGCGACCAGGAGTCGTCGCCCAACTACCTGATCGTCAAGCACTGCGCGTTTCCACAACAATCGCCACATCCGGGTGACGCCGACTTCGACCCCGCCTACCGGATTCCGTCCGCGAAGGTCCTCGGCGGCTTTCGCGGGCGGCCCAAGGCCTTCCGGCCCGAGTCGGTCGTGAACGTCTCGGGAATGAGCTTCGGCGCCCTGAGCGGTGCGGCCGTGGAGGCGCTCAACCGGGGGGCACGACTCGCCGGCTGCCTGCAGAACACCGGCGAGGGCGGCGTCTCACCTCACCACCTGCATGGCGGCGACTTGATCTATCAGATTGGCACGGGCTACTTCGGCTGCCGCGATCTGGACGGCCGGTTCAGCTTGCCGCGGCTCAAGGACCTCGTCGCCGCCACGCCGCAGATTCGCGCCATCGAGATCAAGTTGAGCCAGGGTGCGAAGCCGGGGATCGGCGGTGTGCTGCCGAAATCAAAACTCACGGCCGACATCGCGCGCATTCGCGGCGTCGATCCCACGCGGGACTGCATCAGCCCGGCCGCCCACACCGCGTTTCGTGATGCCTCGTCCCTGCTCGACTTTGTCGAGCAGGTCGCCGGCGAGACGGGCCTGCCGGTCGGCATCAAGTCGGCGGTGGGCGACATCGAGTTCTGGCGGGACCTGGCGCGCCACATGTCGGGACATCGCGCGGTCGACTTCATCACGATCGATGGCGGCGAAGGCGGCACCGGCGCCGCTCCGCTCGTGTTTGCCGATCGCGTGGGGCTCCCGTTCAAGGTCGGCTTCAGCCGCGTGCAACACGTGTTTACGGAGCGAGGCCTCCACGACAACATCGTGTTCATCGGGTCTGGAAAACTGGGCTTCCCCGAAACGGCCCTCATGGCCTTCGCGCTCGGGTGCGACTTGATCAACGCCGGCCGTGAAGCGCTGCTGTCGATCGGCTGCATCCAGGCCTTGCGGTGCCACACCAATCACTGCCCGACGGGCGTGGCCACGCAGAACCCGTGGCTCAGCCGCGGCCTGGTCCCCGAACTGAAAGCGGTTCGCCTGGCCAACTACATGGTGTCGTTTCGCAAGGAACTGCTGGCCCTTAGTCATGCCTGCGGTGCGCGGCATCCCTCACACGTCACCGCGGACCAACTCGAAGTCATCGACGATCGCTTCGGCGGGCGTTCGGTGGCCGAACTGCTCGGCGGACGCGGGCGCGGCATCCCGGCCGAACACCGCCGGCTCTCGCCTTACGCCGACCAGCGCCGGGCGAGCTGACCCTGGCCGCGGGCCAGGGACTTGACCGGCCCGCCGCTACTGCCGCGCGGCCGGCGCGCCCATGAGCGGACGCAATGATGGGACCAGCGCCAGCAGCACCAGCCCCAAGACAATCGCGGACGCCGCGACGACGCCAAACAACGTGGGCAGCGCGAGCGACTCGTAGAGTCCGGAGACACGGCCGCCGATGAAGTTGCCGACCGAGGTGGCGAGGAACCACACGCCCATCATCAGGCCGGCAATGCGCGCCGGCGCCAGGGTGGTCATGGCGCTCAATCCCACCGGGCTCAGCACCAGTTCGCCGATCGTGTGCAGGAAATAGGTGGCGGTCAGCCACATCGGGCTGACCAGCGCGCCCTGCTCGGCCATGCGGGCAGGAATCACGAGGATCAGGAATCCGGCGCCGACGAAGATCAAGCCGAACGCAAACTTCGTCGGGCTGATGGGCTCCTTGCCGGTCGACGCCAGCTTGATCCACAGCCATGCCAGGACCGGCGCGAACGCGAAGATGAATAACGAGTTCATCGACTGGAACCAGCTGCTGGGGTACGCCATGCCGAACACTTCATTCCGCGTGCTGCGGTCGGCAAACAGGTTGAGGGTCGAACCGGCCTGTTCGAACACCGACCAGAACAGCGACGCCGCGAAGAACAGCACGGTGATCACGTAGAGGCGCTTCTTCTCTTCCGGCGTCCACCCGCCCGAGAACATCAACCAGCCGAAGAAGCCCACGACGACGAGCAACAGGAAGACACCGGCCGCATCGCTCACCTGCGTGGCCGACACGTTGACGAGGCCCGCGTAAACCGCCAGCACGATCAGTACGACGAACGCGGCGCTGCCGCCGACCCAGGTTTGCACCTGGCGCTTCCACTGCGCTGCGATGGCCGGGGTTGGCGCCGGCGCCGGCGCGATGCCGGCATCGCCGAGGTTCTTGCTGCCCATCACGTACTGGATCACGCCGATCAGCATGCCGAACCCGGCCGCGGCGAAGCCCAGGTGCCAGCTCACCTGCTGGCCGAGGTAGCCGCAAACCAGCGGCGCCAGGAACGCGCCGAGGTTGATCCCCATGTAGAAGATCGAGAATCCCGCGTCGCGGCGAATGTCGGCGGCGCCGTAGAGCTTGCCGACAATGACGCTGACGTTGCCCTTGAGCAGGCCCGTGCCAATCACGATCAGGAACAAGCCCAGGTAGAAGGTCGCCAGCGACGGCACCGCCATGCTGAAGTGCCCGGCGGCGATGATGATGCCGCCATACAGCACCGCGCGGCGGGGACCGATCAGCCGGTCCGCAATCCACCCGCCCGGCATCGTCGCCAGGTAGACCATCGACGTGTACAAGCCATAGATGGCACCGCCTTGCGCGGCGTCAAAGCCCAGACCGCCGGCCGTGAGTGGCGCGGTCATGTACAACAGCAGCAGCGCGCGCATGCCGTAGTAACTGAAGCGCTCCCACATCTCGGTGAAGAACAACGTCGAGAGCCCCCGGGGATGGCCGAAGAACGCGCGGTCGTGGGCGGTCGGTGTGCTCATGCGAAGCGTATTCTACCCTTCGGCCGTTGTATTCTGCGTAGCGAGTGGCCCTCGAGCATTACCGGAAGAAGCGGGATTTCACCAAGTCGCCGGAACCGGCCGGCGCGCCATCGCCGAAAAAGAAAAAGGCCGGCGCCCCGCTGTTCTTCTGCGTCCAGAAGCACCTCGCCTCTCACCTGCATTACGACCTGCGCCTGGAATGGAACGGCGTGCTGCTGTCATGGGCCGTGCCCAAAGGGCCGTCGATCGACTCGCGCGACAAGCGGCTGGCGATGCACGTGGAAGACCACCCGATCGAATACGGCACCTTCGAGGGCGTGATCCCCGAAGGCTATGGCGCCGGCATCGTCATGCTGTGGGACGTCGGCACCTGGGAACCGGAGGTGGACGTCGATGAAGCCTTCCGCAAGGGCGACCTGAAGTTTCGCCTGAACGGCTACAAGCTCAAGGGGTCGTGGGTGCTGGTCAAGACGCGCGGCTTCGGTGGCGCGCCGAACAGCTGGCTGCTGATCAAGCACAAGGACGAGTGGTCCGGTCCGATCGATATTGCCGAGTTCGCGCCGCTGAGCGTGAAGACTCCGCATGCGGACTTCGCGGAAATCCTGCAGGGCCGCACGCCGGACCTCTGGCTGAGCAACGCGCCGGCGAAGACCGGCGACACCGGTCAGATGTTCGCCAGGATTATCGAACGGGCCTTGACGATGAAGGCGCCGGCCAGGGCGCCAGGGGCCAAGGGCGCCACGGCGCCAAAGAAGAAGGCCGCCAAGGCCACCGCCAGGAAGCGACGCCGCTAACGCTTCGGCGCAAACTCCGCAAACCAGTTCTGCACCACGGTAATCCGCGGGCGGAGCTTGCCGCGGTCGACATCGCGCACCAGGAGGAACTGCCCGCCATCGGGCGACGGGGCATAGCCCTGCGACAAGTGACCGCGCGCCACCGATTCGGAAAACAGCGTGACCGGCTTGCCCGGCTGTCCTGACGGGTCGATGGTGACGGCCTGCAGATTCCCGGTGCCGTCGAGATAGAACAGCTCCCCGCCGCGCGGGTTCCAGCGCACTTCGGCGCCGGCGCCCGTCGACACCTGCCAGCGCCGCCGCGGCACCGGGTAGTCGGCAACATACACTTCCGGCTTGCCGGACTCGGCCGACGAATACGCGACAAAGTGTCCATCGGGAGACACGCGAGGGCCGAAGTCGAAGGCGGGCGTCTGCCGGATGAGCGTGGCCGGCGACGAGCCATCCGCCGGTGCGGTCCACAGATCGGTGCGCGTGTTGGGATCCAGGAGCAGATACGCCAGGTGCAATCCGTCCGGCGCGTAGTCCGGCTGGCTCGCGCCAGGAATGACCACCGCGGGTTCTCCGCCGCCGTCGGCGCTCACCACGCACACGCCGCCGTCGCGCCCCGTCGCGCCACAGCTATACGCAATCCGGCGGCCTTTCGGATCCCATGCCGGGTCGCCGCGCACGCCGGTGGAGGTCAACTGGGTCGCCGACCCGCGGCTCACATCCACCACGAACAAGTCGTCGCCGACGCCACTCGGGGCGACCATCACCACGCGGTCACCGGCCGGCGACAGCGCCGGATGGCGCATGCCCGCCCGCGGGTCGCCCACGTTCGACCGAATCTGCCCGGTGCGGTCCACGAAGCTCAATTGCACGCGGCCCCAGGTTTCGTCGGTCACGTAGACCAGGGTGCCATCGTCGGCGACGCTGGGCCGCAAGCCGCCGGCCGCCACCAGGAACGGCTCGCCGCGCTGCAGCAGCGTCCGCGGCTCCACCGGCACGCCCCACACGCCGGGGCTGTTGCCGACGCGCTGATACACCAGGTGCCCGTCGCTCGAGAACGCGGCATGCCGGATGACTTGCGCGACCGGCCCGAACAGGACCTCCCGGCTCGTCCCGTCCACACGATCGATCGAGAACTGGCTGTTCGTGTAGTGCGTGATGATCATCGGCCGGCCGCCGGCCATGGTGGCGTCGTGATAGTCACGCACGCCCGGCTCGATATCGATCACCATCGCTGGATCGCCGCCCTCGGCCGGCACCTTCCACATGCCGCCGTTGCCGGTCGTGTAATACAGCACGCCGTCGTCCGACCAGGCGATGCCGCCGGCTTCGGCAAACCCGCCCGGCACGGCGGCGACGCGAACCGCGGCGCCGCCGGAGATCGGCGACTTGCGCAGTTCCGCGCCGACGGCGTACGCCACCCACGAGCTGTCGGGCGACCAGCTCGGCGCCGCGGCCTTCTCGGTGCCGTCGAGGGCCCGCGATGCCAGCTCGCTCAGATCGCGCACCCACAGGCGGCCGGACGCGGGATAGACAATGCGGCGACCATCGGGCGAAATCACGACGCCGGCGCCCGGCCCCGACTCCGCCGTGAACGTACCGGGCTGGTCACCAAGTCCGTCCACCTGCACTTCGAACTTCCGCAGCGGCCCCGCCTCGCGGCCGCGCGCGAAGTAGAGCACCGTGCCGGCCAGGAGGAGGGCCGTCACGATCGGAATGGCGAAGAGCAGCGCCCGGCCCAGGTTCCGGCGCCGCGCCGTCGCCACGGCGCCGACAAACGCGCTGTTGGTGGCGCCGTAGTCGAAGCTCGCATCCCCCAGGTCGCGCAGGCGCTGCCGGATGTCGCGTTGCAGGCACCGCTCGAGCAGCGCACGCAACCCCGGCGGCGTGTCGGCCGGCAGCTTGCTCCAGTCTGGTGTGGAACTGAGGATGGCGACCACGGTGTCGGCGGGCGTGGGGCCGTAGAAGGCGCGCGTGCCGGTCAGCATCTCGTAGACCGTGCAGCCGAACGCCCAGATGTCGGTGCGGCGATCCATTTCCATCCCGCGGGCCTGCTCGGGACTCATGTACGGCGCCGTGCCCATGATCGATCCGGTGGTGGTCACCGACTGCAGGTTCTGCGTGCTCGGGTTGTCGTCCACGACGATGGCCTTGGCGAGGCCGAAGTCGAGGACCTTCACCGCGCCGTCCGGCCGGAGGTGGATGTTGGCGGGCTTGAGGTCGCGATGCACGATGCCGCGATCGTGCGCGGCGCACAGCGCCTCGGCCACCTGCTTCGCAATGCGGACCACTTCGGCCGGCGGGATGGCCCCTTCAAACAGCCGCACGGCCAGCGTCTGGCCCTCGATCAGCTCCATCACGATCGCGGGTGTGCCCTGCCAGTCTTCGATGCCGTGGATGGTGGCGATGGACGGATGGTTGAGCGAGGCCAGCAGCCGCGCTTCACGCTCGATGCGTGCGAGCAGGACCGGATCCTCCGAGACGCGGTGCGCCAGGATCTTGATCGCGACGTCGCGCCCGAGCCGCGTATCGTGCGCCCGATACACTTCGCCCATCCCGCCGATCCCCAGCAGGCCGACAATCTCGTAGGTCCCGATCCGCGTGCCGCGAGGAAGGGCCAAGCTACTTCCGATAGTCGAGCGCCGGCTTGCGGTCCGCCAGCCGGGTCGTGTACTTGAAGTTCGGACCGCGGCGCTTGTCGAACTCCTCGCGTGCCTTCACCAGATGCGCCGGATCGGAGAACAGGTCCATGGCCATCAGGCTCATCGACTTCGCCGCCACCATCATCCCCTTGACGCCAATCGACATGCCGCCGGCGGCGACCGCCTGCCAGCTGTGCGCGGGCGTGCCGGGGACCCACGTCGCCGCGGTCAGCTGCACGGTGGGCACGCGCCAGCTGACATCACCAAGGTCGGTGGAGGCGCTACCGATGCCCGCTTCCGGCGCGAACACCGAATTGGCACTGTCGATCGGCGGCAGCTCGCCGTCGAGGGTCTTGCGGATGCCTTCGGCAAACTGGCGTTCCACCGGCGTGTACTCGTAGCCGCCGACCTTGCGGAGGTTCTCCTGCATGAGACCGACGAGATAGCTGTTCGGCAGCACGTTCCACACCGCGCCGGTCAGCTCCAGTTCCATGGTGGTCCCCGTCCCCAGCGCGGCGCCGCGGGCGGCGTTGGTGATGCGTTCCCACAGGCCTTCGAGCACCCGCATGTCGTTGTGGCGGGCGTAGTAGTAGGACTCGGCGAAATCGGGCACCACGTTGGGCGCGCGGCCGCCGTTGGTGATAACGTAGTGGATGCGCGCGTCGGAGGGCACATGCTCGCGCATCAGGTTGACCATGGCGTTCATCGCCTCCACCGCGTCGAGGGCCGAACGCCCGCGATCGGGCGCGGTCGAGGCGTGCGCGGAGATGCCGCGGAACCGGAACTTGCCGGTGATGTTGGCCAGCGTGCTCGACGCGCTCGAGGCATTGCGATCGCCCGGATGCATCGTCACCACCGCGTCGACGTCGTCGAAGAGGCCGGCGCGGAGCATGTAGACCTTGCCGGCGCCGCCTTCCTCGGCCGGCGTGCCATAGAAGCGTAGGGTGCCCGAGCGCTTGTTGGCGCTCAGCCATTCCTTCACGGCAATCGCCGACGCGGTGGCGGCGGTGCCGAACAGGTGGTGGCCGCAGCCGTGGCCGGCACCGTCGGCGACCAGCGCATGGCGGTCAGCCTCGGCGGCCTGCGACAGGCCCGGCAGCGCGTCGAACTCGCCGATGATGCCAATGACCGGCTTGCCCGAGCCCCAGGTGGCGGTGAAGGCAGTGGGAATCTCGGCGACGCCGGCGTTCACCGTGAAGCCGGCGGCCTTCAACTGCTCCTGCAGGAGGACGCTGCTCCTGGTTTCCTGATAGCCCACTTCCGCGAACGACCAGATCTTGAGCGCGACGTCGCGATAGGCCGCGCCCTTCGCGTCGATCGAGGCGAGCACGGCGTTGGCGTCCATGGTCTGCGCCGGCGCGGCGGCCGCGGTCATGGCGATCAGGAGCGCCGCGACCATTCCGGTTTTCAACTGTGAATTCATCATGACAGCAGTCTCCGTGACAACACCGACCACACCGCGTACGACAGCCGCTGCCGATCGTGGCGCGCCATTTCCGATCGCCAGAAATCCCCGACCACCACTTCCGTGCCCGGCGGCGGCGCACCCACGGCGAGCGGATGCTTGTGCTCGGCCGCATAGCGGGCCAGGCCTTCGGCGGACGGCCGGCCGTCGTTGGCGATCACGACGTCCACGGGCCGGCCGATGGTGCGGCTGACCCACGACACGGCGTCGGCGGCCGTGAAGCCCTGCATCCCCTGCCCTTCGGTCAGCAGGTTGGTGACCACCACGATGGGGCCCTTGACGTCGGCGAGCGCGTCGGCGACGCCGTCAACCAGCAGCGTGGGCAGCAGGCTGGTAAAGAAGCTGCCGGGGCCAATCACCACCGCGTCGAACGTGCCGATGGCCGCCTTGACGCCGGGATGGATGCGCGCCGGCGGCTCGAGCCAGACGCGCGTCACGTGATGGCCGCGGGCGTGGCCGGCGTCCACTTCCACTTCCCCGCGCGTCACCTCGCCGTCGGCATACTCGGCGCACAGCGTGGCCTGTTCCACACTCACCGGCCAGACGAAGCCGCGGCAGCCGAGCAAGGCGCGCAAGCCGTCCACGGCCGCCAGGAAGTCGCCGCTGTAGCGCTCCATCATCGACAGCAGCAGGTTGCCGCCGGTGTGGCCGCCGAGCCGCGCGTGTTCGAGCGTCGGCAGGCGTGCCAGCAGCACGCGGCGCGCTTCGCCTTCGTTGCGCGACAGCGCGAGCGCGCACCGCAGCACGTCGCCGGGCGGCAACACGCCCAACTCGTCGCGCAGCTGGCCGGAGCTGCCTCCCGAGTCGAACATGGTGACCACGGCATTCAGGCGCAGCCAGGGATTGCGTTTGAGCCCGCCGAGCAGGCTCGGCAGGCCGGTGCCGCCGCCAAAACATCCCAGATTGATCTCGCGAAGGCGCATATTCGAACAGCTGACCCGGAAGAGTCGTATTCTACAAGAGATGGACAGTTCGCACGGCGGACCACTCGCCGCCACCCTTCACGATCTTCAACTCATCTTCGGCGACCGCCTGACGGCGTTTGTGGCCTACGGCCACCAGCCCGAGGGGCCGGCGCCGAGCGTGGCGCTCGTGCGCACGCTTACCGCCGACGACTTGACGGCCTGCGCGGCGCGCGCCGCCTCCTGGCACCGCGCCGGCAGCGCCACGCCGCTCCTGCTCACGAAAGATGAGTTCGCCGGCTCGCTCGACGCGTTTCCGATCGAGTACGGCGAAATCATCGAGACCCACCAGGCACTCTTCGGCGTCGATCCGTTTGCCGGGTTGTCGATTCGTCCCGACGACCTGAGGCGGGCGTGCGAGGTGCAGGTGAAGAGCCACCTGCTGCACCTCCGCGAGAACTTCGTCGAGTGCGGCGGACGGCCGTCGCGGGTGGCGTCACTCGTCACCGACGCGGCGCCGGCGTTTGCCGTGCTGCTCCGCCGCATCGCGCAACTCGACGGACACGCGGCGGCCAGCGCCGCCGATCTCGGCGCCTTCGCCGGACGGCGGCCCCAGCTCGATCCCCGCGTGGTCGGAGATGTGCTGGCGCTGGCGTCGGGGGCCTCCGCATCGGGTGTCGATCCGGCGCGGCTCTTCCCCGGCTATCTCGCCGCCGTGGAGCAACTGTCGCACTTCATCGACACCTGGAAGCTGTCGTGATCACGCTCGCCTCGAAGGGCTTGCCGCGCCGAAGCCCTGGGCGAAGGCGGGCGGCCTTCGGCCGCCTGTGTCTCGGCTTGTGCCTGTGCCTGAGCGCGAACGTGGCGCGCGCGCAAACCGCGCCGCCCGAGCTCACCGCGGCGGTCAACGATTTCGCCAACACGATCGACGCCGGCAGCGAGCGTGAGATCGAAGCGCTGATCCGGCAGCTGCAATCGGCCACCGGCGACGTGATGGTGGTGACGACCGTCAAGACCTATCAACCCTGGGCGGATCTCAAGACGTACGCCGTCGAGATGTTCGAGAACGGCGGCAAGGGCATTGGCACGAAGGGCAAAGACAACGGCGTGCTGATCGTGCTCGCCCTCGAGGATCGCCAGGTCTGGATCGAAACCGGCTACGGGCTCGAGGGCTTCATCACCGACGGGTTCGCCGGCGAAACCAGCCGCGGCATGGTGCCGTTCTTCCGCGAAGGCGACTACGGCCGGGGACTCCTGGCCGGCGCCCAGAGGGTCGCCCAACGGGTGGCCCAAGGCCGTAACGTCAACCTCGACATCGCGCCCATCGCGGCGCCGCAGGTGGAGCCGCGCGGCAGCCGCACCCGGTTTCCGATCGGATTGATCGTCATCCTGTTGATCATCTTCCTCAACATGATGAACGGCGGCGGCCGCGGACGGGGCCTCCGGCGCGGCAGCCACTGGATCAGCGGCGTGGGACCGTTCGGCGGCGGGTTCGGCGGCGGTGGCAGCTGGGGTGGATCAGGCGGGTTTGGCGGTGGATTCGGCGGCGGCCGCTCCGGCGGCGGCGGTGGTGGCGCCGGCTGGTAACTCGGTGACGATGTAGCCTCCGGCTTTAGCCGGAGCACAGTGGAATCTGATAGAAAGGTAGCTATGAAGAGTCTCAAGCGAATGCTCGTGGTTGTGGCCCTCGTGAGTGCGGCTGTCGCGACGTCGGGCTGTTCGTACAACAAGTTCGTCAGCCAGGAGGAGGCCATCAAGACGCAGTGGTCCCAGGTGGAAAACCAGCTCCAGCGGCGAAACGACCTCATTCCCAACCTGGTCGAGGCCACCAAGGGCTTTGCCCAGCAGGAACGGGACGTCTTCCAGTCGATCGCCGACTCGCGCGCGAAGCTGGCCGGCGCCACCACCCCCGAGGCGAAGATGGCGGCGGCCAACGAGCAGACCTCGGCCCTCGCCCGCCTGCTAGTGGTCGTGGAGAACTACCCCGTGCTCAAGTCCGACGCCACCTTTGCCCGGCTGATGGACGAGCTCGCCGGCACCGAAAACCGGATTGCCGTGGAGCGCATGCGTTACAACGAGACCATCCAGGCGTACAACACCGCCCGCCGGCAGTTCCCGGCCAACATCACGGCTGGCATTTTCGGGTTCAAGGGCGACTACAAGCTGTTCGAGGCCCCGGAATCGGCCAAAGTGGCGCCGAAAGTGGACTTTACGAAGAAACCGTAACCGGGTCGGCCCCCTCTTGGACTGGCGGCTCGGGGCCAAACCCGGCCGCCGGTTCCAACCCTTCCGTCTCCCCTATCATCCAAACCAGTGCCGGTGAACGACGTCGTCCTTGCTACCCAAGGGGATACGGCGGCTTTCGAACGGGTCTACCGGGCCCATATGCCGCGGATTTTCAATCTCGCGCGGCGCATGGCCGGTCCCGACGCAGCCGACGAGCTGACGCAGGACGTGTTTGTCCGCGCGTGGCAGAAGCTCGCCCTCTTTCGCGGTGAGTCGTCTTTCGCCACGTGGCTTCACCGGCTGGCGGTGAACGTGATCATCGAGCGGTTCCGGACGCTCGGCACGGCCCGCCAGCGGTTCCTCGCCGACGGCGAGGCGGTGCTGGAGGTGGCGCCCGCGGCGCGCACCAAGCACCTGGACCTGAGCATGGACTTGCAGGCGGCCATCGAGCAGCTGCCGCACGGCGCCCGCACGGTGTTCGTGCTGCACGACGTCGAAGGCTACCGCCACGAAGAGATCGGCGAGATCCTCGGCGTAGCGCCGGGGACGTCGAAGTCGCAGTTGCACCGCGCGCGCCAGACGCTGCGCGGGTTGTTGTCGAAGAAGCGGGGATAGGTCCGGCTAAAGCCGGACGCCACATGTAGCATCCGCCTTTAGGCGGATTAGGGCCGGAAGAAACGCTATGACGGAACAACGACAGTTCGGGGAAGGCGACCACGAGCCGCTCGCGGCCGACGACGTCCTGTCGCAGGCGATCGGGCAGTGGCGCGACGAGCAGCCGGCGCGCGACCTGTGGCCGGGCGTCGCCACGAGGCTCGAGGTGCGGACGGCGCCGCGCCGCGGGCAGATCTCCTTTACCCTGCCGCAGCTCGCCATGGCCGCCTCGCTGTTGATCGCCGTGGCCTCGGGCGTCACGTGGCTCGCGGTGCGCCAGCCGGCGGCACCGGCCGACACCCAGCGAATGGTGGTGGCCGAGAGTGAAGCGATCGGCGAAGTGGAAGGCGATGTCGTGAATGCCAATTTCGCCGACGCCCAGTTCAACGCCGCGGTGACCGACCTCGAACAGATCCTTCACGAAGAACGGGACCGCCTCGACCCCCGCACCGTGCTCGTGATCGAACGCAACTTGAAGACCATTGATGCTGCGATCCAGGAAGCGCGGATGGCGCTCGACCACGACCCGGCAAACCCCTATCTGAATTCCCATTTGGCCGACGCGCGGCGGCGAAAGCTCGACTTGCTGCGTCATGCCACGACCCTCGCGTCCGCTGGAGGAGACTGACCGATGACCCGATTGCTTCTGACCGCTGCGCTCGCACTGACGTGCAGCGCCCCGTCGCTCGCGCAGCCGCGCGAATCGGCGCCCGACGGCCAACAGCCGATCCAGGCCCGCCCCGGCGGCCCGGAGACCAACCCGAAGACCGACCAGACCATCGACGTGGTCAAGGGCACGCGCCTCGTGCTCAGCAACAACGCCGGTGAGGTGGTCGTGCGCTCGTGGGACCAGGACAAGGTCCGCATCCAGGCCACGCACGGCGCCCGCGAGACCGTGACCGCGGAAACCACCGACATGACGTTGCGCGTCCGCACGCAACGACAGGCGCGTGGCCCCATGCCGGGCCTCGCCGACTTCCAGATCACCGTGCCGCGCTGGATGGCCGTGAACTTGTCGGGCACGTATCTCGATGCGACCATCGAAGGGACGGCGGCCGAAGTCACGGTCGAAACCGTACATGGCAACGCCCGCATCACCGGCGGCACCGGCTCCGTCACGGTGCGGTCGGTTGAAGGCGTCATCACCATCGACAAGGCCAGCGGCCGCGTGCAGGCGACCACCGTCAACGAAGGCATTCGCGTCACCAACGTGACCGGCGAGATCACCGCGGAAACCACCAACGGCGACATCGTCATCGACAACGCGCAGACCTCGAACCTCGAGGCGTCAACGGTCAACGGCGACGTCACGTTCAACGGCACCATCCGCGACAACGGCGTCTATCGCCTGACCACGCACGGCGGCGACATCCGCGTCGGCCTGGGCGGCGCCACCAACGCCACCATCTTCGTCCGCACCTTCCAGGGCGACTTCTCCGCCGACTTCCCCATCCAGTTGCCCGACGGGCAGAACCCGCGCAGCGGCAGCAAGCGCTTCAACTTCACGCTCGGCAACGGCAGCGCGCGCATTGAGACCCAGTCGTTCAACGGCGATATCATCCTCGCCCGCAAGGCGATCGTGAGCAAAGACGACGAGCGTCAGCGTCGCCGCATGGGCATTCGGCCGGCTCCGCCCGCGCCACCGGCACCACAGGCTGCGCCGGCACCTGCGCCGGCGCCCAAGCCCAAGCCGCCAGCTTGGGATGACTTCGATTTCGACTTCGACTTCGAGCAGTTCGAGGCTGGTGTTGAAGCCTTCGGCCAGCAGTTCGAAACCACATTTGAAGAATCCTTCGGCGAGGACTTCGCCAAGGACTTCGAAGCGACCTTCGAAAAAAATTTCGAGAAGAACTTCGGCAAGGCGTTCAAGGACAAGGGTCCGGCCAAGCCAAAGCAGTAGGACGCACTAGAATGCCGGGATGCCGCTGATTGACACGCTGCTTCCCGAGTTCGACCGCGAGATGGGCCAGACCCGCAAGGTGCTGGACCGCGTGCCGGATGGCCAGTTCGAGTGGCGCCCGCACCCCACCAGCATGACGCTGGGCCGGCTCGCCGAACACCTCGCCGAGTTTCCGCTCTGGGCCACCATGACGATGACCCAGAGCGAACTCGACGTGCTGACGCCGCGGCCGGCCGACCATCAGTCTCCGGCGACGCGGGCCGCCGTGCTGGCGATGTTCGACGGCAACCTCAAGTCCGGCCGCCCCAACCTGGTCAACAAGACCGACGCCGAATTCGACGCGCCCTGGACGCTCAAGGCCGGCGGCAAGGAAGTGTTCACCATGCCGAAGGCGTCGGTGATGCGTGCCTTCGTGCTCAACCACATGGTCCACCACCGCGGCCAGATGACGGTGTACCTGCGGATGCTGGGCGTGCCGATCCCGTCCATTTACGGGCCATCTGGCGACGAGCGGCCGCAGATTTAGGACAGCCACAGATTCGACGCAGATTATTCACAGATTCTAGAAAGGCTTTTTTGTTCTGTGCCTAATCTGCGTCCAATCCGTGGCTGTTTTGGGTGTAATCTGCGGCGCATGACTGCACCAGTATCCCGCCGAGATTTCGCCCGTCTATTTGCCATTGGTGGCTCCGCGGCCCTGTTCGCCGACCCGGTCTGGGCGAAGACGGCGCCACAAGCGCCGGCCTTTGCGCCCGGCGGCGCGGCCGGCGGTGAAGCGTTCTGGAAATCGGTGCGCGAGCAGTTCGTGATGCCGCCGGACCTCGGCGTGCTGAACGCCGCCAACCTCTGCCCCTCGTCGCGGCCCGTGCTCGAAGCGCTGCGGCGCGAGACCGACAGCGTCGATCGCGACCCGTCGGGACAGAACCGCGCGCGGCTGACCGGCGAGAAAGAGAACACGCGCAAGGCGCTCGCCGCGTTCCTGCGCGTCACCCCCGAAGAGATCGTCATCACGCGCAACACCAGCGAGGCCAACAACATGGTCTCGAGCGGCCTGGATCTCAAGGCCGGCGACGAAGTGATCGTGTTTCACGACAACCACCCGAGCAACCTCGTGGCGTGGCAGGAAAAAGCCAAGCGCTTCGGCTTCACCGTCGTCGAGATTGCGCAGAAGAATCCCCACCCGGGGATGGAGTACTACGTGGACGCCTACAAGAAGGCGATCACCGCGAAGACGAAGATCCTGACCTTCACGCATCTCACCAGCACGGTCGGCGACCTGTTTTCGGCGAAGGAACTCTGCGCGCTGGCCAGGGAGCACGGCGTGCTGTCGCTGGTGGACGGCGCCCAGACCTTCGGCCTGCTCGACGTCAACCTCGCCGACATCTCGCCCGACTTCTACACGGGCAGCGCCCACAAGTGGCCGTGCGGCGCGCGCGAGTGCGGCGTGCTCTACATCAATGCGCGGGCACAGAAACAGATCTGGCCGTCGATCTACAGCGCCTATCCCGGCGCCGTGGGCATCTCGAAGACGTTCGAGAGCTTCGGACAACGAGACGAGGCGACCATGATCGCGCTGCGCGAGGCCCTGGAGTTCCAGACCAAGGTCGGCCGCGCCGCCATCGAACAGCGGTCACGGGCACTCGCGAATCAGTTGATTGAAGGATTGTCAAAGCTGCCGGACGTGAAGGTGTGGACGTCGCCCAACCCGGTGCTGAACGCCGCGGTGGTGTCGTTCCTGCCCGGCTCCCTCAACGCCCAGAAGCTGGGCCAGGTGCTCTACGAGAAAGACAAGATTGGCACCGCGGGTCGCGGCGGCGCCGACCGCGGCGGCCTGCGCGCTTCGCCCCACTTCTACAACTCGCCTCAGGAGGTCGATCGGCTGGTGAGCGCGGTGGCGCGGTACCTGAAGTCCGGCGTCTAAGGTTCTTAGTTCTTTCTTAGTTCCTGACTCTGCAGTTGCGTCGGGCGGTCGGATTGCGTAACCTTTCGGTCGACCCTTCTCTACTGGAGGCCCCCCTTATGCTTCGTCGGCCGAACTGCGCTCGGTTCCTGCCCGCTTTCATACTCACACTCACCCTCGCATCGCCCGCCCTCGCGCAGAGAGGGCGCGACGACGAGCGGCGGCCGCAAGGCCCGTCGGCGGCGCCTGCGCCCACGGCAGTCTGCGTGGCACGGGCGACCGGCTTCGTGCGGTTCATCAGCGGCAACGACACCTGCCGCCCGAACGAGATCCGCGTCTCGATGGACGCGTTCACAGGACCGCAAGGCCCGCCTGGGCCGATGGGACCGGCGGGACCCGTTGGGTCCCAAGGGCCCGCAGGGGCGACCGGGGCCATTGGACCTCAGGGCGCGAGCGGCGCCGACGGCGCCCCCGGACCGCAAGGACCGGCAGGGCCGCAGGGTCCGGCCGGCGCGGATGGACGGGATGGCGCACCGGGAGCGCAAGGTTCAGCGGGACCGGCGGGACCCGTTGGGTCCCAAGGACCCGCGGGGGCGACCGGGGCCATTGGACCTCAGGGCGCGAGCGGCGCCGACGGCGCACCGGGACCGCAGGGACCGGCAGGGTCGCCGGGACCGACTGGCGCTCCAGGCGTGAACGGCCAGAATGGCGCGCAAGGACCGCAAGGTCCGGCCGGACCTGCAGGACCAACCGGACCTGCCGGCCCACAGGGCCCCGGTGGCGCTGCGGCGGCCGTCCGCTTGGCGACGGTGGCCGAGTGTCCGACCGGCGGCATCGTCGTCTCTGACGGAACCTCGGCGGTCCCGGTCTGCAATGGCGGGCAAGGACCCGCGGGCGCCGTGGGCGCAACCGGCGCGCCCGGTTCCGCCGGTGCGACGGGCGCAACCGGCCCGGCGGGCCCCATGGGTCCGCAGGGCCCGGCGGGTCCGGCCGGTGGCGGCGCCCCTCTCGATGAGAACGCGGCGATGGCCGCGGTGTCGAACCTCCGCGTCAACATCGACGGACTGCCGAGCTTCCGGCCCAACGCTGTTTCGCGACTCGGCTTCAACGTGGCCGTCAGTTCCCTCGGACACATAGGGAGTATCGGGCAGACTTCATTTCCCCAAATCACGATGATGCTGGGCAGCGACGCGCCCATATCGGACCTGCGCAACCTCTGGAACAACATCCTGAATGGAAGCTTCGCTCCGCTGCTGGTCACCGTGACGGTCCAGGCACGCGACCCCGTCAAGGGTGCATTCGTCGACATGGTGAACTTCCAGATGACCGGTGCCCTGCTCACGCAGTTCTCCGACGGGTCGCTCGCACCGGCCTCGCTTGTGCTCCAACCCAACAACATCCAGATCAGCCGGATTAACTCCACGCCGAGCCTGTATGGTTTGATCGACCTCCCCGTCCAGCCCTCGCCGACCCTCCAACTCGCCGGCGCGCCGGAGGTGTTGGGGCTGCACTCGTTCAGCGGCGGCGGCTCGCAACTGCAGGTGGTGGAAGGCCCGGCCCCAGACGGCGGGACCGCCTATTATCCAGGCGGCATCGGGATCGCGGATTTCTCGCTCGTGGCGGTGGCGACAATACAGAGCGGGCTCAAATTCGTCACCGACGTGCAGAACTTCGACGCGCTGGAACAGTGGCTGAGTCTCCTGGCCGCGCAGCAGGGGTTGGAAAAGAACCTGACGTTGACCACCGTCGTCAGCGGCAAGCCCACCGCGGTGACGACATACGAGTACTGCGTGCCTGTCCGAGTGAGCCTGATCAACCCGCTGCTGGTGGACCAGGATGGGATGGTGCCCTACGTCTACAGCCTGACCCTCCGGCCCCAGTCGGTGCGGGTGCAGTAAAGCCGGCAAATAGAACAGGAGGCCAGAAGATCGGCTTCTGGCCTCCTGGAGTCCTGTCAGCGTTCGTTACTGCCGCAGCGTTGGGTACTTGATGCCCAACTGCTCGAGGTAGGTCCCGAACTTCGTCGGGTCGTAGTAATACTTCTTCATCTCCTCGCGGTACTTCTCCAAGATCGCCTTGTTCAGGTGCGTCGGCGCCGGCGTGTCCCTGGTGATGAACGGGATGTACTTCACGTCCTTGGTCTGCACGTCGTTGAAGTAGGCCCAGGCCTGCTTCACCAGTTCAGGCTTGGTCAGCAGATCCAACACGGTCATCGCCTGCGCCTTGGCACCGGCGACCACGCCCTTGTGGGCGATGGGCGTCGCGCTGGCGATGCCGCTCGACCAGTTGTGGCCGGGCAGGCCGGGGATGTTCGCCGGGTAGCTCAGCGTGATGGCCGGCATGTTCCACGAGATGTCGCCGATGTCGTCGGAGCCGCCGCCGTTGTTGTCTTCGAGCGCCACCGGCTTGCCCAGCTCACCGAGCTTCACCGCGAGGCCGTTCTGCGTGGCATTGCCAAGTTCCTTCTGCAGTCCCTTCGCCAGCGCCTGATCCTGCTCGCTCCAGGCCGGCAGGCCCACGGCCTGGATGTTCGCCCACATCGTCTCGGCGACGACCTTGTTCATGTGGCGCGGATACGCCGTGCCGAGGATGCGCGAGGTGACCTTGGTGTTGGTCATCAGGGCCGCGCCTTCCGCCATCTTGTTGCCGATCTCGACCAGTTCCTTGATGTGCGGCTGATCGATCTCGCGGAAGTAGAACCAGATGCTGGCGTTGCGCGGGACCACGTTCGGCTGGTCGCCGCCGTTGGTGATAATCGAATGCGAGCGCTGCGACAGGCGCAGGTGCTCGCGGCGGTACTGCCAGCCCACGCTCATCAACTCGACCGCGTCGAGCGCCGAGCGGCCGCGCCACGGGGCGCTGGCGCTGTGCGCCGTCTCGCCCTCGAACGTGTACTCGATCGAGACGAGGCCGGTGCCGCCCTGCTGGCCCCAGCTCGTGCTGAGATTGGCGCCGACGTGGGTGAAGAGGTTGACGTCCACGTCCTTGAACATGCCGTCCCGGACGAACCACGCCTTCGACGCCACCAGCTCTTCGGCGACGCCCGGCCACAGCATGATGGTGCCGGGCAGTTTGTCGCGCTCCATGATCTTCTTCACGGCGATGGCGGCGATGATGTTGAGCGGCATGCCGGTGTTGTGGCCTTCGCCATGCCCGGGCGCGCCTTCGATGATCGGGTCGTGATACGCCACGCCCGGCTTCTGCGACGACTGCGGAATGCCGTCGATGTCGGAGCCGAGCGCGATCACCGGCTTGCCGGATCCATAGGTCGCCACCCACGCCGTCGGCATCCCCGACTGGCCGCGCGTGACCTTGAAGCCGAACTTCTCGAGCTGCGCGGTGAGGTACTTCGAGGTCTCGACTTCCTGCATGCCCAGCTCGCCGAAGCTGAAGACGGAATCGACCATCTCCTGCGCCAGCTTGGCCATCTCGTCAACGCCCTTGACCGCTTCCTTTTTGTACTCGGCCAGCTTGGCTGTGTCTTGAGCAGCTGCCGGAATCGTGCCCAGCAGCATCATGAGGGTGACCACTATCGAACGTCGCGTACGCGTCATGAACTCTCCGTGATTCTTGATGCACGAAAAAAGGAGACCAAGAGGTCAGGAGCATCTTGATCAAGGCTCCTGACCTCTTGTTCTCCTGATCTCCTGTTTGTCTTCTACTGACGGACCGTCGGGTACTTGATGCCGAGCTGTTCCAGGTAGGTCCCGAATTTGGTCGGGTCGTAGTAGTACTTCTTCATCTCGTCGCGGTACTTGGCGAGGATGTTGGCGTTCAGGTGCGTCGGCGGCGGCGTGTCTTTCCTGAGGAACGGGATGTACTTCACGTCCTTGGTCTGGACGGTGTTGAAGTAGTCCCACGCCTGCTTCACCAGTTCCGGCCGCGTCAGCAGGTCCAGCACGGTCATGGCCTGCACCTTGGCGCCGGCGACCACGCCCTTGTGGGCAATCGGCGTCGCGCTGGCGATCGCGCTCGACCAGTTGTGGCCCGGCAGCCCGGGGATGTTGGCCGGGTAGCGCAGCGTCACCGTCGGGTAATTCCACGACACGTCGCCGATGTCGTCGGAGCCGCCGCCCATGTTCTCGCGATCGGGATTGGGCACGCCCAGGTTGCCGAGCTTGGTCGGCAGCCCCTCGATCGTGGCGTTGCCCAGTTCCTTCTGCAGCGCCTTGGCCAGCGTCTGGTCAGCCTCGCTCCAGGCCGGCAAGCCAACCGTCTTGATGTTTTCGTACATCGTTTCGGCGACCGTCTTGTTCATGTGCTGCGGGTAGGCCGTGCCGAGAATGCGGGACGACCACTTGGTGTTGGTCATCAGCGCCGCGCCCTCCGCCACCTTGTCGCCGATCTCCCACAGCTCCTTGATGTGCGGCTGGTCGGTTTCGCGGAAGTAGAACCAGATGCTGGCGTTGCGCGGGACCACGTTGGGCTGGTCGCCGCCGTTGGTGACGACCGCGTGCGAACGCTGCGACAGGCGGAGGTGTTCACGCCGGTACTGCCAGCCCACGCTCATCAACTCGACGGCGTCGAGCGCCGAGCGGCCGCGCCAGGGCGCACCGGCGCTGTGCGCGGTCTCGCCTTCGAAGGTGTACTCCACCGACACCATGCCGTTGCCGCCGCCTTCGCCCCACGACACGCCGAGGTTGTTGCCGACGTGGCTGAAGAGGACCACGTCCACGTCCTTGAAGATGCCGTCGCGGACGTACCAGGCCTTCGACGCCAGCTGCTCCTCCGCCACACCGGGCCACAACATGAGAGTGCCCGGCAGCTTGTCGCGCTCCATGATCCGCTTCACCGCGATCGCGGCAATGATGTTCATCGGCATGCCGGTGTTGTGGCCTTCGCCATGACCGGGCGCGCCGGCGATGATCGGATCCGGGTAGGCCACGCCGGGCTTCTGCGACGCCTGCGGGATGCCATCGATGTCGGAGCCCATGGCAATCACCGGCTTGCCGGAGCCGTAGGTGGCCACCCAGGCGGTGGGCATGCCGGCGACCCCGCGCTGGATCTTGAAGCCGAACTTCTCGAGCTGCCCGGTCAGGTAGCGCGAGGTTTCGACCTCCTGCATGCCCAGCTCGCCGAAGCTGAACACCGAGTCCACCATCTCCTGGGCGAGCTTCGCCATCTCGTCGACGCCCTTGACCGCTTCGGTCTTGTAGCCCGACAGCTTCGCGTTGGTCTGGGCCGCCGCGGGCGCGCCGGCCATCACCACCGATAAGCCCACCATCACACACACATGCTTCAAATTCATTGCAACTCCTCCACCGCGCCAAGTGAATGACGGCACTCAGTTTAGCCGCAGATTACACAGATTACACGGATACCGAGGCACCAACGGCAGCCCGGCGGCGGAGCCGCCGACGATGGCCCGTGGCCACGGCTCACAAGCCGCATCGACCGTCTGCTGAGCGGCTTGCGAGCCGCGGCCGCGGGCCATCGCTTCGCGCGCGCAAAGCGCGCGCCGGCTGCCGTTCTCGTCTGCGTTATCGGCGTCATCTGTGGCCCTGGATTACTTGAACATCGGCGTCACCCCCAGGTTGAACATGATGAAGGCGTAGATGTCGGCGGTCGCCTCGATCTGCTTGGTGACGTTGCTGGCGCCGTGGCCCGACCTGGTGTCGATGCGAATCAGCACCGGCCGATCGGCGCTGGCGTGCTTCTGCAGCGTCGCCGCATACTTGAAGGAGTGCGCCGGCACGACGCGATCGTCGTGATCCGCGGTGGTCACCAGCGTCGCCGGGTAGTTGCCGCCCGGCTTGATGTTGTGCAGCGGCGAGTAGGCGAACAGGGCCGTGAACTCGCCGGCGTTGTCGCTCGAGCCGTAATCGGCAATCCAGTTCCAGCCAATCGTGAACTTGTGAAACCGCAGCATGTCCATGACGCCGACTTGTGGAATGGCCACGCGGAAGAGATCGGGCCGCTGGTTGATGACGGCGCCCACCAGCAGGCCGCCGTTGGAGCCGCCCTGCGCCGCCAGCTTCGCCGGCGACGTGTATTTGTTCGCGATCAACCACTCGGCGGCGGCGATGAAGTCGTCGAACACGTTCTGCTTCTTCAGCTTGGTGCCGGCATCGTGCCAGGCTTCACCGTATTCGCTGCCGCCGCGCATGTTCACGCTGGCATAAACGAAGCCCTGCTCGAGCAGCGCGATGCGCAGCGAGTTGAAGCCCGGCGTGGTCGCGATGTTGAAGCCGCCGTAGCCGTACATCAGCGTGGGGTTGCTGCCGTCGAGCACCAGCCCCTTCTTGTGAACGAGAAACATCGGCACCTTCGCGCCGTCCTTGCTCGTCACAAACACCTGCTTGGTGTCGTACTGGTTCACGTCGAGGCCAGGAATCTCGGGCGCGCGGAACAGCGCGCTCTTCCGCGCCGCCACGTCGTAGCGGAAGATCGACGTCGGATACGTGAACGACTGGAACGTGTAGAACAGCGAGGTGTCGTCCATGTTGCCGGCGAAGCCGCTGGCGCTGCCGAGGCCGGGCAGGTCGATCTCGTTTTCGAGCGCGCCTTCGAGGTTGTGCACGTAGGCCTTCGACGCCACGTCCTTCATGTAGGTAACAATCACCTTGCCGGCGGCGACGCGCACGGTGTCGATGGTGTCGGACTTGGGCGCGATGATGGTCTTCCAGTTGGCCGGCGCGGGATTGGCGGGGTCGATCCGGACCACGCGGCCGTTCGGCGCCTGGTTGTCGGTGAAGACGATCAGCTCGCCGCGGACGCTTTCGAGCACGCTGTAGGTGTCGTCGCCAATGTCAGGAATGAGCGGCGTGAACTTCGCGCCCGGCTTTGACAGGTCCTGCACGAACACGGCGTTGCCCTGCTTGCCGGTGCCGCGGTCCGAGAGGTCGAGCACCGCGAAACGCTCGTCCTCGGTCGTGTCGAGCGTGTGGAACCGCTGCGGGTTCTTCGGATCGCTGAACACCAGCTCGTCGGCCGACTGCGGCGTGCCGATGCGGTGGTAGTAGACCTGGTGGTTCTCGTTGATCGACGACAGCTCCTTTCCCTTCTCGGGCTGCGGATAGCGGCTGTAGTAGAACCCGTTGCCGCGCCAGGCGATGCTCGAGACCTTGACCCATTCCACCTTGTCGCCGAGCGTCTTGCGCGTCGACAGGTCCATCACGTTGTATTCCTGCCAGTCCGAGCCGCTGCGCGACACGCCGTAGACCGCGAGCTTCGCATCCCTCGAGGGCGCAAACCCAGCGAGGCGGACCGTGCCATCGGCCGACCAGGTGTTCGGGTCGATCAGCACCTCGGGCGCACCGGTGAGGCCCTTCTGGATGTAGAGCACGCTCTGGTTCTGCAGGCCGTCGTTCTTCGAGAAGAAGTAGTACTCGCCCTTGCGCGACGGCGAGCTGAACTTGGCGTAGTTGTAGAGCGCGTTGAGCCGCTTGGTGAGCGCCGCGCGATAGGGAATCGTGTCGAGATAGGCGAAGGTGACCTTGTTCTGCGCCTCGACCCACGCGGCAGTCTCGGCGGAGGTGTCATCTTCGAGCCAGCGATACGGGTCGGGCACCTTCGTGCCGTGGTAGGTGTCAACGTGATCCACCGCGCGGGTCACGGGATATTGGAGGCCCTGTCCGGCCGCCGTTGACGACAGCGCCAGTACGCTCAAGGCAATGCGCAAAGGGGTCTTCATGGGCGCATTATGCCAAAATTGGAGACATCGCCTCTTACACCCCACTTCCGCGCTGGGCCGGCGGGCACAAGATGACGCTCTACGCGTGGGCGCGCCGCCGGACCTTTCCGGCACTCGCCGCCGCCGAGTCTCGCTACTTCGACGTCGCCCCGGACGCCCGCGTGCTGGCCCACTGCAACTGGCAGCCGGACCGCGCCTCGGCGCCGACCCTGCTGGCGCTGCACGGCCTGGAAGGGTCGAGCGAGGCCCATTACATGCGCGGCCTCGCCGACAAGGCCTTCGCCGCCGGCTTCAACGTGGTCCGGCTGAATCAGCGCAACTGCGGCGGCACCGAACACCTGTCGCGCGGGCTCTACCACTCGGGCCTGACCGCTGATCCGCTGTTCGTCCTGCGGGAACTGCGCGATCGTGACGGCCTGTCGCGCTTTGCCGTCGCCGGGTATTCACTCGGCGGCAACATCACTATGAAGCTCGCCGGCGAGCTGGGCGCCGCGGAGTTTCCGGAGGTGCGGGCATTCGCCGCGGTGTCGCCGGTGATCGAACTGGAAGCCTGCATGCAGTCGATCGAGCGGGGTGAGAACCGCATCTACGAGTGGAACTTCTGCCGCAACCTGCAGGGCCGCATGCGGCGCAAGGGCCGGGCGCACCCCGGCCTGTTCGAGCTGTCTGGATTGTGGAAGGTGTGGTCGATCCGGGCGTTCGACGACCGCTACACGGCGCCGCACCACGGGTTCGCGGGGGCGTCCGACTACTACCACCGCGCCAGCGCCATGCGGGTCATCGATCAGGTGGCCCGGCCGGCCCTGATTCTCAGCGCCGCGGACGACCCGTTCGTGCCGCCGCACATCTTCGACGCCCCGGCGGTCCGGAACAATCCCCACATCACCACCGTAGTGACCTCCCATGGGGGCCACTGCGCCTTTGTCGAGCAGGCAAACGGTTATGATGGCTACTTCGCGGAACGAACCGTTGTGGACTTTTTGAGGAACCAACTATGAATGCTCTTCGAATCGCCGTCGCGAGTGTCACGCTCCTGCTGATCGCCGCCGCGGCCCACGCCCAGAACGCCGCCGTCGGCGCGTGGGACATCACCACCATTTCGCCCGAAGGCGAGTTCCAGTCGGTGCTCGAAGTCCGGGAAGAAGCCGGCAAGCTGGTGGCCGTCGGCAAGAGTCCGCAGGGCGAACGCCCGTACGACAGCGTGGCCGTCGAAGGCTCCAAGATCACGCTCGTGATCACCATCGCCTACAACGGCTCGCCCATGGTGATTACCTACATGGGCAAGATCGACAAGACCAAGATGGAAGGCGAAGCCGACTACGGCGGCCTCGCAACCGGCACCTGGTCGGCGGTTGCGCGCAAGTAGCTGACGGGTAGCTGAGGTCTGGCGCATGCGGCCTAATCCCGGCAGCGGGGTGGGCCGATACGCCTACCATGATGGCACCCAGCTCAGCCGAGGCGACACCCGCCTCCCTGCCGGGCGAAGAGGTGCAATCCTATGAAGAACCGGACGCCCCCGTCCTGGAACTCCCGCCCACCGGCGAGGAGCTAGCGCTCGATTGGCAACCGGAGTTGGATTCCGCGCTCGAAGCCATCGACTCGTGCCTTCCCGTCAAACGCCGGCGCTCGACCGATCCGCCCGGCACGCCGCCCTTCCCTCGCCGCGAAATCAGCGTGCTGACCTTCACGCCGGAGATCCTGGATGCGCTGGCGTCCCGGGTCGCGGACAAACTGAAGGCCGTTGCCCCGGCGGCGCGCCCGGCCGCTGAGGCCCCGCGAATGAAGTCCGGCGCGGTCATCTCGATCCGTTACCGGTGGCCGCTGTTCTCGCTGCCGTTCACCCGCCGCAGCCGGCGCTCTAGGGCGCGAGGGTAGCCTTGTATTCGGGCGCCTTGCGCGCCCGTGTCGCCTGCTCGAGCGCGTAACCGAACCCGATCAACTCACCCTCGCTGTAGGCCGGCCCCATGAACGTCACGCCGAGCGGCAGGCCCTGGCTGTCGCCAATCGGTACGGTCAGGCTGGGCGTGCCGGCGACCGCCGACATGCCGTAGCCCGCGCCCACGAAGTGATCGCCCAGCACGTGATCCGTCGGCCACGCCGGCGACAGGCTGGGGGCAATCAGGGCGTCGAGCTTGTCCTTGGCGAGCGCGGCCAGCAGACCATCCTTCCCCGCCAGCCGGCGCGCCTCGGCGCGCGCCTTCTTGTAGGCCGCGTCGCTCAACGGGCCCTTGGCCTGCGCCTGTTCGAAGATCTCCTGCCCGAAGAACGGCATCGCTTTAGGGGCGTTCGCCTTGTTCCACGCGATTAACGCCTCGAGCGACGACTGCGGCGAGCCGCTCTTCTTCAAGTAGGCGTTGAGCCCATCCTTGAATTCGTAGAGCAGCACGCTGAACTCGGGGTCGTTCCAGGCGTTGTAGGTGGCGATCTTGACGTCGATCACCTCCGCGCCCGCGGCCTTCAGCGCGTCGATGGCCCTGGTCATGGAGGCGTCCACGTCCGGGTGATACCCCATCGCCTGCCGCACCACGCCAAAGCGCTTGCCCTTCACCGCATCGGCCTTCAGGAAGGTCGTGTAGTCCGCGGCGATCCTGCCCTCCGCAGCGGGACCCGACGGGTCCGTCACGTCCACCGCGGCCATGCCGTTAAGCATCAGCGCCACGTCAGACACCGTTCTCGCCATCGGCCCCGCCGTGTCTTGTGAAACCGAAATTGGAATGATGCCGTTGCGGCTGACCAGGCCCACCGTTGGCTTGAGGCCGGCGATGCCGTTCACCGACGCCGGGCAGATGATGCTGCCGTCGGTCTCGGTGCCGACGCCAATCGCGCCGAGGCTCGCGGCAATTGCCGCACCCGTCCCCGAGCTCGAACCGCAGGGGTTGCGATCCAGCACGTACGGGTTCTTCGTTTGTCCGCCCCTCGAGCTCCAGCCGGACGACGACCGCGTCGAGCGGAAATTGGCCCACTCACTGAGGTTGGTCTTGCCGAGAATCACCGCGCCCGACGCCCGCAGGCGCGCGACCAGGAAGGCATCGTTCGCGGGCTTGTTGTCGGCCAGCGCCAGCGAGCCGGCGGAGTTCACCATGCCGGCGGCGTCGATGTTGTCCTTCAGCAGCACCGGAATGCCGTGGAGCGGACCACGGATCGTGCCGGCCTTGCGCTCGGCGTCGCGCGCCGTCGCTTCGGCCACGGCCTGCGGGTTGATCTCGATCACGGCGGCCAACGCCGGGCCCGCGTCATCCACCTTCGCAATGCGATCGAGATACGCCTGGGTCAGCGCGAGCGAGGTGAGCTCGCCGGACGCCATTCGTGCCTTGGCATCGGTCGCGCTCAACTCGACGACGTCGAGTGTGGGAACAGGGGGAGGCGTGGTTGTTGGTGGAGTTGACGAGCAACCAGCCAGCACCACCACGCCCGCAATCAACCATCGATTCATCATTCAACCATCCCTAAATTACGAAGCATCTGTTGTCCGAACGCCGCTCCCTTGCCTTCATCCTCGTGCTTGAAATACACGAACACATCGGAGCAGGTGGCATCCAGTTGTTTGGCGGTCTCGGTCCACCGCGCGATGTCGGCATCGCCGTAGCCTTCGTCGCGCAGGCGGAGGTAGGCGTAGTTGGCGGTGGCGACGGCCGGGGTTTGCCGCGCTTCGCTGTCGGCGATGCACAGAGCGATGTTGCGCGCCGTGAGCGCGGCGTAGACCTCGTCATCCAGCCACGACGCGTGGCGGAACTCGAAGGCGGCCGTGGTCCTGGGCGGCAGCAGCGACAGGAATTCCGACAGCAGCCCGATGTCCTTCTTCAAGTTCGGCGGCAACTGGAACAGGAGCGCCGCCAGGCGCGGCCCGAGCTCGCCGGCCACCGACACGAACGCGCGCAGCGCATCCGCCACGTCCGCGGCGCGCAGGCGCTTGTCGTGGGTGATGCGCTTCGGCGCCTTCAGCGTGAACCGGAACCCGGCCGGCACTTGCGCCGCCCAGCCGTTGACGATCTTCGACGTCGGCATGCGGTAGAACGTGTAGTTGATCTCGACCGTGCGGAACTTGCTGGCGTAGAACGGCAACATCTTCGATGCGGCCAGGTCCGCCGGATAGAAACTGCCCTTCCACTCCGGGTAGTTGTAGCCGCTGGTCCCGACGAGAATCATGCGCGGTACGCTACCACGCGACCATCGCGTCTTCGAAGAGCCGGCTCAACTCCTCGGGGCCGGCCGGGCGCGGCGACAGCTTCGTGACGCGGTGTTGCGGCAGCGTGCCGGCGACGAGGTCCGGGATGTCCGAGGTGGTGTAGCCGAGCGCCGCCAGCCCGTTCGGCGTCTTCAGCCGCTGCATGAACCACGTGATGCGATCGGCAAGAATGCGCCCCGCATCGTCCGCCTTCGCCCGCGAGACATCGACGCCCAGCGCCTCGGCGGCTTGCAGGTGGCGGGCCGGCGTGGAGGGCGCGGTAAAGCGAAACACCGCGGGGGCGTTGAGGATCACCGAGAAGCCGTGCGGCACCAGCGGATGATCCGCGGCGTAGCCGGCGGCGTGGTAGCTCTTGACGCGGCCCGACACCGGGTACGACATGCCGTGCGGCAGGTGCACGCCGGCGTTGCCAAACCCCACGCCGGCGTACGACGCCGCCAGCAGCATGTTGGCCCGCGCTTCGTCATCCGACGGGTCCTCGACCGCCCGGACGATGAACTCCGAGACCATGCGCAGGGCCTGCAGCGACCAGATATCGCTGATCGGATTCGACCCTTGGTACGCGGGCCGCAGCGCCGGCCGCTCGGGCAGCGGCCGGCCGGTGAACGGCAACGCCGTGAACGACTCGATGGCGTGGCTGAGGATGTCGAGGCCCGTTGACGCCGCCACCTCCGGCGGCATCGTCCTGGTGTTGTCCGGATCGAGCAGGCCCAGCGTGGGCTTCAACCGGCGGCTCGCGATGCCGGTCTTGGCGTGCATGCGGCTGAGGTCGAAAATGGTGACGCCGGTGGTTTCGCTGCCCGTGCCCGCGGTGGTGGGGATCGCGATCAGCGGCTTCAACGGCCCCGGCACCGGGAGGCCCTTGCCGATCGGCGGATTCACGTAGTCGAGAAAGTCGGCGGGCGGATACGTCGTGTAGAGGTTGACCGCCTTCGCGGTGTCGATCGTGGATCCGCCGCCCACGGCGACAATGGCGTCGAACGGCTGCCGCCGGGCGAAGGCAATCGCGTCCAGGAACGACTCGTCGCTCGGTTCGATGCGGACCCGGTCGTAGAGCACGAATGGAATGCGATTGGCGTCGAGCGACTCCAACACCGTTCGCACCGGGGCCAGGACGCGCAGGACCGGGTCGGTGATCACGAGCACGTTGGTGACGCCCAGTTCGGCAAGGTCCGCGCCCACCTCGCGCGTGACACCGGCGCCGAACCGGACGGCCGACGCCGCCATCTCGAATGCAAAGTCGTTGGCCATGAAACGAACGGGAGACTATCACTTAAGATGGTCGGGATGCATCGATGGGTGTCCGTCCTCCTCGCCGGCCTGGTGGCCGCGGCCGGCTGCAGCCGCGCCCCGGAAGTGCGCAGCTATCAACTGCAGGGGCAGGTCCTCGCCGTCAAGCCCGAGACCAACGAGATCCTGGTCAAGCACGGCGATATCGCCGGCTTCATGCCGGCGATGACCATGCCGTACACAGTCAAGGATCCCGCGCTGCTGAAGGACCGCGTGCCGGGCGACCTGATTACCGCCACCCTGCAGGTGGCGCCGGACCTCGCCTGGCTGTCGGCCATCACCAAGACCGGTTCGGCGCCGCTGCCCGACGATGCGCCGACGAAGATCCCTGCGGCCGCCGGGGTGCACCTGCTCGCGGCCGGCGATGAGGTTCCCGGCACGACGCTGGTCGATCAGAATGACCAACCACTGGCGCTGTCGGCGTGGCGCGGCTCGGCGGTGGTCGTCACGTTCATCTACACGCGCTGCCCCCTGCCGCAGTTTTGCCCGCTGATGGACAAGCGCTTCGCGGAGATCCAGTCGCTGGCCGGCGCCGACGCCGCCCTGCGCGGCAAGGTGCGGCTGCTGTCGATCAGCTTCGACCCGGCGACCGATCGGGCGGCGGTCCTGCGCGCGCATGCGGCCAAGGCCGGCGCCGATCCCGCGGTGTGGCGGTTCGCCACGGCACCGGAAGAGATCGTGGATCGCCTGGCGGCCACGTTCGGCGTCAACGTCATCCGCGAGACCGACGGCACCATCACGCACAACCTGCGGACCGCCGTGATCGATCCGCGCGGCCGCATCGTCTCCATCCACGACAGCAACGCGTGGTCGGCGTCCACCATTGTCGATGAACTCAAGGCTGCCGTTCGCGCGCGCTGAACGCGCCCTAATCGCGCGGCTGAACACCCCCGCGAAGGTCCAACGCTGGCTCAACGCGCTGCGCTACAACACCGAGCAGCACGGCGAGACCCTGCGGACCTTTCGCCCGGTCGCGCGCCTGAAGACGGCGCATTGCCTCGAGGCCGCGCTGTTCGCGGCCGTCGTGCTCGAGCAGCACGGCTATCCCCCGCTGGTGATGAGCCTCGAGTCGCAAGACTGGCTCGATCACGTCATCTTCGTCTACCGGCACAACGGGAAATGGGGATCGGTGGCGCGGTCGCGGGACCCGGGACTGCACGGGCGCAAGCCGCAGTTCGCGTCGCCGCGCGCCCTGGCCCGGAGCTACATCGATCCGTACGTGGACTTCACCGGGCGGGTCAAAGGCTTCGGTGTGGCCAACCTGGCGGAGGCGCTGCCCCACTACGACTGGCGGCTGTCGAACAGGAACGTGTGGAAGGTCGAGCAACTGCTGATCGACTGGCCGCACAAGAAGCTGAAGAGCTCGATCCACCGCTATCGGCAGTTGCTGCGCCGCTATCGCGCCTACCGGAAGGCGAACGACGACCGCAAGCCGATCTACTACCGCGGCCGGGAAAAGTGGAAACCCATTCCAGACGCCTTCCGCTAGTCCAGATCGAAGCCGCGAAGTGGCTTCGTGGCGGGCTCCTTCTTCGCTTCTTTCAACGCCTCTTCGAAGCGCTTCGAGAGCGCGTCGCCCTTGTTCTTCTCGGCCTCGAAGGATTGGGCAAAAAGGGCGTCGCGCCTGGCGGCCTGCTCGGCGAGGATGCGGTGCGCGTTGTCGAGTTCCGGCCGATTGGGATTCGGCGGCGAATCGTGGCTGACAATGCGGCCGAGGTTGAGATCCACGGTCAGGACCGCTCCGCAGCACGGGCAGGTCAGTTCGCGTTCGCTCTCAAGCTTGGCCATGGCTACAGCTTACAACTAGGATGGACGTGATGACAGACGACGAGCCCAAGCGGACGCGGACGGTGCGTGTGGCCACCTACAACATCCACCGCGGCCGCGGGCTCGACGGGCGGACCCGCCTCGAGCGCATCGCCGGCGTGCTCGCCGGCATTGACGCCGACATCATCGCGCTCCAGGAAGTGGTGGGCGCGAGCCCGCTGAAGGCGGGACAGGCGGCGGAACTGGGTGCGGCGCTGGGCATGGGCTGGGTGATGGCGCCGACGCGCCACCTGCGGACGGCGCTCTTCGGCAACGTCGTGCTCACCCGCTTCCCTGTGCGCCATCACGTGCAGTACGACCTGACGTGGAAGACCTGCGAGCATCGCGGCGTCCAGCGCGTGGACGTCGCCCTCGAAGACGACACGCTGCACTTCTACAACGTGCACCTCGGCACATCGCTGATGGAGCGCCGGGCTCAGGCGGCGCGGCTCGCGACGCTGGTCCACGACCGCCGGGTGATGGGCCCGAAGATCGTGCTCGGCGACTTCAACGAGTGGGCGCGCGGCATCGCCAAAGACGTGCTGGCCGAGCGGCTCCAGAGCATCGACCTCAGCAAACACCTCAGCCGCCGGCGCACCTATCCGGGCTTCTTCCCCATCCTTCACCTCGACCACATCTACTACGAAGGTAAGGTGGACGTGCTCAAGGTCACCCTGCCGAGGGATCGACTGGCGCTGATGGCGTCGGATCACCTGCCCCTGGTCGCCGACCTCAGCATCGGTTTCGACTGAAAACGGCCCATTTTCTGCCTACTTGACAACTGATATCTATGTGATATCAAATTGCAATCGTCAAGGAGGACCCGTGTCCATCATTCGCGAACGCGCTCACAACGGCCTGCCCGGTCTGCCCGTGCTCTTCGTCCTGATCCTGGCCGACGCCGGCCTGATCTGGATGCTCGCCATGAACATCCGCTCCGAGTCGGCACCCGAGATTGTCGCTGCCGCCGTCGGTCTGGCCCTGGTCACCTTCATGTCGGCCGGCCTGTTCATGGTCAACCCGAACGAAGGCAAGGTGCTGCAGCTCTTCGGCGCCTATAAAGGCACCGCCAAGGAGCAGGGCCTGCGCTGGGCCAACCCGTTCCTCGCCAAGAAGAAGGTCTCGCTGCGCGTGCGCAACTTCGAGAGCTCGCACTTGAAGGTGAACGACATCGACGGCAACCCCATCGAGATCGCAGCCGTCGTCGTGTGGAAGGTGTTCGAGACCGCGGAAGCGGTCTTCGAAGTGGACGACTACGAGCACTTCGTGAAGGTGCAGAGCGAAGCGGCGCTGCGCAACCTGGCGACCAGTTATTCCTACGACGCGCACGACGATGCGCAGGTGTCGCTGCGCGGGCATACCGGCGCGGTGGCGGATCATCTCAAGCGCGAGATTGGCGACCGGCTCGTCAAGGCCGGCGTGGAAGTGATCGAGGCGCGCATCAGCCACCTGGCCTACGCCCCGGAGATCGCCGCGGCCATGCTGCAGCGCCAGCAGGCGGGCGCCATCATCGCCGCGCGGCAGAAGATCGTGGAAGGCGCCGTCGGCATGGTGGAAATGGCGCTCGACATGCTATCGAAGAAGTCGATCATCCAGCTGGACGAGGATCGCAAGGCGGCGATGGTCAGCAACCTGCTGGTCGTGCTGTGCGGCGATCGCAACACGCAGCCGGTGATCAACACGGGCACCATCTATCAGTAAGAACCGTGGCTGAACGGAAAGCGTTTCTCCTTCGTGTCGACCCTGCCCTGCTGGAAGCCGTCCAGCGCTGGGCGAACGACGATCTGCGGAGCCTCAACGGGCAGATCGAGTTCCTCCTGCGCCGCGCGGTCCAGCAGGCAGGCCGCATCAAGGAGCCGGGCGAAGAGCCCGACCCGCCGAAGGGCTGATCCAGCCGCTCGACCCCCCAAACCGCCCGCACGTCCGTTTCCGGCGAACGCGCACCGGTTTTTGCGCGTCTTTACCTATTGTTCGCAAATGATTTGAATTTCGCCTTTTGTTCGCATAGCATCGAGCGTTCCAGGCTTGTCGATCCGCGTGCGACCCGTTCGACGTGTTTTCAAGGGACCCGAATCCGTGGCTGATCCAATCGACGACTTGTCTGCCTTGCGCATCGAGCGCGAGCCCCTGAACACGACCGGCGGCGGCTGGGTGAAATGGGTCGTGCTGTTGCTGGTGCTGGGCGCCGCCGGTGGCGGCGCCTGGTACTGGCTCACCCGCGAGCGGCCCATCGAAGTGGAAGTGGTCGCCGTGACGGAACGGGCGGCCGGCACGCAGGCATCGGTGCTGAACGCGTCGGGCTACGTCACCGCCCGGCGGCGCGCCACGGTCTCGTCGAAGGTCACCGGCAAGGTGATCGAGGTCAACGTCGAGGAAGGCATGGCCGTGCGCGAGGGCCAGGTACTCGCCCGCCTGGACGATTCGACGCTGCGCGCCTCGATCGCGCTCGCCCGCGCGCAGTTGGAGGCGGCGCGACAGGCGGTTCCCGAAATCGACGTGCGGCTCGCCGAGGCGCGGGTCAACCTGCGCCGGCAGGATCAACTCATGAAGGACGGCCTGACCACGCCGTCGGCCATCGACCAGGCGCAGGCCGAGGTCAACTCCCTGATCGCGCGCCTGGCGTCGATGCGCGAGCAGATCAACGTCGCCCACAGCCAGGTGGCCCTGCAGCAGACCGCGATCGACGACATGGTGATCCGCGCGCCGTTCAGCGGCGTTGCCATCTCGAAGGATGCGCAACCGGGCGAGATGGTCTCGCCGGTGTCGGCCGGCGGCGGCTTCACGCGCACCGGCATCAGCACCATAGTTGACATGCGGTCGCTCGAGATCGAGGTAGACGTCAACGAGAGCTACATCAACCGCGTCAGTGCGGGCCAGCCGGTGTCGGCGGTGCTCGACGCTTATCCCGACTGGCAGATCCCGGCGAAGGTGATCGCGGTGGTGCCCACGGCGGATCGGCAGAAGGCGACGGTGCTGGTCCGCATTGGCTTCAACGCGCTCGACCCGCGCATCCTGCCCGACATGGGCGTCAAGGTCACGTTCCTCCGCGAGGCCGATGCCGCGGCGCCGGTGGCGCAGGCCATGACGCTGGTGCCCAAGGGCGCGGTGAAGGCCGACAACGGCGCCAGCTACGTGTATCTGGTGCAGCAAGACACAGTCGAGCGGCGCGCCATCAAGACCGGCGGCACCGACGGCGACCGCCTCGAAGTGACGGCCGGCCTCAAGGGCGGCGACCGCGTCGTGGTGTCACCGCCGGCGGAGCTCGCCGAGGGCGTCAAGATCATCGTCAAACGGTAGTGCCAGAAGGCCGGCACTTCAGTGCCGGCCGTGAGGGAGCAGCGTCATGGATTCACTCGTCACAGTCAGCGGCGTGCACAAGTACTTCACACGGGGAAGCGAACGCATCGACGTGCTGAAGGGCGTGAACCTCGAGATTCCGAAGGGCGACTTCCTCGCGCTGATGGGACCGTCAGGCTCGGGCAAGACGTCGCTGCTCAACCTCATGGGCGGGCTCGACCAGCCGTCGGCCGGCACGATCGAGGTCGGCGGCACCAACATCGCCGCGCTGTCGGGGGGCATGCTCTCGAAATGGCGGGCCAACAACATCGGCTTCGTCTTCCAGTTGTACAACCTGCTGCCGGTGCTGACCGCGGAACGCAACGTCGACCTGCCGCTGCTGCTGACCAGGCTGTCGAAGGCCGAGCGCAAGAAGCGGGTGGACATCGCGCTCAAGGTGGTGGGCCTCACCGATCGCGCCAAGCACTATCCGCGTCAGCTGTCGGGCGGCCAGGAACAGCGCGTCGGCATTGCCCGGGCCATTGTCACCGACCCGACGTTGCTGCTCGCCGACGAGCCGACCGGCGACCTCGACCGCAAGTCCGGCGATGAAATTCTGGACCTGCTGCAGGCGCTCAACCGCGACCACGGCAAGACCATCGTGATGGTCACCCACGACCCGCGGGCCGCCGAGCGCGCCAAGCGCACGCTGCACCTCGAGAAGGGCGTGCTGATGGAAGGAGTGCACGCATGAAGTTCCTGCCGCTCCTCTGGAGCAGCCTGTGGCGGAAGAAGATCCGCACCATCTTCACGCTGCTCTCGATCTTCGTGGCCTTCCTGCTGTTCGGCCTGCTGATGACCATCCGGACGGCCTTCACGTTCGGCGTCGACATCGCCGGGCTCGATCGGCTGGTGTTGATCCACAAGGTCAGCCTGATCATGCCGCTGCCGGTCTCGTACCTCGACCGCCTGAAGGCGACGGAGGGCGTGACGCTGGCGACGCACCAGTCGTGGTTCGGCGGCGTCTACCAGGACCCGGCCAACTTCTTCGCGCAGATGGTCGTCGAGCCGGAACCGTTCATGCAGATGTATCCGGAATTCACGATCTCGCCGGAACACCGGGCGGCGTGGCTCGCCGACCGCCAGGGCGCCATTGTCGGCATCGATCTGGCGAAGCGCTTCGGGTGGAAGGTGGGCGACCGCATTCCCATCCTGGGCACGATCTGGCAGCCGAAGGAAGGCCAGATCTGGGAGTTCAACATCGCCGGGACCTACGACGGCGGGCCCGGCGTGGACAAGACGCAGTTCTTCTTCCGCTACGACTACCTCGACGAGAACCGCCGCGGCGGCGAAGGCCTCGTCGGCTGGTACGTGGTCAGGATTGACGACGCCGGCAAGGCGCAGCAGATGGCGTCGACGTTCGACTCGATGTTCGCCAACTCGTCGGCCGAAACCAAGACCACCACCGAGAAGGGCTTCGTGGAAGGCTTCGCCAAGCAGGTCGGCGACATCGGCAGCATCATGATCGCGATCACGATCGCGGTGCTCTTCACCATGATCCTGGTGGCCGCCAACACCATGGCGCAGTCGGTGCGCGAGCGGACCAGCGAGGTCGGCGTGCTCAAGACGCTCGGCTTCTCCAATGCCTCGATCCTGGTGCTGGTGCTGGGTGAATCCCTGCTGATCGCGGTGCTCGGCGGCGGGCTCGGATTGCTGGCGTCGTGGCTGTTCGTGCAGCAGGGCGACCCGACCAACGGCATGCTGCCGGTGTTCATCCTGCCGGCGCGCGACCTCGTGACGGGGGCCGCGCTCATTCTCGTGCTCGGCGTGCTCGCCGGTCTGCTGCCGGCGGTGAATGCCATGCAACTGAAGATCACCGACGCCTTGAGGAGGGCCTGACGTGTTCAACTGGATCAGCCAGACCATCGCCGTCACCGCCCTCAACCTCCGCACCGTCCCGCAGCGCCTCGGCTCGTCCGGGGTCGCCATTGTCGGCATTGCCGGCGTGGTGGTGGTGCTGGTGTCGGTGCTGTCGATCGCCGCGGGCTTCACGGCGGCCATGCAGGGCTCCGGATCGCCGACGCGCGCGCTGGTGATGCGCAGCGGCGCCGACAGCGAGATGACCAGCGGCCTGTCGGGCCCCGAAGTGGACATCATCAAGCAGGCGCCCGGCCTGCGGCGCGACGGCCAGACGGCGATCGCCTCGGCCGAGCTCTACGTGATCATCGACTTCCCCAAGAAGTCCACGAACACCTCGGCGAACGTGCCGATGCGCGGCGTCGACCGCACCGCGCTGCAGGTGCGCAACGAGGTGTCGATCATCGAAGGACGCATGCTGGAGTTCGGCACCAACGAGGTGGTGGTCGGCCGCGGCGCCAGCGGCCAGTTCGCCGGCCTCACCGTGGGCAACACGCTGCAGTCGGGACAGAACACCTGGAAGGTAGTCGGCGTGTTCGAGGCCGGCGGCGGCGTCAGCGAAACGGAAGTGTGGTGCGATGCGCGCGTGCTGCAGGGCGCCTATCGCCGCGGCAACAGCTACCAGGTGGTGCTGGCGCAGCTCGACTCGAGCGACAGCTTCAACACCTTCCGCGACTGGCTGACCGCCAACCCGCAGGTCAACGTGCAAGTGCGGCGGGAGGCGGACTACTACGCGCAGCAGTCGCGCGCCCTCAGCAGCCTGATCCAGGGCGTCGGCTTCGGCATTGCGGCGCTGATGGGCATCGGCGCCGTGTTCGGCGCCATCCTGACGATGTACACGGCGGTGTCCACGCGCTCGAGGGAAATCGCGACGCTGCGCGCGCTCGGCTTCAACACCACCTCGGTGGTGGTCTCCGTGCTCGCCGAGTCACTGGCACTGGCGGCGATCGGCGGCGTCATTGGCGGCGTGGGCGCCTACCTGGCGTTCAACGGCTACCAGACCTCGACCATGAACTTCTCCACCTTCAGCCAGGTGGCATTTGCCTTCCAGGTAACACCCCGGTTGCTGGTTATGGGTCTGGTCTATGCCCTGGCCATGGGGTTGATCGGCGGCCTGTTCCCCGCCGTGCGCGCGGCGCGCCTGCCAATTCCCACCGCATTACGCGAGTTGTAGGTCAATTCCGGGCGTCGTCTTGATGAGGCGGCGCCCGGGTCCGCTTCTTGCAGTCTCATGCGGCATGAGACTGCAGCACCTCGGCCTGATCGGCGCGCTGACCCTTGCGATGCTCCCCTCGCCCGCGCAAGCGCAGCCTGAATTCATCAAGGACAACGTCACCAAGCTGGTCCGCAAGATCGGCGTGCACGCCAACGTCAGCGTGCGCGAACCGCTCGACAGCGACGTCACCAAGGGGACGACGTTCGGCGGGTCGATTGGGCTCAGTCCCGGTCGCACCAACGGCTGGCGCTACCCATTTGCGTTCACGACGTTCAGCGAGGACCTGCACGCGCCGGGCGGGGAGGAGTTTGCGACCTTCAAGTCGCGAGCCATCTTGGCCGGCATCGGTTACGGATGGCATTTTGGCAGGTTGAGCACCGGCCTCTCGTTGCAGGCCGGCTGGGGGTTCAATCACGGCACCTTGATCGGCAACCCGGCGCGCGCGTTTGGCTCGGCGGACGGACCGTCGTCAATCCACGTCCAGAACGCACCGCTGCTGCGGCCGCAGCTGAAGTTCGAGTACTTCCTGACGCCCAAGTTCACGCTGCGGACCTCAGCGGACTACATGTTCCTGAGGCCGTCGATTTCGGTGGTGACGCCGGATGGGGCGCAGGCAGACCGCTGGCACACCAGCAACTTCCACGCGAATTTTGGGATTGGGTTCTACCCGTTCCGGAAGTGACAGATGTCCGCCTAAAGGCGGACGCCACATTGCCTGAAGGCGGGCGCCAGAATAGCGGACGCCACAATGTAGCGTCCGGCTTTAGCCGGACCTAGCTCTCTTCTTCGAACTCTTCTTCGCCCGGAGGGCCGAGGCGCGTGGACGGGCGCAGGGCCTCGCGGTAGTCGTACAACGGGAGGCCCGACACGTGGCGCGGATTCATGCAGCCGGTGGACTTCGTCTCGAGCATGACGAGCACCGGGCTGCCGGCGGAGCCGTCACGAAACCCGAGCTGGCACCCGCAAGCGAGACGAGCGTGCGCGAATCCCTTCAACATGATGCGGTGATCATACTACCGACGCGGACAAACCAAAAGGTCTGTCCCCACCGCTACATCAACGCGACAATTTCTTTTTCAAACACCGACTTGGGCGCAATGCCCAGGTGCTTGCGGCAGACCAGGCCGTCCTTGCTGATGAGGAACGACGCGGGGATGCCCCAGATCGGCCCGTAGGCGTCCTGCACGTCTTCACGCCCTTCGCCCAGCAGGATGGGATAGTTCATCTTGTATTCGGCGGCGAACGCCTTGGCCTTGTCGGCGGGATCGTCAACCGAGAACCCGACAATCACGAGGTTGTCCTTGTACTTTTCCTGCAGCTCGACGAAGCCCGGAATTTCCGCCTTGCAGGGGCCGCACCACGTCGCCCAGAAGTTCAACAGCACCACCTTCCCCTTGTAGGACGCGAGCGACACGGGCTGGCCCTCGAGGTCCTTCAGGGTGAAGTCGAAATTTGCCGGCTTGGCGTTGGCCATGCACGCATCGGTGCCGGCCGACGCGGTGGTGTCGTGCGACGCCGCCGGGGTCACGTCGCTGGCCAGTGTGGCGGCCGGCTCCGACGCCGCGCCCTGTTGCCACACGAACGGGATGCTGATCGCCAGGAGGGCCACTGCCGTGGCGCCGATCGCCACGAGCCGCATCTTGGACGCAGGGGCGGTGGTGGCCGCCGGAGCAACGTCCTGGGAACTGTCGGTCGAGCCGTCGTGCTGATCCATCTGGCTATCTTGCCTCATTCTGGAGGTAGGACGCCACGTGAGCCAGCCCGGCCTTGGTACCCGCGCCGACACGAGCATGTAGGTACGATCGCCCCTTGTCGGCCGTCGGCCAGAAAACATGGAGAATCCGGGCAGACTTTGGAGAAAACTCCCGGGTGAGCCCGTTTATTCCCGGCGGGCGCGTGAGGACGGAGTGAACCCCGTCCCTGGATCGTCGCGTCCCAAGTATAGGACGAAGGACGACGGCTCGCTTCTTGCTCTGCGGAACGCGGGCCCCGCCGTCGCCAAGGCTACGGCGTGGCAAGCCGTTGATTGCGGCCTTCGTCAGAGGATCGGTAAGATGCACCAAGGAGAGACTATGCGCACCCCGCAGCGGAAAGCCTTGACGCCCTTGGCCCTGGCCCTATGTTCCATCCTGGCCGTCGCCACCGTGGCGGAGGCGCAAACCGGCTATGTCCCGTACTTCGGGAAGAACCAGATCCGCTACGACAAGTTCGACTGGCACACCTACCAGACCGAGCATTTCGAGATCTACTACTACCCCGAGATCGAGCCGCACCTGGAGCGCATTGCCGGCTACGCCGAAAGCGCGTATCAGCACGTCAGCTCCGAGCTGAAGCACGACCTCTCGATGAAGCTGCCGCTGATCCTGTTCTCGACGGCCAGCGAGTTCTGGCAGCAGAACGTGATTCCGGGCGCGGCGCAGGAAGGCGTCGGCGCCTTCGCCGAACCGGGCCGCTACCGCATGGTGATGCCGATCGACGAGCCGCCCGATCTGCTCTACCGCCTGATCGTCCACGAGCTCACCCACCAGTTCCAGTTCGACATCATTCCCACCGGCCTGATTCGCCGCAACATGCCGCTGTGGACCATGGAGGGCATGTCGGACTACATGACCGGCTACTGGCGTCCGCTCGACATCATGACCGTGCGCGACGCGGCGGTATCGGACATCGTTCCGAAGATGAGCGAGATGCAGGACTACGGCGGGTTCAGCAACCCGCGCCTCATCTACAACCTCGGTCACGCCGCCTTCGAGTTCATGGAATCGAAGTGGGGCAAGGAAGGCGTGCGCGCTTACGTCTTCGCCCTGCGCCGCTCGGTGATCGGCGGCAGCGACGACGCCTACCAGGAAGCGTTCCAGATTACGCCCGAGGAATGGGACCAGCAGTTCGACCGCTACCTGAAGGAGCGCTTCAAGCCGTTCCGCGACAAGGAACGGCCGGCCGACTACGGCCGTGACCTCGCGCCGGATCCGCGCAAGGGCAAGTTCTCGAACGTGCTGTCGATCGAGCCGTCGCCGTCGGGCGACCTGATCGCCGGCATGACCGGTAACGGCCGCGATCGCGAGTACGACATCGTGCTGATTTCCGCCAAGGACGGCGCGGTGATCCGCAACCTCACCGGCGGCTTCGACCAGAGCATGGGCTTCGAGTACCTGGCCACGCCCGGCGGGCGCTGGAACTCGGTGCCGTGGATGTCGTGGTCCCCGTCGGGCGATCGGATCGCCTACTTCGTGCGCACCGAGAAGGACCGCTCGCTGATCGTGCAGAACGTGGTGTCGCGCAAGATCGAAGTGCGCGTGCCGCTCACCACGATTGACGCGCCCGAGTCGCCGGACTTCTCGCCCGACGGCAAGCTGATCGTGTTCTCCGGCATGCGCGACAGCCAGGCCGATATCTTCACGATCAACCTCGACACCAGGGAGATCGTCAACCTCACGAAAGACCCGTTTGCCAACTACGCGCCGACCTGGGCGCCCGACGGCCGGTCGCTGGTCTACCTCGTGCGGGTGAGCGGCAACGAGAAACTCTTCCGCATGGACGCCAGCGGCGCCAACAAGGTCCAGCTGACCTTCGGCACGCACGACGAGAGCGGCGCCCAGTTCCTCGACGCCAACACGCTGGTCTTCGCCTCGACGGCGGTGAACCCGGCCGAGCCGATCGAGCCGGACGTGGCCAAGAACGGCCAGATCTACAACCTGTGGACGCTCGACCTCAAGACCAACGAGTTGAAGCAGTACACGGACGCGCTGGCCGGCAACCTGTCGCCGGTGGTGCTGCGCGACGGCGCCAACAACAAGCTGGCGTTTGTCACTTACTTCAAGGGTGAATACGGCCTGCACATCCTCGAACGCAAGGACGAGATCACGAAGGTGGCGACCGCCGACTTCGGTTCGCCCGGCCCGATCGTGGACTTTCAGGCGCCGCTCAGCCACACGCTGGTGGCCGACAACAAGAAGAAAAAGGGCAAGTTCGAGAAGCTGTTTCTCGAAGGCCGGCCGCCGGTCAGCCTGGGCGTGACCAGCGGCGGCGACGTGTTCGGCGGCACGCAGGTGGTGTTCACGGACGTGCTCGGCGACCAGCAGTTCAACCTGTTCGTGTCGTCGGTGTCGCAGTACCGCACCATGCAGTTCACCTGGGTGAACATGGAGCGGCGGCTGCAGTGGGCGGTGCAGGGCTTCAACACCACGCAGTTCTACTACGGGCAGCTCGAAGGCGTCTTCTACGACCCGGCCTTCAGCGGCCTGATCGATCGGGACCTGGCCACCGCGACCCGCACCATGCAGGGCGGCACCATGTTCGCGATCTACCCCTTCAACCGCTACCGCCGCGTCGAGCTGTTCGGCGGGTTCAGCCGCTACCAGGAGCGCTACAACGACCCGAACCTCGAGGCCTACTCGAACCAGTACCAGCAGCAGCAGTTCGGCCGCTCGCTCTTCAACAACGGCAACATGGTGCCGGTCGGCGCGGCGTTCGTACAGGAAACGACGATCTTCCGCGAGTTCGGGCCGCTGTCGGGCAGCACCATGCGCCTGTCCTACGAAATCGCGCCGAAGATCGGCAACTCGCTGTCGCGCCAGACCCTCGACGGCGACGCCCGCAAGTACTTCCGCCTGGGCGCCACCGGCCTGCTCGCCTTGCGGGCGCGCGGCTTCAAGAGCTGGGGCAGCAACCCCGACTACACCTACTTCGGCGGCAACTCGGAACTGCGCGGCTACGAGTACCTGCAGTTTGTCGGGCAGAACGCGTTCTTCACCAACGCCGAGCTCCGCTTCCCGCTGATTGAAGCCATGGCGACGCCGATCGGCGTACTGGGCGGCGTGCGTGCCACCCTGTTCGCCGGCCTCGGCGGCGCCAGCTTCGGCGACACGCCCTTCAAGGTGTTCAGCCGCGAGACCACGACCGAACGGCCGGTGGTGGACTACGACGATAACGACCTGCCGATCTACGGCGCGCCGGTCACCATCTCCGGCAACCGCCTGATCGACGCGCGGGCCTCGTACGGCATCAGCCTGGCGACCTTCGCACTCGGCTTCCCCGTCCACTTCGACTGGTCGTGGAAGACCCTGATGAACCAGCAATGGGAAGACGTGGTCTTTGCGCAGCAGGGCGGCAGTGAAGCCTTCCGCAAGGTCAAGTTCTCACTCTGGATTGGTTACGATTGGTAAAGCCAAAGCGCTGGCAGGACTCGACGGCTGAAACCGTCCAGGTCGTCCTGCCCAACGACTCCAACCCGCTCGGGTTCATCCTGGGCGGGACGGTGATGCACCTGATCGACATCACCGGGGCGATTGCCTGCCACCGGCACACCAACACGCTCGCCTTGACGGCGGGCGTGGACGGCCTCGAGTTCATCCACCCCATTAAGGTCGGTGACCTGATCCTGCTCAAGTCGCGCGTCACCTGCGCGTTCAGCACGTCGCTCGAAGTGGAAGTGGAGGTCTTCTCGGAGGAGATTGAGACCGGCACGCGTAAGCTGACCAGCCGCGCCTACCTGACGTTCGTGTCGATCGACAAGAACGGCAAGGCGCAGAAGGTGCCGCCGCTGCTGGCGGAAACGCCGGACGACGAGGAACGGGTCCGGCAGGCGCACGAGCGGCGCGCCGACCGGCTCCGCCGGAAAACCGAACGCGGCACCCCGTAAGAAGCGGCACCCCATGAAGGGGTGCCCGACGAGAGCCGGTTAGTTCATCGCCTTGGTCATGCGCAGCTCGCTCCGGTCCAGATCGAGCGAGACGCGATACGGGCTGAGGAACTTGTGGCCGACGATGCCGCCCACCTGGAAGCCGAGCAGCACGCTCGGCGCCCGCAGGTTCAGCACCACCACCGCAAAGTTATTGAAGGCGATGTCCTGGAACTTCAGGTTCACGCCCGGCATCAGGAACGCCTCGCGGTCCCACCCCGACGTGCCATACACGCGCAGCGCAATCTTGCGCGGCATCGCCTGGTTGATCTCGTCGGCAGTCGCCGTGCTGATGGAAATCACCTCGCCGCCGGTGTCCACCACGAAGTAGGTGGGGCGGGTCTGGTTGATCATGCCGCGCACCATCGACAGGCGATGGTGGCGCATGGGCAGCGTGAACTCCGACCGTTCGTCGGGCAGGTGGCGGCCCAGCGACAGCTTGTGGGTCGCGTAGTCGATGGTCGTCGACAGCCCGAGGCCGAGCGGCGAGAAACTCTCGGTCTCCCGCTTGGGAATGCCGCGCAGCGCCGGCGCCTTGATCAGCGCGGGCACGTTGCTCAGCTTGAGCGTGCCGATCTCCAGCGTATCGAGCCGGCCCAGCTGCAGGCCGCGCAGGCCCACTTCGCCGACGCCGGCGCTCAGCGTGTAGGTGATGGGACGCACGCCGCCGCTGGAGGCGGTCTGGCGGGAAATGGTCGTCAGTTCGGAGCCGGTGTCGAGCACGAAGTCCTGCAGGCGTCCGCCGTTGACCTTGGCCTTGACGATCACCTTTTCGTCCACGATCCGGAAGTCCACGGTGTGCAGGCCCGCGGCCGCGGTCTCGTCCATGGCGATGGGTTCGCGCTCGCCGAACGAGCGCAGGAAGCGAATCTGCGATCGCGACCACGACGCCTTGTCGCTGCGATCCTTGTTGGGGAGCAGGTTGACGTAGTTGCCGTAGGCGGCCGCCGCCTGCTCGTAGCGCCGCATGCGCTCGAAGATGGCGCCGACGGTGTGATGCACTTCTTCGTCGCGGGGCGCCAGCCTGAGGGCGGCCTGCGCTTCGTTGAGCGCTTCGTCCAGCTTGTTCTGCGAGGCCAGCGCCCGGGCCAGGCCGTGATGGCCGCGCGACAGTTCCGGGGACAGCGCCAGCGCGTCCTTGAATTCCTCGTGCGCCTCGTCGAAGAGGCCGGCCGACCACATCGCGTCGGCGTGGACGGTCAGGACCTCGGGGTCGGTGGGCGCCTGCTGCTTGAGGGTTTGCGCTTCTTTCTGCGCGTCGAGAAACTCGCCGAGCCGCAGCGAGGACTTGACCACGCCGATCCGCGCCTGCAGGGCGATCGACTTGCTGTCGGCGCCCACCGCCTTGCGGAACGCCTCGAGCGCCTCACGATAGCGCGTCTCTTCGAACAGCAGCGTGCCCAGCTGAAACTGGAGTACGGCATCGTCTCCGGGCGCGCGCCCCTGAACACCCGAAACCAGCGCCGCGAGCACCGCCGCGGCCACCCACGCCATGCGAGGTCGAATCGGCATAGACCCTCTTCCACAGCATCGCTTGTCGGCAGGCGACGCGGCAAAATCACGAGATCACAAGATGCTCACCCCGGGGGCGCAACCGGGGAGTCAGAGCCCGATTCTAAATGCAAATCCCGGCCGGGCCGCCCTTTATTTCTGGAAGTGCTTGGCGTTGATCTCGATGTAGGTCTTCCACTTTTCCGGCACCTCGTCCAGGGCGAAAATCGCCTCGACTGGGCAGGCCGGGACGCACGCGCCGCAATCGATGCACTCGTCGGGGTGAATGTAGAGCTGGGTCTCGGCCTCGAAATCGCCCTCGTCCTTGCGCGGGTGGATGCAGTCCACCGGACACACGTCAACGCAGGCCGAGTCCTTCGTGCCGATGCAGGGTTCCGTGATGATGTAAGCCATTTCTGATCCTTGTAGGTGAAGAGTGCTGAGTTAAGAGTTGAGAACTACGCGGTGCTCTCCAGCGCGCTGGGGGGCACGTGGCCGAGTCGCATCGAGATGCGGCGCGCCAGGTCCCAGGCGCCGCGGTGGTGTTCGGTCAGAATGGGCCGGTCGTCGGCGCCGTGGCCGAAAACGCCCACGCGGGCGACTTCATGTCCGGTGTAGTCCCTCACCGGCGCGCAGGTGCAGAACAGCCGCTGCAGGGCGTCGGGCTCCATCGGCGGCGGTCCCATGCGCACGACCGTCGCTTCGGGCCGGGTCAGTTCGGCGGATGCCGCGAGCCGCAGGCAACTGAGCCGGCGCGTCGCCTGCCGCGGTGAAAAGTAGATGGCGCAGTGCCCCGGCATCTCTTTGCCGTACACGGTGCGCATGGCCACTTCGTCCGGGCCCGTGCTCCACACGTACGTCACTTCCCCGCTGGCGGGAATGGCGATGAACCCGCGATACGGCGTGCGCAGCACGTACTCCCGCATGATCGGGTAGGCGTGCAGCCGCAGTTCCGACTGTCCGAGCGACCGAAAGCTCAGGTCGAGCATTTTCAGCGTGAGCCCGTAGCGCTGGGTCTCGTCATCCTGGCGCACGTAGCCGCGACGCTTCAGGACGCCAAGCAGGCGATGCACGGTGGATGCGGGCTGGCGGAGGGCACGAGCGAGGTCCGAGAGGTTCATGCCGCGCGGCACGCCGCTCAACACTTCGCAGACTTCGAGCGCCTTGTCGATGGAGGTGAGGGCGCCGGCCGACCGAGGGGATGGCTCTGGAGTTGATTCCACTATGCGGAACGACGTTTCAGATAATTGACTGTACCGCTCACCCCCTTCCCTGTCAAGGCGTTACAGGCATACGATGAACGTCCGCATCGTGCCGAATTCCCTGATTGGCCAGACCCTCGGGCACTACCGCATCGTGGACCAGCTTGGCGCTGGTGGCATGGGCGTCGTGTACCGCGCACAGGACCTCAAGCTTGGCCGCCAGGTGGCGCTCAAGGTGCTGCCGGCCGCAAGCAGCGACAACGAAGAGGCCATCGAGCGCTTCAAGCGAGAGGCGCGCACCGCCTCATCGCTGAACCACCCGAACATCTGCACGATCTACGGCTTCGACGAACACGAAGGCCAGCTCTATCTCGTCATGGAGCTGCTGGACGGCGAGCCGCTCGATCACCGCCTGTCGGGCAAGCCGCTCGACCTGCGGCTGATGCTCGACATCGCCACGCAGGTCGCCGACGCGCTCGACGCGGCGCACACCGAAGGCATCCTGCACCGCGACGTGAAGCCGGCCAACATCTTCATCACGCGGCGGGGCTCGGTGAAGGTGCTCGACTTCGGCCTCGCCAAGCTGTCGCCCGAATATCGCCGCTCGGCGCGGCGCCTCGACGCCGCCAACGAAACGCGCGTGCCCGAACACTTCACGAGCGTTGCCGGCACCACGGTCGGCACCATCGCCTACATGTCGCCGGAACAGGCGCGCGGTGATGACGTGGATCCGCGGACCGACCTCTTCTCGTTCGGCGTCGTGCTGTACGAGATGGCCACCGGGAAGCAGAGCTTCCCCGGCCACACCACCGCGGTGGTGTTCGACGGCATCCTCAATCGCGACCCGGCGCCGCCAAGCACGCTCAACGCCTCGGTGCCCGGCGAGCTCGATCGCATTGTCTCAAAGGCGCTCGAAAAGGACCGGTCGCTGCGCTACCAGACCGCCGCCGACCTCGGCGCCGATCTCAAGCGGCTGCGCCGCGATTCCGGCTCGCGGCAGATCACGGTGTCGGCGGCCGTCGCGTCGAGCAATCCGGATGCGCCGACCGTCGTGCTCCCGTCGGGGACGACGCAAGTCGCCTCGGGATCCGGCGCGCCGCCGGTGATCCCATCCGCCGCCGGCATGGCCCCGGCCTCCGCATCGGTCCCGCCGGCGGCGTTGCAGTCGGGCGTGAGCAAGCCCTGGGTCTTCGGCGCCGGCATGGGCGTGGTCATCATCGCGGCCATTGCCGCCGGCCTCGGCGCGTATTTCGCCAGCCGCAGCGGCGTCGCGACCGAAACTACGCAGCAAGCGGCCGCACCGGCGCCCGATGCCTCGTCCGCGGCGGGCACACCCGCCGCTCCGCCACCGGCAACGCCAGCGGCCGCGGCGCCTGATCCCTCCGCCAAGGCGCCGGCTCCGGCCAGTGGGACTGCGGCGAAGCCGGCCGGTCCCGCGGCATCAACCGCCAAACCGGCGGCCAAGCCGGCGACGGCGGCCACGGCACCCGCGCCGGCCGCCTCTCGCGACGCCGAGGCCATGCAGCGGCTGGAAGTGGCCCGCGCCAAGGCCGCCAACAACCTGAACGACCAGGCGCTCGCCGACCTCAAGCAGATCATCGTGGACTATCCCGGCTCACGCGCCGGCGCCGAGGCCTCGCTGCTGGCGGCGGAGCTCCACGAGAAGACCGGCCGCCTCGACGATGCGATGGCGGCGTTGGTGGAGTTCGAGAGCCGCTTCGCCGGGGACCGGCGGGCCGCCGACAGCAAGCTGCGCCGATCGCAAATGCTCAGCCGCCAGCGCCAGCCTCGCGCGCAGATCCAGTCGCGCGAGCTGCTCGCGGAAGTCGCGCGCGACTTTCCCGGAACCCCGCAAGCCAACCTGGCGCTGCAGACGAAGTTGCGGATCGAGACCGAGCGGAAGGATCTGCGCGAGATCGATCCGGTCATCAAGATCGAGGTGCCGGCGGTCATGGTGACGCTGCGAACCGTGATCGAGCAGTTTCCGGATACGCCGCAGTCGATGGCGGCGCGCAACCGGCTGGCCGCGATGCTCGGCGGCATGAACCGGCACCAGGATGCCGCGCACGTGCTCGAGGACCTGGCCGCGCACTTCCCCGACAATCCGATGGACGTGTGGTTCCGCCTCGGCGAGATCTACGAACGCCGGCTGAACGACCCGGTCAAGGCCAAGGAGACGTATGCGAAGGTGCCGCAAGGCTCGGCGCGCTACGCCGAGGCCCAGCGCCGGCTGAATCGCCGGTAGCCTCCCGCCGCCTACGGGCTGCGGATGTCGATCGTGCCGGTGACGACATCGAGCGAAATCACCGGCTCACCCTTCCCGAGCGTCGCCTCGCCCCACCGCGGGCCCCACGTGTCTTTCATCGTCAGCGGGATGGCCGACGTGATGGTGCCGTTCAGCGCGAGCGCCATGATCCGCGCATCGGCCGGGCGTTCGCTGAGCCGCAGGCGCACCGCGCCGTTGAAGGCGCGGGCCCGCAACAGCCCTCCGGGCAACAGCCGGGCGGCGGTGATTGTGATCGGCCCAATGCCGGTGTCGAGCCGGAGCGTGCCCGATACGTCGGTGGCGTCGATGGGGCCCCGGCGCAGATCGGCGGTGAGGCTGCCGCGGAAGCTGTTGATCGCGATGCGGCCTTCCATCACCCGCACCATGTCGATCAACGCCGCACGGGGCACGCGCAGCACGATGTCCACGCGCAGCGACGGGTCGGTCCCACCGTCGGCCTGCACGGCTCGGATCACCAGGCGTGACGGCCCGTCGTCAATCTCGATCGGCAATCGTGCCTGATGCGCGGGCGTGGGGACCCGCCGTTCGATGGTGATTTCAGCCTCGGGTTTGTCCCAGCCGTCGATGCGCACGGAGCCCACCGTCGCTTCGATGGCGATCGCGCGCCCCTCGGGCAGCGGCACGGTGCGGGTCTGTCGGTCCGTCGTCTCAGCCAGGGCGGCCAGCAGCGGGATCAACAGGGCGAACCACACCCGGGCATTATACTTTCGGGGTGTTGAGAGGCTTGAGGCTTGGGGCTTGGGGCTTGCGGGCCCGGGGCCTCGTGGGCGTCGGCGCCGGTCTGATCGCGATCGTGTTTGCGGAGCCAGCGGCGGCGCAACTGCTGCCCGAGCAACCGCTCTCGATCGCGGGCGGGCGCGTCGTGATCGGCGCGGAAATCACCGGGACGTTTGCACCGGACGATCCCGGCTTCTACAACTACACGAGTTACGAATTCAGCGCGCTCCGCAACTTCCGGCTGGGCGTGTCGGCCGAGCTGCGCGCGAACGACTACGTGCAAGTGCTCGGCGAGGTCCGGCTCGATCAGGGCCATCTCTTCGAAGCATATGGGCTGTTCGTGCGGGTGCGGCCGTGGCCACGGCGGCGCTTCGATCTGCAGGCCGGGCGCATCCCGCCGACCTTCGGCGCCATGACGAGGAGCGCCTACGGCAGCGGCAACATCCTGATCGGCCAGCCGCTGGCGTATCAGTACCTCGCCTCGATCCGGCCCGACGCGTTGCCGTCCAACAGCGACGACCTGCTGCGGATGCGGGGGCGCGGCTGGCTCTCGAACTTCCCGGTCGGCAACGCCGCGGCCGGTCCCGGCCTGCCAATGGTCAACACCAGCCGCTGGGACACGGGGGTGCAGGCCCACGGCGTGTTCAGCCTGTTCGAGTGGACCGGCGCCGTGAGCACGGGCTCGCTGTCGGATCCGCGGGTGCGTGACAACAACAGTGGCCGGCAACTGGCGGGCCGGCTGGTCGCGCGCCCGCACGCGTCGATGGTGCTCGGCGCCTCCGCGTCGAGGGGCGCGTGGCTCAGTCGAACCCTCGAAACGGAAGTGCCCAGCGCCGCGGACGTGCCTCATGCGCGGCAAGTGGCCTTCGGCGGTGATGCCGAGTATTCCGCCGGGCGCGTCCTGGTTCGCGGCGAGGTCATTCGCTCGACGTGGGACATGCCGCGCGTGACCACGCCGGCCATCGGCGATGCGCTGGTCGCCACGTCGGTGCTGGTCGAAGGCCGCTACAAGGTGATGCCGGGGTTCTACCTGGCGGCCCGCGGTGACCGCATCGACTACAGCGAGATCCTCGGGTCGCGCCTTCGCAATACCTGGGATGCCGACACCTGGCGCCTCGAGGCCGGCGCCGGCTACTCGGTGACGCGCAACATCATGCTCAAGGGCGCGTGGCAGCGAAACCGCCGGGACGGCGGCCGCGTCCGCCACGATGACCTGGTCGCCGCGCAGGTGCTCTATTGGTTCTGAGGGCGCGCGACCTTCGGCCGCGCGTGGGGCTCGGGCCTGCGGCCCTCGTAGGGGTCGGCCGCTTTCGCGGCCTCCTGGGGGTCGCGCCTTCAGCGCTCCTGGGGGTGCTCCTCCTTTTCCCCACCCACCCCACGAGCGCCGTGGGCGCGAGCCCAACGAGGGGCGCAGCCCCGAGTCCTATGCCGGCGCAAGCCTCGCCCGCCGGCACCGGCATCCGCGGCCGCCTCGACATCCGGCGCCTGGCACGGCCCGCCGAGCGGCGGCCCGACGTCGCCTCTCCGGGCGCGCCGGGGCCGCGTGATGTCGCCGACCTGCGCCGCGGAGTCGTCTACCTGGAGTCGGCGCCGCGCGCGGCGTTTGACGAGCGCGAGCCGGGCCGGGCGGTGATGGACCAGCGCAACGAGCGCTTCGTGCCCCACGTCCTGGCCGTGATGGTCGGCACCCTCGTGGACTTTCCCAACAACGATCGCACGTACCACAACGTCTTTTCGTTGTCGCGGGCGCGGCGCTTCGACCTGGGCCGCTACGCCGCGGGCAAGTCCAAGGCGGTCCGCATGGACCGCCCCGGCGTGGTCCGCGTCTTCTGCGACATCCACTCGCACATGAACGCGTTCGTGCTGGTCTTCAATCACCCCTTCTTCGACGTGACCGAAGATGACGGCCGCTACGTCCTGCCCGCGGTACCCGCCGGCACCTACTCGGTGGTCGGGTGGTACGAGGGCGAGCCGCGCCTCACGCGCTCGGTCGTGGTGCCGGCCTCCGGATGGGCCGAGGCCGATCTGGTGGTGCCGTGATGCGCGTGCTGGGCTCGATCACCAATCGCATCTTCCTGGCCAGCGCGCTGCTGGCCATGCTGTCGATCGGCGCCGCGGTCTATTTCGTCAGCGCGCGCATGACCAGCCAGACGGAAGCCGAGCTGCAGCGCGACCTCACCGAGGCGGCGACGCTGGTGGACGAGCAACGGCGCACGCAGTTCGAGAATGTCAGCCGCACCGCGCGGCTGATCGCCGACCTTCCCAAGTTCAAGGCCGTGGTCGAAATTGGCGACCGGCCGACGCTGCAACCGATCGCCGCCGACTACCGGCTGCAGGCCGGCGCCGACCTGTTGATGGTCAGCGGTCCCCACGGCGAGCTGCTCGGCCTGGCCGGCGAACCGGCCACGCAGCCCGCCTCGGCGTCGGCGGCCGATCTCAAGCTGGCCCTCGAAGGCAAGGTGACGCCGGCGTTCTGGCAACATCCGAGTGGCGTCCTGGAAGTGGTCAGCGTGCCGGTCACGCTCGGCCTCGAACGCCCGGAGGTGCTCGGGGTGCTGAGCATCGGCTACCTGCTCGACGACCGGCGCGCGGCCCAGTTCAAGGCGCTGACCGGCGCCGACATCGCGTTCGCCATGGGCGGCGCGGTCCGCGCCTCGACCCTGGGGCCGGCATCGCGCGAGGCCCTGGCGGCCCTGCTGGCGGGGTCGCACCCCGGGCGCATCGTGATCGGCACCGAGGAGTACGTGGCGCTCACGCAGCCGCTGGGCCCCGGCGGCGCGCCGCGGGACCCCGCGGCCATCGTGCTGCGCTCGCGCAGCGAGCGCCTGCGGTCGCTCGGCGCCATCCAGGCCGCCCTCGCCGGCATCGCCCTGGGCGCCACGCTGCTCGCCATTGTCGTCAGCTACGGCGTGGCGCGCACCATTTCCCGACCGCTCGCCACCATCACCGATCACATGCGCCAGATCGCGGCGACCGGCGACCTCACCCGCAAGATCCCCACCCGGCGGCAGGGCGGCTGGGATGACGACGATGCGCACATGCTGGCGACGACGTTCAACCTGCTGACGGACTCGATCGTCCGGTTCCAGCGCGAGGCCGGTCAGCGCGAGCGGCTGTCGTCGCTCGGCCGGCTCTCCACCGTCATCGCCCACGAGGTCCGCAATCCGCTGATGATCATCAAGGGCGCGCTGCGCACGCTCGCGCGTGACGGCGCCACGGCCGCCGACGTGCGCGATGCGGCGACCGACATCGACGGCGAGATCGACCGCCTCAACCGGCTGGTCAACGATGTGCTCGACGTGGCGCGGCCGATCCGCTTCGACCCGGCGCCCACCGACGTCAACCGGGTCTGCCGCGACGCGGCGGCCGCCGTCGCCGCCGGCCAGGGCCAGCCGGTCGCCCTCGAGCTCGGCGCCGGCTTGCCGGAACTGGTCACCGACGGTGAACGCCTCCGCACCGTGCTGATCAACCTCCTGGCCAATGCCCAGCATGCCGTGGAAGACACGCCGGGCGCCGCCGTCGGGCTGCTCACGCGCGCCACCGGCGACCGCCGCATCGCCATCACCATCCGTGACAACGGCAAGGGCATCGCCGACGAGGACCTGCCCCGCATCTTCGACCCGTACTTCACGACACGGCGCGCCGGCACCGGCCTCGGCCTGGCCATCGCCAAGAACATCGTTGACGGCCTCGGCGGCGCCATCACCGTCGCGACCCGGGCCGGCGAGGGCACCGAGTTTCGGGTCGAACTCGGCGACGCCCCGGCACGAAGTGAAGGCTGACGCGCGGACGCGGTAGGCTATACAACAGACATGGCCGGCAGCATCCTCCTCGCCGACGACGAAGCAAAGATCCTCAAGACCCTCGGCCGCGCCCTGCGGGACGAGGGTTACGAAGTGACCACGGCGTCGAATGCGCGCGAGGCCGCGCGCTGCCTGAGCGAGCGCGCGTTCGACCTGCTGATCATCGACTTCCTGATGCCGGACCGCACCGGCCTCGACGTAATCCGCGAGCTGGCGGCGTCCACGCCGGAGGCCGAGCGCCCGGCCATCGTGATGATGACCGCGCACGGCAGCATCGAAAGCGCGGTCGAAGCCATGAAACTGGGCGCCCGCGACTACCTGCAGAAGCCCTTCGACGTGGACGAGCTGCTGGTGCTGACCCGCCGCGCCCTCGAGGATCAGCGCGCCCGCACCGGCCTGCGCTACCTGCTCAGCGAGCGCGACGCGGAGTTCGATCACTACGGGATCATCGGGCGCAGCCGGCCGATTCGCGACGTCATCACCCGCGCCGAGATGGTCGCCGAATCCAAGAGCACCGTGCTCGTCACCGGCGAGACCGGCACCGGCAAGGAGCTGGTCGCGCGCGCCATTCACGCCCGCAGCGCGCAGCGCAACATGCCGATGATCAAGGTCAACTGCGCGGCCATCCCCGAGACGCTGCTGGAGTCGGAGCTGTTCGGGCACGTTCGCGGCGCCTTCACCGGCGCCACCTTCACCAAGAAGGGCCGCTTCGCGCTGGCCGAAGGCGGCACCATCTTCCTCGACGAGATCGGCACCATCACGCTGTCGGTCCAGGCCAAGCTGTTGCGCGTCCTGCAGGACCGCGAGTTCGAGCCGCTCGGCGCCGAGCGCACGCAGCGGGTGGACGTCCGCGTGATCGCCGCCACCAATCGCGACCTCCGCCAGCTGGTGTCGGAGGGACGGTTCCTCGAGGACTTGTTCTATCGGCTGAACGTGATCCCGATCGAGATGCCCCCGTTGCGGGAACGGCCGGAGGACATTCCCCTCCTCGTTGACCACTTCGTGCGGCGGTTTGCCGAACGGACCGGGAAGAAGATCGAAGGTGTGGACGAGAAGGCGATGGCGGAGCTCGCCGGCTACGGCTGGCCGGGCAACGTGCGCGAACTGGAGAACACCATCGAGCGCGCCGTCGTCCTCGCCACCAGCACCCGGCTGACGAGCCAATCGGTGTGGCTGATGAGCGCCACCGCGACACCGGCGACGGCGGCGGTCCCGTCCCTCAAGCTCCACCAGAATCTCGAGTGGGCGGAACGGGAAACCATGCGGCGGGCCCTGGAGCAGGCGCGAGGGGTCAAGAAGGACGCCGCCGAGCTGATGGGCATCAGCCAGCGCGCCCTCAGCCACTACCTGGCGAAGCATCGCCTCGAAGGCTGAGCGCCTTACGTCGACCGTAAGCGCTTACGCCGCACGACGGCCCCGGACCACGTTTTGGCCGCTGAGACCCAGCATGGCCCTATGAAGCGCCCCGCCGCCGAGTCGGCATCAGCCTTGCTATAGGTCAAGTCAGGTGACCGCCCTCACGACATTTATTGCAGATTCAGTTGCCGCGGCGGGGACGGCGCTCCTGTTGGGTATGGCAGTGATGCCACCGGCCCAACAGGACCCCGCCGCGGCTTCTGCGCCACGGATCATCGAAGTGGTGGCGAAGAAGTTCGCGTTCGAGCCGGCCCGCATCGAGGTGACCGAAGGCGAGCACATCCGGCTGGTCGTAACCTCGGCCGACGGCGTCCACGGAGTCGCGATCAAGAAGTTCAAGGTCGAAAAGACCGTCCCGCGCGGCGGCACCGCCGTGACAATCGACTTCTTCGCCTTGGCCCCTGGCGAGTTCCCCATCCTCTGTTCCGAATACTGCGGCAAAGGCCACGACGACATGCAGGGCCTGCTCGTAGTCACGACGCGAAAATAAACCCAGGAGAAGGCCATCCATCCATGATTCCGTACCGGCACATCGCGCTGTTTGCCGTCCTCACCATCGGCCTCGCACCTTCGATTGCCTGCGACGAACCCCTGCGGGACGTCGCCGGGCCGACACCGAACCTGCAACCCACGCTCTCGAGCATCCAGCGTGAGATCTTCAGCGCCAGCGACGGCAGCGGCCGCCTGCCCTGTACGCAATGCCACACCTCCGTTGGCCGCACGCCGAGCGGAGGCCTCAACCTCGTCGAGGGGCAGGCCCACCAATCGCTCGTCGGACAGGCCAGCCGCACGAAGGCCGGTGCGATACTGGTGGTACCGGGCGATCCGGAGGGCAGCTACCTGCTCAAGAAACTGGAGGGCGCGCCGGACATCGCCGGCGTGCGCATGCCCCGGAGCAACGGACCGTACCTGACGTCCGGACAGATCAGTATCATTCGCCGCTGGATTCAGCTCGGCGCGAAGAACGACTAGGAGACGCTGTGAGAATCCTTCGACTGTTCATGCTGTGGTTGGGATTTGCCATGGTGGCCGCCGCGCCGGCCCTGGCCCAGACGCCTCCGGGGACACCCCCGGCGGCCGGCGCCCAGGAAGACGATCCGGACCAGGATCCCAACAAGGCGCAGCCCGACTTCGGCCTCGCGACGCTGGCGACCAACTTGCGGCTGCCGCGCCACAAGATGGCATTCCGGATGACGCATCGATTCGCCCGTCCGCTCGGCCAGGGCGACCTGTCGGATCTGGTCGATGATTTCTTCGGGTTCGACTCAGGCGCGCTGATCGGCCTGGAAGTCCGCTACGGCCTGGTGCGAGGCGGACAGATTGGCATCTACCGCACTTCCGATCGCACGATCCAGTTCTTCGGTCAGTACGAACTCAAATCGCAGAGGAACTTTCCCGTGGGCGTCAGCGTCCTCGCCACCGCCGAAGGGACCGACAACTTCCGCGACAGTTACTCGCCGGGAATCGCCGCCGTGATTTCACGCGAGATTGGTGACCGCGCGGCGCTGTACGTGCAGCCGGCCTGGGTCAACAACTCCAATCCGCAGCCGGCCGAGTTGGTTGACGACAACGACACCACCATGGTCGGCCTGGGAGCGCGCGTACGCGTGCGCAAGTCGACGTACCTGGTGTTGGAGGCCACGCCACGGGTGGCCGGCCACGATCCCGGAGCCACCCTGGTGTCGTTCGGCATCGAGCAGCAAGCGGGCGGACACCTGTTCCAGATCAACTTCTCGAACGGGGTTGGAACGACGCTGGCCAACGTCGCACGGGGCGGCAGTTCACACGATGACTGGTATATTGGATTCAATCTGTCGCGGAAGTTCTACTAGGAGTTCACGCAGTATGAAGCAGTCGATCTGGGCCGGAGTGGGCGTGGCCGTGTTGGTCGCCGCCTCAGTGGCAGCTTGCGGTGGTGGCAGTTCGTCGACCCCCACCACCCCGACCGCCACCACCCCGACGCCGACCACACCAACTACCGGTACGCCGAGCGATACGGCCACCATCACTATCGGCGCGAACGGCGCCGTGAGCCCGGCCAGCGTGACGATTGCGCGCGGCGGCCGCGTCACCATCGTGAACAACGACAGCCGCGCCCATGACATGTCGTCCAACCCGCACCCTGAACATACGCAGTGCGTCGAGATCAACCAGATCGGGTTCCTGACGGCGGGACAGCAGCGGACCTCGGGCAACTTCAACACCGCCCGGAGCTGCGGGTTTCACGACCACAACCTGCCCGACAACGCGGGCCTGAAGGGCACGATCATCATTCAGTAGTCGTAAACGCCCTTGCCGGCCTTGCGGCCCAGCCGTCCGTCGCGGACGTGCTGCTCGAGCAGGGGGCAGGGGCGGAACTTCTCGCCGAGCGTCCGGTGCAGGTACTGCAGGATGCTCAGGCGGGTGTCGAGCCCCACCAGGTCCACCAGTTCGAACGGCCCCATCGGGTGGTTCAACCCGAGCTTCAGCGCCTTGTCGATGTCGCGCGCGCTGGCCACGCCTTCCTGCAGCATGTAGAACGCTTCGTTGCCGATCATCGCGTTGATGCGCGAGGTGACGAAGCCCGGTGACTCCCTGACCAGCACCGTCTCCTTCCCCATCTTCGCCGACACCGCTTCCATCACCGCGATCGTCTCGGGCGTGGTCTCGAGCGCCTTCACCACTTCGATCAGCTTCATGCGATGCACGGGGTTGAAGAAGTGCATGCCGCCCATGCGGCCGGGGTTGGCCAGCACCGCGGCCATCTCGGTGATGCTGAGCGCCGAGGTGTTCGAGGCCAGCACGGCGTGGGCCGGCGCCGCCGCTTCCACCTCGCGGAAGAGCGCCAGCTTGAGGTCGATCTTCTCCGGCGCCGCCTCGATCACGATGTCGGCGTCGCGCACGGCGTCAGCGACGACGGTGCACGACCGGAGGCGCGCGCGCATTGACGCCGCCTCATCAGCCGTGACCTTGCCCAACTCGACGCCCTTCTGGATCACGGCGTCGATCGCGGCCTTGCCCTTGTCCAACTGCGCCGGCGAGACATCGTAGAGCGCCGTGGCGTAGCCGGCGGCCATCGCCGCATGCGCAATGCCGTGGCCCATCGTCCCGGCGCCGAGAACCGCAACCGTCTTAACGTCCATCGCAGTCCGGCTTTCGCTTCTCGGTGATGGTGGCTATGCCGTCGAAAGTTCGATACGAGATCTTGTTTGCGTCCATGCTTCGGTCCGACAGGCCTTTCGCAGAAGGATCTCTGTGCCTCTGTGGCCCGTTCGTGATCAGGCCTCCGTCCGAACGTACTCGAAGTCGATCGGCTGCCGGTTGATGCCACGCTGCGGCGGCGCGATGTAGTTGGCGAACTGGCCCGGCTTGTAGACCGGGGTGGCCTGGATGCTGTGGAGGAACTGCTTGTCCTCGGGCGAGGGCAGCCACTCGTACTTCTTGCGCTCCCACTCTTCGGTGGTCAGCGGGTTGCCGTAGGGGTCGAAGTGCTTGCCGGCATAGACACCCACCTTGCGGTGGAACTTGCGCGACGGCAGCACGATGCGGTCCGACATGCCGTGCGCCTCGAGCACGCGCTTGTTCCAGCGATCGACGCCGGCCTGGCAGTCGCCGACGTACCAGTCGCGCAGCACCTCGTTCAGCGCGTTGCGCATCGGCACCTCCTCGCGGATGATGCGGCCGCTGTCGTCCATCATGTCGAGCACGTACATGTTGGCCGCCAGCACGTGGTCGTCGTCGAACTTGTCTTCTTCGGCGCGGCCCTTGAGGCCGTTCGAGAAATAGGCGGCGGCGTTGCTCGACACTTCGCTGCCGTGCAGGTCGAGGCTCTGGCTGAACCAGAAGTTGACGAACTTCTGGATGAGCGGCAGGTCGATGCCGCCGGCCCGGCGGACGTCGCCGGAGAAGCCGGACTCGCGCAGCAACTGGCAGGTGCGCTCGAGGATGCGGGCGATGCCGGTCTCGCCGACGAACATGTGGTGCGCCTCTTCGGTCAGCATGAAGCGCGTGGTGCGCGACAGCGGATCCAGCGAGCTTTCCGACAGCGACAGCAGCTGCGACTTGCCGTCGCGATCGGTGAACATCGTGAAGGCGAAGAAGTCGAGCCAGGTGTCGATCGGCTCGTTGAATGCCTCGAGCATGCGCGGGGTGTCGTCGTTGCCGCTGCGGCGCTCGAGCAGCGCTTCCGCTTCCTCGCGGCCGTCGCGGCCGAAGTGCGAGTGCAGCAGGTAGACCATCGCCCAGAGGTGACGGCCTTCCTCGACGTTCACCTGGAACAGGTTGCGCAGGTCGTAGAGGCTCGGGCAGTGCGCGCCGAGCGACCGCTGCTGCTCCACGCTCGCGGGCTCAGTGTCGCCCTGGATGACGATCAGCCGGCGGAGCTGGTTGCGGAACTCGCCCGGCACTTCCTGCCAGACCGGCTGGCCCTTGAAGTCGCCAAAGCCAATGCGGCGATCGTGCGTCGGCTCGGCCAGGAAGATGCCCCAGCGGTATTCGGGCAGCTTGACGTAGTCGAAGTGCGCCCAGCCCGCGGCGTCGACGCTGACGGCGGTGCGGAGGTAGACCTGGTGGCTGTCCTGGAACCCGGGCGGCCCCATGTCGCGCCACCAATCGAGGTAGGCCGGCTGCCAGTGCTCGAGCGCGCGCAGCAGCCGCTTGTTGTCGGACAGGTTGACGTTATTGGGAATGCGTTCGGCGGAAATCATGGACGCGCCCTCGTGACTAGATCTGCGTAATCTGCGAAATCTGCGTAATCTGCGGCCCTGGCCTTCGGCGTCATCTGCGGCCTACGTCCGCTTGAAGTCGAAAGTCGGCCGGCCTTCGCGGCCGTAGGTCATCAGCGCGCCGCGCTCACCCACCGCGTTGGGCCGCTGGAAAATCCAGTTCTGCCAGGCGGTGAGGCGCCCGAAGATCTTGGTCTCCATCGTTTCCGGTCCGGCGAAGCGCAGGTTGGCCTCCATGCCGGTCAGCGCGTCGGGCGAGAACGCCGCCCGTGCCTCGAGCGCCATGCGCACCTCGTCGTCCCAGTCGATGTCGTCGGGGGCCGAGAACACGAGACCGGCCGCCAGCGCTTCCTGCGCGTCGAACGGGCCGTCGTGCGAGAGCGCCGTGCCCACGGAGTCGGGCTCGCCAAGGAACCGCACCTGCAGGCGCGTGATGCCGTTGCTCATCGGATAGGCGCCGCCGTTCATCACCGACAGTGCGATGGAGTTCGGCTCGTCGGGATGGTCGAGCATGTAGACGCGATCGGCGGCGAGCGCGAGCTCGAAGAGCGTGCCGGCAAACGCGTTGCCCGGCTCGATCAGCGCGAAGAAGCTGCGCGAGGTCAGGTCCACGCGCTTCAGCGTGCGGCGAATCAGGCTGACGATCTCGCGCACGAGCCAGTGGGACTTGTGGGCGTCGAGCGAGGCGTCCACCGCGAGCACCGCCTTCGGGTCGCCCGTGGCGCGCAGCACCACGGTCCCGATCTCCGGCTCGTTGAGCCGCAGCCGCAGCAGCGCGTCGTCCAGTTCGCGGAACGCGCGGATGGCCCACGACTGATCGCCGGCGGCCAGGAATTCATCCGGCGTGGCGGGCTGGGGCGAGTCCGGCGCGGCGATGGTCAGCGCGCACCGCCGCTTGGCGCGATCGATCACCACCTTCACATACTTGTACTGGATAGTGTCGCCGTCGATCGACGGGTTGAGCGGGCCGAGCGTGACGCCGGGGCCCGCCTGCGGCCGGTCGGATTGCGCCGCCAGCTCGTTCGCGCGCCTGGCGACGGCCTCCTGGAACTTGCTGGTGGGATACACCGCGTCGACAAAGCGGCCTTCCACGGCGCGCTTGCCGCGCACGCCTTCGACCAGCGTGCTGAAGTCGTCGGCGAGGTCGCGCCGCACCTTGCGCTTGTCAACGACGCGGGTCAGCCCGCCGGTGCCGGGCAGCACGCCCAGGAGCGGGGTTTCCGGCAGCCCCACCGACGCGCTGCCGTCGTCCACGAGCAGGATCTCATCGCAGGCCAGCGCCAGCTCGTAGCCGCCGCCGGCGCAAATGCCGTTCACGGCGGCCATGAACTTGATGCCGCTGTGGGCGCTCATGTCTTCCATGCCCAGCCGCGTCTCGTTGGTGAACTTGCAGAAGTTCACCTTGAAGGCGTGGCTCGAGGTGCCGAGCATGAAGATGTTGGCGCCGGCGCAGAAGATGCGCGGCTTGAGGCTGGTGAGCACAACCGCGTGGACCTCGGGGTGTTCGAAGCGCAGCCGCTGGAGCACGTCGGCCAACTCGATGTCGACGCCGAGGTCGTACGAATTGAGCTTGAGCTTGTAATCGTTGGGCCGCATGCCGCGGTCTTCGTTCACATCCATGGCGAGCGTCGCGACATTGCCGTCCACGGTCAGCTTCCAGTGCTGGTATTGCGCGGGAGAGGTCTCAAAGGTCACAGACGGGGCCGTCACGGTGTGTTCCACCAGGGCAGTTTACTACGTCCTTAAACGCTCGTTCAAATCGGAAAAACGGAAGCTCGATCGGTTCGACCTGGGCGGGCGGCGGCGGCCCTGCCGCCTGGTTCGCCGGCAGTTCAGTGAGGTAACGGCACCTCGGCGGGAATCTCGACCTCTGTCGAGACGATGGTGAGGTCCACGGCCGTCGACAGGTCGACGACCTGAGGGGGTATCAGCTCACCTGCGGCATTCACGACGACGCGGATGATGGGCGATATCACATCCCCCAATTGCACCTCCTGGACCAGGCCGCCACGGCCGTCGGAGAGCCGGACCGGGGTGCCGGGTGGATACGGGGCTACCGACGACTGAAAGACACTGACCACCTCGCGGTCGAAATCTCGATCGGCGCGGTCCACCACGAAGTCGTAGGCCTCGCGCAGCGGCATGGCCTTGCGGTAGTGCCGATCCGAGGTCAGCGCATCGAACACATCCGCCACGGCCGCGATCCGGGCGAACAAATGAATGGCGGTCCCAGCCAAGCCGTCGGGATACCCGTTACCGAGCCACCGTTCGTGGTGTGATCGCACGACGGCGCGCGAGAGGAGACTGATGCCGTCGGCCTTTGAGAGAATCTCGAAGCCCAGCGTTGGGTGAGCCCGCATTGCGGTCCACTCTTCGCCTGTCAGGGGCCCTGGTTTTCGGAGGATCTCCGGGGGCACGGCCAGCTTGCCGATGTCGTGCAACAGTAGGCCGACCCCGAGTTCCAACAGGCGGTCCTCGATGCCGTCGAAGCGCCGGTGGCCATCGCCATCGGTCCATCCGTACTTCCGCATCACCCGCGAGCCCAGCACGAGGCCGAGGGTGGTTACGGCAAGCGAATGCTTGAGCGTGTAGGAATCGGCGTTGGCGAGGTCGCTGAGCGCGAGCGCCGAGTGGACATTCTGCTCCACGTCCCCGACGATCAGTTCAGCCACCCCCCGCATGTCCCGGACGGTGTCTCTCGATAACGTGCCTCCGGTCGCCAGCGTCTCGGATGCCTCTCGAAGCGCGTCGGCAATCGCTCCCCGCGCCTTCTGCTTGGTGGCCTCGGCTACCATCTCGATCGGCTCGATGCCCGCCGACAGCCCGTCATCGATCCAGACCGCGGTAATCCCCGATCGCACGAGGGACCGCTTATAGCCGTCCGATACCCGGATTCCCGCCCGCAGCAGCGGCAGCGCCTCAGGTCGGGCGAAGATGTCCCGGCCCAGCCGGTCGCCGGCTCGCAGTTCCTCAATGCGTACCAGTCTCATCGAGCCTTGACGAACACGACTCTGCGGATGGTCACGCCTGGCACAGCGGTAGACGCCACAATGAGCTAATCGACCCGTCGCGGCAGACCTTCAGGACTCCGCCGGTGGATGCCACGTGCGGGGCCTACCACATCCCTAAACGCTCGTTCAAATGTATGCTATAACCAGCTTGTCCCCTATGGCCAAGTCAGCCTCGGCGTCGGACCGCCGGACGGAAATCCTTAAGAGCGCCGCCGCCGCGTTCCGCCGGCGCGGCTATCACGGCGCGAGCGTTGACGAAATTGCGTCGGCGCTGGAAATGACCAAGGGCAATCTCTACTACTACTTCAAGAACAAGGAAGAGATTCTCTTCGCCTGCCACGATTACTCGCTGGACCTGCTGCTCACGCTGATGGCCGACGTGCAGGCGGAAACGTCCAGCCCGGACGCCAAGCTGCGCAAGCTGGTGCTCGCCTTCGTGCACCTGATCCTCGACGAACTCCACGGCACCGCCCTCACCCTCGACCCGGAAGCGCTGTCGCCGGTGCTCTTCAAGCGCGTGATCGTCAAGCGCGACCAGTTCGACCAGGGCGTGCGCGCGATCATTCAGCAGGGCATCGACGAGGGGCTGTTCAAGCCCGGCGACCCCAAGCTCATCGAGTTCGCGATGATGGGCGCCATCAACTGGATTCCGAAGTGGTTCGCTCCCGAAGGCCCGGCGACGTCCGATCAGATCGGCGACGCCTTTGTCGACTACCTGGTCGGCGGCCTTCTCAAGAAATAGTCCGGATTTCGCCCTGCTCTATCACGCTGGCGGAATCGCCTCCATCAGGATGCCGACCGCCTTGCGCAGCGCGCGGCCGCCCGGCGCCACGCCCTTGTAGTGCCCCAGCCGGACGATCGCGAGCTGGTGCGACGGGATCATCAGCACCGTCTGGCCACCGACACCCGACATATAGAAGGCTTCCTTCGGCGCGGGGAACGTGCTGTCGCCGTTGATCCAGAACAGACCGCCGTAGATCGGGCGCTGGTCGGCTTCCCAGGCGGGCGCGAGCGTGCGCACGAACCTGGCGTAGCCTTCCGGCAGGATCCGCTCGCCGTTCCACACGCCGTCCTGCAGATACAGGTTGGCAATGCGCGCCCAGTCGCGACCCGAGCCCAGTTCGTAGCCGTGCGTAAGGAAGTTGCCGTACGGATCGGTGTCCATCACCATCGTGCGGATGCCGAGCCGGTCGAACAGCGCCCGCTGCGGGAAGGAATGGTAGTCCTCCTTGCGCTTCTCCACCGCCAGGCGGATCAGGTAGTTGGTCAGCACCGGATCGGTGTTCCGATACCGACCGACCGTATTCGGCGGCCACTGCAGGGGACGCGTCGCGGCGTACTTGTACGAATCAATGCTGCCCGTATAGAGGTAAAGGTGATCGGGATACGGCCCGTTCTCGTCGTAGTCCGGATCCAGCGGCGCGCGGATGCGAAGCCCGCTCGACATGTGGAGGATGTCCATGATGCGGATCTTCGCGCGCGGATCGCCGGGCGCCTGCCACTCGGGAATGGGAGCCGGCTGTTCGAGCGTGTAGACGCCCTGCTTGATCAGCACACCCATCAGCGTGCCGCTGAGGCTCTTCCCCATCGACCAGCTCTCGAGCGGCGTGGCCGGCGTGATGTTGTCGCCGTAGCGTTCGGCGATGATACGCCCCTTGTAGGTGACGACGAAGGCGGCGGTCATGCCGGCTGGGTCGAAGGCCGCGTCAACGGCCTGCTGCACCCTGACCATGTCGACCCCGGCGGGCGCAGCGCCAGTCGGCATCACGTCGCCCATCGGCCAGGGCTGCGTCTTCGGGTCGGGCAGCGCGCTCTTGACGATGGACGGCGTGAAGAACACGTCGGTCTTGCCAATCGGGAGCGTGACGCATCCCTGGCTGCCGACCTGTTTCGCAACCCGCACGGTGCCGTTTGGCATGGTCACTTCGACCGTTCGCCTCGCGCGATCGACCTTCGGCGTGCCGAGCTTCGCGCGCTCGGCGTACGGCGCGGTGAAGTAGCCGACGTTCTCGGCGGCAAACGCCGGATCGAGACCGCTCACGAAGACGGCCGAACACATGATCTTCGCGTAGCCAGAAGCATAGTGTTCCAGCGGGTCTCCCGGCGGCGGCACGTAGGGCGTGTTCAACTCGAGCGACTTGGCGCGGGCCACCAGCAACTGCCGCGCATCAGTCGGCGTCTGCGCGATGGCGGCAACCGCCGACACGGCAATGCCAAGGAGGACGGCCCATGTCTTTGTCATGAGGCCGCATTATAAGACCAGACGCCGCATCCTACTGGGCGGTTTCGCCCGGCTTCAGCTTCAACACCTCAATCCCCGACCCCGCCAGGTGCTGCTCGAGTTGTTCCGGCGTGCCGGTGAGCAGCGGGAACGTCGCGTAGTGCATCGGCACCACCTGTTTCACACCGAGCCATTTCGCGGCGATGGCGGCGGTGTCGGGCCCCATCGTGAAGCGATCGCCTATCGGCAGGAACGCGATGTCAGGCTGGTAGAGCTCGCCGATCATCTTCATGTCGCCGAACAGCGAGGTGTCGCCGGCGAAATAGATGGTCTGTCCGTTCTCGAGCTTGACGATGAAGCCGCCCGGCTCGCCCAGGTAGACGATGCCGTTGTCGTCGAAGCTGCTGCTGTGCCGCGCATCGGTCATGGTGACGCGCAGGCCCTTCACGGTAATCGTGCCGCCCTTGTTCATGGGCTCCATGTTCTGGACGCCCTTGCTGCCCAGCCACGAATAGATCTCCCAGTTGCCGACAACCGTGGCGCCGGTGGACTTGGCCATGGCGGCGGCATCGGTGATGTGGTCGCTGTGGCCGTGGGAGACCAGGATCAGGTCGGCCTTCTTCGGCCGCGCCGATTCCGGAAACGACGGATTGCCGGTGTACCAGGGGTCAAACAGCAGTTCCTTGCCCCCAGGCGTGCGGATGCGGAACGACGAGTGCCCCAACCACGTGATTGCCAGGTTTGCCATCGGGAAACTGTAACCTGTCCACCTTTCAGTTACACTGGAAAGGAGATGATCGAAGCGCCGTTACATTTCGTGAAGCCGGCCGCCGCCGCTGACGCTGCGGCGCCCAAGCGCGAGCCGAAGCCGGAATGGCTCAAGGTCCGGGCGCCGGGGTCGGAGAACTACCTTCGCCTGCGCGGCATCATGCGCGACCTCAAGCTCAACACGGTCTGCGAAGACGCGCACTGCCCCAACATCGGCGAGTGCTGGCACCACGGCACGGCGACCTTCATGATCCTCGGCGACGTCTGCACGCGCGCCTGCACCTACTGCGCGGTGGCGCACGGCAAGCCCGCCACCCTCGACATCGACGAGCCGCGGCGCGTCGGCGAGGCCGTCGAGCAGATGAACCTGAAGTACGCGGTGATCACCTCGGTCGATCGCGACGACCAGCCCGACGGCGGCGCCGGCATCTTCGCGGACACCATCCGCGAGATCAAGCAGCGCCTGCCCGAGTGCCGCGTCGAAGTGCTGATCCCCGACTTCAAGGGCGAGGCCGGCCCGCTCGAAATCGTGCTCAACGCGAAGCCCGACATCCTCAACCACAACACCGAGACCGTGCCGCGCCTGTATCGGGCCGTGCGCTCGGGCGGCAAGTACGCGCGCACGCTCGCACTGCTCGACCGCGCCCGGCACTTCGCGCCCGGCATCCCGACCAAGACCGGGATGATGATGGGGCTCGGCGAGGAACACGAGGAAGTGGTCCAGGTCTTCAAGGATCTCCGCAATGTCGGCGTCTCGATCCTCACGCTTGGGCAGTACCTGCGGCCGTCGAACGACCACGCCGTGATGACGCGGTATTACCACCCGGACGAGTTCCGGGAACTCAAGCGCATTGCGCTCGGCCTCGGGTTCGTCCACGTCGAAGCCGGCCCGCTGGTCCGCAGTTCGTATCACGCGCACGAACAGGCTGACGCCGCTACCGCTGCTCTCGCTCGCTAGTTAAGTCGGCCGTTACGGCCCCGTCGGGTATTGCCGCCCCGTCAAGAGGTGTCGCCCCGACAAGAGGGTTCCCTCCCGTCAGGCTCCTAGCAGGAAACGCACTTGTGATTGTTGATGGCGCCCAGGCTCTCGAGCAACTTGATGGTTTCCGGATACGGCTGCGTCCGCTGCACCGGCCCATTGGCGACATCGATCGTCGTCTGCCCCGCTCGATTGATCTTCTTCACATCCGCGCCCTTTGACACGAGGTAGCGCACCATCTCGGTGTCGCCTCGCGCCGCCGCGTTGTGCACGGTGGTGTTGCCGTCCTGATCGACAACATTCACATCGAGGCCGAGTTCCTCGACGAGGTACTTCACCGCCGGCAGCATGCCGCTCGGCGAATGATGGTGCGAGTTCCCGGCAAAGCCCATGGCGTAGCCCGGTCCCGCGGCGGCCAGCAGAGGCGACGCACCGGGACCACCGATCGGGACCACCGGCAGGCCGGACTTGTCGGTGCCCGCAGCCGGATCCTCAGGCCCCCGGCGCGAGAACAGCTTGATGGTGGGGATGAGCGGATCGGCGCCATACGACACCAGCAGCTTCATAGCCGCCACGTCCGCGGCATAGGCGGCGCGCCAGAACGGGGTCGCTCCCACTTCGTCCACGCCGGACTGATCGAAGTTGTAGCCGGAGTACCACACCTTTCGACGCACGCGGACATTGGGATCGGCGCCCTTGTCGAGCAACAGCTTCATCACATCCAAGTAGCCGCGCGACTGCTGCAGGTGAGCGCGCGGCTGGGGGTACGCCGCAATCGGCGCCCACTGCACGTTGAGCGTGGCGTAGAGCGGCGACACGCCGGCATCGCTCACCAAGTTCGGGTTGGCGCCCTTGTCCACGAGGTAGGCCGCGACATCGAAGTGCCCGTTGATGAGCGCGACCAGCAATGGCGTCGCCCGGTCGCCGGGACTGGGTGCATTCACATCGACCCCGCCTTCGGCCAGCGCGCGCACCGCGTTGGCGCTGCCCTGCCGGACGGCGAAGTGCAACGCGGTGAGCCCGCCCTGCGCGCCAATCAACTCGTTGTAACGATAGCCGCGCGTGACGCCGGGCACGTCCACGCGTGGCGCCGGGCCCCCGGCCGCTGGACCGCGACCTTCGCCATCGATCGGCGCGGTGAGCGCCTTCAGGTCCACCACGGTCGACGCCATTTTCGCGTCGGCGCCCTTGGCCAGCAAAAGGCGGACGACGTCGGCGCGGTCGAGGCCGGCGGCCACCATCAGCGCGGTTTGCCCGTAGGTCTTCTCCTTGGCGTTGATGTCGGCGCCCACTTCGACCAGGCGCGTCACCGTTTCGGTGTTGCCGGACCGCGCCGCCAGCATCAGCGGCGTCGCCCCCGTCGTCGTCGTGAGATTCGGCTCGGAGCCCGCGACAATCAACGCGGCGGCCACTCGCGCCTGCCCGCCCTGGGTGGCGAGGTGCAGCGCGGTGATGCCGCCCAGGCGCGTGGTGGCGCGCACGTTGGCCCCGGCCGCCAGCAGCATCTGGGTCATCGCCACGTCGCCGTTGGTCGCGGCCCAGTGGAGGGCGGTCATGCCGTCGCCTTGCGCGGCGTTGACGTCGGCGCCCTGCTTGAGGAGGGCCTTCACCGTGGCGGCATCACCGCTCTTGGCGGCGTCAGCAACGGTGGTATCGGCGTGGAGGCCGACCGCGAGGGCCAACGCGATACAGCCGGTCGCAACGGTCCGCCTAAAGGCGGACGCCACATTGAGCGTCTGCCCAAGCCCCAAGCCCCAGGCCCCAAGCCCCTTCTTCATGACTTCACCGCGTTCACGTCGAGGGCGGCGGTGCTGTCGCCGAACTGGTTGAGGTCAACGCCGAGGCCGCGCAGCGCCGTCAGCATGGCGTTGGCCATCGGCGTGCCGTCTTCGGCGCGGACGTGACGGTTGCCCTTGAGGGCGCCACCGGCGTGGCCGGCGAAGAACAGCGGGCAGCGCTTGTGGTTGTGGAGGTTCGAGTTGCCCATCGCCGACCCGTAGATCACGAGCGAGTTGTCGAGCACGTTGCCGTCGCCGTCGGGAATGCGCTTCAGCTTCTCGAGCAGGTACGGCACCAAGCCGACGTGATACGTGTTGATCTTCTGGAAGTCGGTGATGCGCTCGTCGCGATCGAGGTGGTGCGAACCGGTGTGGAACGCGGCCGTCGAGCCGCTGCCGGGGAAGACCCGATTCGACACGTCGCGGCTGAACTTGAACGAGAAGATGCGCGTGGTGTCGGCGGCGAAGGCCACCGCCTGCAGGTCGAACATCAGCTTGACGTGCTCTTCGAACGAATCCGGAACGCCGACCGGCGCCCCTGGCAGCTCCCGAGGCTCGCCGGTCTTGTTGGCGCTCTCCACCTTCTGGATGCGCCGCTCGATCTCGCGCACGTCCTCCAGGTAATCCGCGAGGCGGGCGCGATCGGCGGGACCCAGGCGGCGCCGCAGGTCGGCCACCGATTCCGACACCCAGTCGAGGATGCTCTGGTCGTCGCGACGACGGGCGCGGCGCGCTTCGGGGGTGGCGCCCACGCCGAACAGCTGATCGAACACCGCGCGGGGATCGCGAATCATCGGCAGCGGATCGGTGGGCGACGCCCAGCTGATGGTGTCGGTGTAGACGCAGGAGTAGTTGTAGGAGCAGCCGCCGGCCTGATCGACGTTCTCGATGCACAACTGCATCGACGGGATCGGCGTGGCCTGGCCGGACGTCTGCGCGTAGATCTGATCGAACGAGGTGCCGGCGAACACGTCGGAGCCCTGTGTCTGCTTCGGCTTCGACTGGGTCAGGAACACCGCGGCGGTGCGGAAGTGATCGGCGCCAATCTCGGGCGCCGCGAAGGCCTCGGCGTTGCGCGCGTCGGTGTTGCTGACAATCGTCAGGTAATCGCGATAGGGCTCGAGCGACTTCATCGCCGTCGGGCTGAGGTCAAAGGCGCTGCCCGTGTCCGCGGGCGCCCACATGTTCTTCTTGATGCCGAAGGTGGTGCTGCCGGCGGCGCCGTGCACCATCTCCATGGCGATCAGCCGGACCGGACGCTTGCCGGCCTGGGCGAACGCGGTGCCGGCCGGGGTCATGGCCTCGAGGAACGGCAGGGCGACGCTGGCGCCCATGCCTTTGAGGACGGCGCGACGGGACAAGTGCTGCTTGGTAATGAACATGATTATTCCTGCCGTGCCTGAGCGGAAGCCGGGGCCATCGTCGTGGTTGAAGGTTCCGAGGCTTGCGCGCGGGCCATCTGGAACGCACTCGACTGGATGACGCCGTTCACAAACGCGCTCATCCGGTAGTTCTGCGCCTCGGCGGCGCGAATGACCTTGCGCACGGCCGGCATGTCGGCGGCTTCGATGCGGCGGCCCAGCGCGTAGGTCATGAAGCTGCGCGTGAAACTGAGAAGGAACGCGTCCTTGTGACGCAACACCGCAGCACGCAAGCCGGCGGGGCCGTCGATTTTGGTGCCATCGAAGAGGACGCCCGAGGCATCCACGACCGCGCCGCCGTCTTTCACGCGCCATTTGCCGGTGGCGTCGAAGGGCTCGAGCGCGAGGCCGAGTGGGTCGATCACGCGGTGGCACGAGGTGCAGGCCGGGTTGCTGCGGTGCTGCTCCATCCGCTGGCGCACCGACAGCGCCGCGCCCGTGTCGGTGGTGCCCTTGGTCTCTTCGAGAGCCGGCACGTTGGGCGGCGGTGGTGGCGGCGGCGACCCGAGCAGCACTTCCATCACCCACTTGCCGCGCATGACCGGCGAGGTGCGATCGGCGATGGAGGTGAGCGTGAGCACGCTGCCGTGGCCCAGAATGCCGCGGCGTTCCTCGGGCACGGGCACGCGGCGGAAGGCCGGGCCGGTGACGTTGGGGATGCCGTAGTGGCGCGCCACACGCTCGTTGGCGAACGTGTAGTCGGCGGTCAGCAGCTCGAACAGGCTGCGATCCTCGCGGACCAGGCTGTCGAAGAACAGCTCGGTCTCTTTCTTGAGCGCGAGGGACAGCGTCCGGTCGGAATACGGATACAGGATCGGATCCGGTATCACGCGTTCCAGATCCTGCAGACGCAGCCACTGCGCGGCGAACCTGGTCGCCAGCGCATCCGCGCGCGGTGACGCCAGCATGCGGCGCGCCTGCTTCGTCAAGGCACCCGGCAGGCTGAGGCCGCCACGGCCGGCCAGCTTCAGCAGTTCGGAATCGGGACCGGTCCCCCACAGGAAGAACGACAGCCGCGAGGCCAATTCGTAGTCGGCAAGCCGATAGTTGCTGGTGGCCAGGCGCGCCGGCTGCTCTTCCACCCGGAGCAGGAACTGCGGGCTGGCGAGCACGGCTTCGAGCGCCTTCGTGATCCCGAACTCGAAGTTCTTCTCCTTGCGGCCGCGGGCATAGAACGACAGCAGCCGTACCAGGTCCTTCTCAGCCACCGGTCTCCGGAACGCGTGCGTGGCGAGGCCGCGCACGATCTGCGCGGCGCAGACGTCTTCATCGGCCGCCGACATCGGCCGGCACGTGAACACCTGGCGCCGGCTCGGCGTATCCGACACGCCGGTCACCTTGTGCGGCCCGACGACACTCAGGCTACGCAAGTGCGGCAGCGTGGTGATGCCAAAGGCGGTGCCGATCTCGGTATCCGCCATCGTGTGATCGATCGGCGCGATCAGGTCGTTGATCAGGCCTTCGTAGCGCTGAATGAACGCCGCGGTCACGCGATGCGGGCCGGCCTTGACACTGAGCGGCGCGGTCTTGACGGTGAGGCCGGTCTTCTCCTCGCTCATCTTCGGGTCGATGGTGAACACCGCGAGCCGGGCACCGTCCAGCGACACTTCGATCTGCTCACCGGTGACCGTGTTGCCAAACAGGAACCCGAGCGGCTCAGCGAAAAAGTCGAGGCTGAACACGTACTCGCCGTCCGCCGGGAAGATGTGCTCCACTGAAATGCCGCCGCGCGTGCCGGGCGGCGCGCCGTCCACACGTTCCATCTGCGACGCGGTCTTGGGCAGCTTGAAGGTGGCCTGGGTCGCGGTGCTCTCAGGGTCGCCGATGGCGAGCATGGCGATGCGGCTGGCGGCGCGCAGGTAGCCTTCCATCAAGGTCGGCGAGAAGGTCTGCACGTCGGCGACGTTGTCGAAGCCGTCGCTGATGGTGTCGGCGGGCAGGAACGCGGTGACGTCGACGTCGAGGCCGAGCAGGTATTTGATCTCGCGCGCGTACTCGGCGCGGTTCAGGCGCTGGAAGGGACGCCAGCCGGGATTCGGATCCGCGGCGGCGATGGCATCCATCCGCGACTCGAGCGCGCCCACCAACTGCGCCATCACGGCGTCCGCCGGCCGCTTGGCGCCGCTCGGCGGCATCATGCCGGCGCGCAGCTTGTGAATCATCTTCTCGGTGACGTCGCGGTGATCGGAGGCCCGCTTGGTGTCCCACCCCGCCAGTGACAGCCCGCCGGCCTTGCCGCGCTCGCTATGGCAGGTCGCGCAGTATTGCGACACCACCTCGACCTGCGTCGTTGCCGGCATGGCCACGGCGTGCGACGCGGCGGGCGTCGGGATGGGCTTTGCGGGGGTCTGTTCCCGGGCGGCCAGGGGCAGCGCGAGGAGACACACCAATATCGGAATCGAGAGAAGGCGCTTCACTGCCGCAGGAGTATAGGACGTTTAAGGTGCCTAGGGGTGCCTAGGGGTGCCTGAGGTGCCTAGGGTGCGGAATTCCTCTTGACTTACTTCATGTAAGATCGATAATCACTGCCGTGAGCGAGATACTGCCAAAGTTTTCGACCACCGAACGCCTGATTGTCGAACTGCTGGCCCACCAAGGCGAGTTGTTCGGCCTGCAAATGGTTGAGCAATCCGGCGGCCAGCTGAAGCGCGGCACGGTCTATGTGACGCTCGGCCGGATGCACGAAAAGGGCTACCTCGAGTCGCGCCAGGAGGCCATGCCCGAAGGCGCCATCGGCCTGCCCCGACGGCTCTATCGCCCCACCGGGTTGGCCATGCGCGTGCTGGCCGCCTGGCAGGCGGCCGAGTCGTCTTTCGCGGCCAACGCAGAGCCGCAGGGAATCTGATGATGCCTGGTAGCCGACAGCTCGCGTTCGCGCGCCTCTGGTTCTCGCCAACGGTCGTCGCGAACGTGTTTGAGCCACTAGTGGCTGACTGGCAACGCGAGTGGCACGATAGCCCGGCGCCACGCCGTCCCTGGGCCACAGCTCGAGGCCTGGCGGCATTCGTTTGCGCGGCGATTGTCTCAAGCCCGCACCTGGTCAGCACTCCTGCGCCGTCTACCGTCACGGATCGCGTGGTGAGGAGGATTGCCGGCATCACGCTCACGATCGCAGTCATCCTGGCCATTCAAATGTCGATGCAGATCGACAATGTCTGGTCGCTCGGACTGCTGAATCTCGCAATCTTGCCCTCGACCATGACGTCGGTGTTCCCGTTCGCGATGGTCGCGGCTGTCGACGCCATTCGCCGCTACGAACCACTTCCCGAACACGTGCAACGGGCCACCGCGCTCAAGCTCGGCATAGTGGCCTTCGCGTTGATGATGCTTTTCTGTGGCTGGGTCGTTCCGGCGTCGAACCAGGTCTGGCGCGTGGCGGTTGCGAGGGAAGGGCGCCATGGCTACCCCGCGCCTGGCCTCCGTGAGCTTTCCACTTCCGCGCTCATCGCCGATCCGTCGAGGGCGTCTGCGGCGACGCGTTTCAACCGCGCGGGTTATGTCCGCAAGGAGCTGAACCAGCGCGCCGTGCTGGCGATACTGCCAGTGCTCCTGTTGTGGCTGCGATGGGTCGGGCTCGAGCGGCCGCGTAACCACCGTTACTCGCCTGTGCCGGCCAGCGTCGCGACCATCGCCGCTTACGCCGCATTCTACGGCCTCTTTTTTTCGGGACTCAGTTTCGAGAACCGGCTTGATTTGCTGCCGGGCACCGGACTCTGGCTGCCGGTTGTCGGATTCGGAACGATGGGCCTCCTTCAGCAATCGCGGTCAAGACGACTCGAGGCGCGGGCGTGACGCGCCTGCTCGCACTTGCGACGTGGCTGTGCGGTGAATCCTCAGGACGGCAGGTCTTCGAGCCGCTGCTCGCGGATTGGGACCGCGAACTTCGCCACGCGCATTCATCCTCTGCTCGCGCGGCGGTCATCGCGCGCGGCTCTCTCGCGTTCATGTTGACGGTGGCGAGCTGCGGACTGCGGCACGCGCTCACGGAGGACACCGGTATGTGGAAGTACAGCCTGCTCGCGTTGGCCACGGCGATGGGCCTGGGCATTGCGTCCGAGATGGCCATCGTCAATGCGCGCGCGACCGGCGCCGACTTTCCGGCAGACGTGTTGCTGGAACTCGCCCTGCGCAGCGCAGTCGTCACCGCGTTCGCGACGGCGTTGCTGCCCGCCCTGTTCCTGTTGCGGCGTGACGCGCGAGTCACCGGCCGAACGGCCACGCTCTGGCTGGCAGCCGGAGCGCTCTTCACCGCAGCGGCGATCGTCGTGCTACCAAGCCCCGATGGCTATCAGCTCACCGCAGAACAGAACGAGCGGATGTACCAGAGATCCCTCGCCAACGATCGTGCCGGCCGCTACCAATATCCTGGCTCCGTCTACCGGCACCTTCGCGAGCCATCAACCCCAGAGACCCGCCGAGCCAGCTACGAGAAGTTCCTCACGTGGGCCGAGACCCAACGGGTCGATCACCCGGAGCCCACACCGTGGCAGCGCCTGCTGCGATCGAGCTTGCCGATGCTCGCGGTGCTGTTCGGGATCATCGGCTGGAACCTGGCCGGCGTGCTCCGGCCCACCGTGATGCGCGCGTTCGTGTGGTGGGGTGTCGCGTGGTTCGCGATGCTAGCCATGGATGGCCGCATCGCCTCGATCTTCAGGGTAGCGAACTTCCGGCGGCCGGCGTGGTGGGTGCTGCCGCTGATGACCGGGCTTGCTGCGCTCGCTGTTACGATCGCAAGCACCCGCCGGCACCGCGGCACCAACCCCTTAGGCACCCCAGGCACTCTTCGCACCCAAGGCACCGGCTGGTTTCTAAACTTTCCGTTTAGGTTTATAAACGTGCGTCGCCTGGCCGAAGAACATCTCGGCCGCCTCCATCACCGTCTCCGACAGCGTCGGATGCGGGTGGATGGTGAGCTTCACGTCTGACGCGGTGGCGCCCATCTCGATCGCCAGCACGCCCTCGGCGATCAACTCGCCCGCGCCCGATCCGACGATGCCGACGCCGAGAATGCGCTCGGTCTCCGGCTCGATCAGGAGCTTGGTCATGCCGTCGGTGCGATCGATGGCAATCGCGCGGCCTGAGGCCGGCCACGGGAACTTGGCCACGTCCACCTTGATGCCCTGCTTCTCGGCATCGGCTTCCGTGAGGCCCGCCCACGCGATTTCCGGATCAGTGAAGACGACCGCGGGAATCGCCGCGGGTTCGAACACCGCCTTGTGGCCCTCGATGGCCTCCACGGCGACGCGCGCCTCGTGCGACGCCTTGTGCGCGAGCATCGGCTCGCCCGCCACGTCGCCGATGGCGAAGATGGTCGGCTCGGCGGTGCGGCGCTGGCCGTCGGTCTCGATGAAGCCCTTGGCGTCAACCTTGACCTTGGTCTTGTTCAGGCCCGCGATAGTGGCATTCGGACGCCGGCCAATCGACACCAGCACGTAATCGTAGGTGGCTTCCTTCGGCGCGCCCTCGCCTTCGAACGAGACCGTGACCGCGTCCTTCGACGCCTTCATCGACGTCACCTTGGTCGAGACCATCACCTTGTCGTAGATCTTCTCGATGCGCTGCGACAGGAACTTCACCAGGTCGCGGTCGGCGCCGGGCAGCAGCCCGGGCGTCATCTCGACCACCGACACCCTGGTGCCGAGCGCCGCGTAGACCGAGCCCAGCTCCAACCCGATGTAGCCGCCGCCGACGACGAGCATGGTCTTCGGGATTTCCGGCAGGTCCAGCGCGGTGGTCGAATCCAGCACGCGCGGCGAGTCGATCGACAGCGACGGGATCTTCGTCGGCGTCGAGCCGGTCGCCACGATCATGTAGTCAACGGTGATGGTCTCTTCCCCGCCATCCGCCTTCTTCACCTGGATGGTCTTGGCATCGACAATCGACGCCCAGCCCTGGACGTAGTTCACCTTGCGAAACTTCGACACCTGGCCGGTGCCGCTGGTCAGCTTCTCGACGACGCGGTTCTTGTAGTCGCGGAGCTTGTTGACGTCAATCTTCGGCGCGCCGAAGTCGATGCCCCAGTCCGTGGCGTGCTTCGCCTCGTCCAGCACCTTGGCGACGTGCAGCAGCGCCTTGGACGGAATGCAGCCGCGGTACAGGCACACGCCGCCCGGGTTCTTCTCGTTGTCGATGAGGGTGACTCGCAGACCCAGGTCCGCGGCGTAAAACGCTGCGGCGTAGCCTCCCGGCCCGGCGCCGATTACTGCAACGTGATGCGCCACGGTCAACCCCTGAGAGCCAGCGTGAAGGGATTCTCGAGCGCTTCGGCGACCCAGCGCAGGAAGCGAATGGCGTCCGCGCCATCGATCAAGCGGTGATCGTAGCTGAGCGAGAGCGGCAGCATCTGCCGGGGCTCGAACGTCGTGCCGTTCCACACCGGCTCGAGCACGCCGCGCGAGATGCCGAGAATCGCGACCTCGGGCCAGTTGATGATCGGCGTGAACGACGTGCCGCCAATGCCGCCCAGGTTCGAGATCGACATCGAGCCGCCCGACATGTCGTCGAGCGTCAGCTTGCGCGCCTTCGCCTTGTCGGCGAGCTGGTTGATCTCCACCGACAACTCGATCAGGTTCTTCTGATCGGCGTTGCGGATCACCGGCACCAGCAGGCCGTTCTCGGTGTCCACGGCAATGCCGACGTTGATGTACTTCTTGTAGACAATCGCCTCACCCGCCGCGTCCACCGACGCGTTGAACTGCGGGAACGCCTTGAGGGCGGTGGCAATCACCTTGGCGGCGACGGCGGTGACCGTGAGGTTGCCGCCGGCCTTCTCGGCCTCGCCACGGTACTTCTTGCGCATCTGCTCGAGGCCGGTGATGTCGGCCTTGTCGAACTGGGTGACGTGCGGGATGGTGTTCCACGCGTGGCTCAGGTGCTCCGCCGTCTTGCGGCGAATGCCCGACATGGCCTTGCGCTCGACCTCGCCCCACTTGGAGAAGTCCGGCAGCGCCGGACCGGAACCCGCGGGACGGGCCGCCGCGGCCGCCTGGCCGCCGCTACCGAAGCTGTTCATCACCCGCTTCGCGAATTCCTTGACGTCGTCCTGGGTAATACGTCCACCAGGACCGGTGCCCGTGACCTGGCTCACGTCGACGCCGATCTCGCGCGCGAGACGCCGGACCGATGGCGCGGCCGGTGCCGACGTCAGCACTGATGCGGCCGCCGGTGCCGGCGCCGCAACCGGCGCGGGGGCCGGACGGCCCGCGGCGATATCAACCACCTTCGGCCGGTCCGCGGCCACGGGTGCAGCCGGGACTTCGGGTGCAACAGGTGCAGCAGGTGCCGCACTCGATGCACCTGCCGAGGCCCCGTTCTCCATGATGAGAACGACCTGGCCCGGTTTCAGCTTGTCGCCGGCCTTGGCGCGAATTTCCTTCACCGTGCCGGCCACGTCGGATGGCACTTCGATGGTCGCCTTGTCGGTTTCGAGTTCGACCACCGGCTGATCGACTTTGATGGTGTCGCCGACCTTGACCAGCACCTTGAGGACGTCGCCCTGGGCGACGCCGTCACCGAGATTCGGGAGAATAAAATCGGCCACGTTTAGCTCACCGCCGGGTTCGACTTCTCGGCGTCGATGCCGAGGTCCTTGATCGCCTGAGCCACGACCTTCGGCTCGATCTGCTTGTCTTCCATCAACGAGTGCAGGGTCGCCAGCACGATGAAGCGTGCGTCCACTTCGAAGAAGTTGCGGAGCGCGGCGCGGGAGTCGCTGCGGCCGAAGCCGTCGGTGCCGAGCGCCTGCAGCGGCCGCGGCAGCCAGCGGTCGATCGCGTCCGGCAGCGTCTTGAGGTAATCGGAGGCGGCCACGAACACGCCGGGCGCGTCCTTGGTGACCCGGGTGACGTACGGCACGCGCGGCGCCTCGGTCGGGTGCAGGCGGTTCCAGCGGTCGCAGGCGTGACCGTCGCGATAGAGGTTCACGTAGCTGGTGACGCTCCACACGTCGGCGCCGACGTTGTACTTCTCCTCGAGAATCTTCTGCGCCTCGAGTGCCTGCAGCAGGATGGTGCCGCTGCCGAACAACTGCGCGCGCAGCTTGGCCTTCGGCTTGCTGGTCGGCTTGCAGACGTACATCCCCTTGAGGATGCCTTCCTGCACGCCTTCCGGCATCACCGGGTGCTGGTACTGCTCGTTCATCACGGTCAGGTAATAGAACACGTCTTCCTGATCGTGATACATGCGCTTGATGCCGTCTTCGATGATCACCGCCAGCTCGTAGGCGAAGGCGGGATCGTACGACTGGCAGGTCGGCACCGGCAGCGCCAGCACGTGGCTCTGGCCGTCTTCGTGCTGCAGGCCTTCGCCGTTGAGCGTGGTGCGGCCGGCGGTGCCGCCCACCACGAAGCCCTTCATCCGCATGTCGGCGCCGGCCCAGATCAGGTCGCCGACGCGCTGGAAGCCGAACATCGAATAGAAGATGAAGAACGGGATCATGTTGATCCCGTGCGTCGCGTAGGAGGTGCCCGCGGCGATGAACGACGACATCGCGCCGGCCTCGTTGATGCCCTCTTCGAGGATCTGGCCGTCGGCGGCTTCCTTGTAATACAGCAGCGTGTCGCGGTCCACCGGCTCGTAGAGCTGGCCGCTGTGCGCGTAGATGCCGACCTGGCGGAACAGCGCTTCCATGCCGAACGTGCGCGCCTCGTCCGGGACAATCGGCACCACGAACTTGCCGATGTGCTCGTCCTTGAGGAGCTTCGACAGCATCTTCACGAACACCATGGTCGTCGAGGCCGTGCGATCGCCGGTGCCCTGGTGGAACTCGTCGAAGGCATCGCCTAACTCGGTCTGCATCGGTGCGGTGCGGACCACCCGCTTCGGCACCGAACCGTGCAGCGCCGCGCGGCGCTCCTGGATGTACTTCATCTCGACGCTGTCGGGCGCCGGACGGTAGAACGGCGCGTCCTTGACGTCGTCATCCGAAATCGGGATGCCGAAGCGAGTGCGGAACGCCTTGATTTCCTCGTCGTTGAGCTTCTTCTGCTGGTGGGTGACGTTCTTGCCTTCGCCGGACTCGCCGACGCCGTAGCCCTTGATGGTGCGGGCGAGCACCAGCGTCGGCATGCCCTTGGTTTCGGTGGCGCGCTTGAACGCGTTGAACACCTTCTCCGGGTCGTGGCCGCCGAGCGTGAGCTTCTTGAGCTGCTCATCCGAGAGGTGCTTGACCATCTCGAGCAGCCGCGGGTCGGCGCCCCAGAAATGCTTGCGGACGTAGCCGCCTGATTCGACGGCGTACTTCTGATACTCGCCATCGACGATCTCGCCCATGCGCTTGACGAGCAGGTTGTCGGTGTCTTTCTCGAGCAGGGCGTCCCATTCCGAGCCCCAGATGCACTTGACGACGTTCCAGCCAGCGCCACGGAAAATGGCCTCGAGTTCCTGGATGATCTGGCCGTTGCCGCGCACCGGGCCGTCGAGCCGCTGCAGGTTGCAGTTGATCACGAAGATCAGGTTGTCGAGTTTCTCGCGCGACGCGAGCGTGATGGCGCCGAGCGACTCGGGTTCATCGGTTTCGCCGTCGCCGAGGAACGCCCACACCTTGGCGTCGGTCTTCGGCTTGAGGCCGCGGTCTTCCAGGTAGCGGGTGAAGCGGGCCTGGTAGATGGCCATGATCGGGCCGAGGCCCATCGACACCGTCGGGAACTCCCAGAAGTCGGGCATCAGCCACGGGTGCGGATACGACGACAGGCCGCCGCCCGTGGCAAACTCGCGGCGGAAGTTCACCAGCTGCTCGTTCGAGAGCCGGCCCTCGAGGAAGGCGCGGGCGTAAATACCCGGCGAGCCGTGGCCCTGGAAGAACACCACGTCGCCTTCGTTGCCATTGTCGCGACCGCGGAAGAAGTGGTTATAGGCCACCTCGTAGAGTGTCGCGGACGAGGCGAAGGTCGAGATGTGACCGCCAATGCCGTCTTCGACGCGATTGGCGCGCACCACCATGGCCATGGCGTTCCAGCGAACGAGGCTCTTGATGCGGCGCTCGATCTCGCGGCTGCCCGGGTACGGGACCTGCTCGTCGGCGTTGATGGTGTTGATGTACGGCGTGTTGGCCGTGAAAGGGAGGCGGACACCCGACTTCTGGGCATGAATGCCAAGCTCGCGAAGCAGGCTGCCGACGCGGGCCGGGCCGCCGTGCTTCATTACGTCGTCCAGCGAATCAAGCCACTCCCGGGTTTCGAGGGCTTCGAGCTGGGCGGCATCGGTAGGAGCGGTATTTCTCATGGCCGACTATTACCTTCCTTATAGGAGCGAACTTTCCCGTCGTTTGGATAACCGGACCATTTTACCGGGATTGGGGGGGAAATGAAAGCGGCGAGCCGGGCTAGACGGCTTGTAACATGCTGCAACGCATACACATGAGCCATTCTCGCGGTAATCGCCCCCTTGTTCTGTCGGCCGTTCGGACCGCCATCATTAGCTGCGACCGCTGCCCACGCCTGCGGACCTATTGCCAGGAGGTCGGCCGGGTGAAGCGGGCCGCCTACCGCCAGGACACCTATTGGGCCCGCCCGGTGCCCGGGTTTGGCGACCCCATGGCCCGCATCCTGGTGCTGGGCCTGGCGCCGGCGGCCCACGGCGCCAACCGCACAGGGCGGGTCTTCACCGGGGACGGCACCGGCGGATCCGGCGACTTCCTGATGGCGGCCCTGCAGCGCGCCGGCTTCGCCAACCGCGCCACGTCGCAACGCGCGGACGATGGGCTGGTGTTGGAGGATGTCTACATCGCGGCGGCCGTGCGGTGCGCGCCGCCGGCCAACAAGCCGTTACCGGAGGAAGTGGACCAGTGCCTCGATCACCTCGTGAACGAGGTCGCGGCGTTGCCCAATCTCGAGATCGTCGTGGCGCTCGGCAGGATCGCCTGGGAGGCTTGGATGAAGCTGCTGGTGCGACGCGGCGATGCTCTTCCCCGCCCGCGACCGGCCTTCGCGCACGGCGCGACCTGGAGCAATGACGGGTTGACGCTGGTGGGGATGTACCATCCGTCCAGGCAGAACACCAATACCGGAACCGTGACGCCGTCGATGTACGACACCGTCCTTCGCAAGGTCAGAGGTAGAATTTCCGCTCAATGAAGACGCCGCGACTCCGAATCGCCATCGCGGCCGCCTTCTTCGTCTACGTCCTGCTGATTCGGACCTACGACATCACCAGCACCTTCCTGATGCTGGGCGATCAGATTCGCGACTGGACGGTGGCACTGAGTAACTGGCGGGACTTGCCGCTCACCGGCCCTCCCAGCCTGGCCGGCGGGCACACGCTGGGGCCGATCTTCTACTGGCTGCTCTGGCTCGGCCGCGTGATCATCGGTCCCTTCACCGACAACCTCCCCCACACCGGCGGCATCATCGTGGCGGTGCTGCAGACCGCGGGCGACACCTGCCTGCTGTTCGTCCTGCTGCAGCGCCTGCCAATGGCCCTGGCGCTGGCGACGTCACTGTTCGTGGTGTCGGCGCCGTTCGACCTCGGGCTGTCGGCGGTGATCTGGAACCCGCCGGTCGCCGCCGCGCTGGCCAAGATGGCCATGGCGCTGGTGCTCACCCTCGGCAAGGAGCCGGCGCGCTGGCGCATCGCCGTCACGGCGGCGGTCGCCTGGATGGCGCTGCAGGCGCACTCCACCGGCGCCTTTGTCGGCGTCCCGATCCTGGCGGCGCTCGTGGCGATGCCGCTCGCCGGCCGGCAGTGGCGCCGCGCGCTCGAGGCCGCGGCGCTGGTGATGGCGGTGGTGGCCGCGCTGCAACTGCCCTACCTGGTGGCGCAGATCCGCGATCTCGGCACGCCGCTCGCGCCGACCGTTGTCATCGACAGCTTCACCCAGGCGTCGTCGGTCAACGTGCTCAAGAGCTATTCCATGGTCGTCGACACGACCGGCGATCTGCTGGTGCGCCAGATGGGCGCGTGGACGTTCCGGTGGCCGACGCTGGCCGTCATGATCGTCGTGCTGGCGCGCTGGCGACGCGACATCCCGCTGGTCGCGGTGTCGGTGGGATGCCTGGCGACGGCGGTCGTGCTCTTCGCGACCTGGACGCGGCCGTACGACAGCTACTGGTTCCTGACGCTGACCACGTCGATGGCCCTCGCCTACAGCCTCGCGATCGCGGCGCTGCCGTGGCCGAGGGTGGTGCAGGGCATCGGCCTGGTGCTGCTCGCCGGCGTGCTGGTGCTGCAGCCGGCGCGGATTGCCCAATCGAAGCTGACGTTCAAGTACCCGGAGTATCGAGCGATGCTGATTGGTTCGAAGAGCCTGGCGGCGCAGGCGCCGGTGTTGCGCGATATCCGCGTCACGTTCGCGGTGCACCCGTCGATGGACAAGTACTTCATCTACACGATCCTCGGCGGCCGCATCGACCCGGCCGCGCCCCACCGGGGGTTCATCGAGCCGGACGGCCGCGTCAGGATCGAGTAGGCACTTCGCGAATCGCCTTGGGGCCGCCCTCCAGTCCCGTCAGGGACATCGCCACGAGATTGGCCACCGCCACGGCAAACGTCTGCTCGTCGTAGGTCCACCGTCGCACACCGCCGGTGTGCTCGCAGCAGATGACGCCGAACACCCCGCCTCCCAGCCGGATGACGGCGTCCATCATCGAGGTAATGCCCAGCGGCGTCAGGTAGCCCGGCGAGAACTCCGCCGTGCGCGGGTCGCGGTGCGCATCGTCGGCCGCCAACACGTCCGCCTCGGTGAGCGCCTGGAAGTACGGCGGGTTGTCCGCCGTTGAGAGTTCGCTACCGGACGAATGGCGATTGGCCTCGCGCTCGTACAAGTCGAGACAGCGAATCCCCGTCTTCGGCCCCGTGAAACGCCAGATGCTCACGCGCTCCACGTCCAGTGTGCGGGCCGCGACCTCAGTCAGTTGCTGGATTGCCCGGGTCAGGGATTCATCGTCCTTGGGCGGCGCGCTGGTGGCCAGTTGGATCAGCGCGTTGCGCTGGCGTTGATAGCGTTGGTCCTCGGCCAGGCGCGCGTGCTCGGCCGCCCGTTCGGCGGTGATGTCCTGGATGCTGCCCACCATGCGCAACGGCGTGCCGTCGGGGGCGTAGTCAACGCGGGCCCGCCCATGCACCCATCGCTCCGCATGACCGCGGGCTTGGATGATGCGGTACTCGCGATCGAAGTGTCCACGAGCGGCCAGGAGCCCTTTCAGGTACGCCCCCATCTCGTCACGGTCGGCGGGATGCACCACCTGCAGCCATCCGGCGACCGTCCGCGGATGCTCGGGGCCGATGCCCAGCACGCGATCGAGGTTCTCCGAGCTCCTCCACGAGTCGGCCGGGATGTCGAACTTGAAGCTGCCCAGTTGCCCCACCGCCTCGGCCTCGCGCAGCAGCTGGTCGTTCTCACGCAGCGACTCATACAAGCCGCGAAACTGGCCGGCCTGCCGGCTCCGGTAGAACGAAGCGAGCCCGGCGGCGCACGCCAGGACCATCAACGTGACCAGGGCCACGGCGACACCGGCCCGGTAGCGGGCCTCGGCCCACACCTCGTCGGCGTCGAGCTTGGCGATGAGAAACCAGTCAGAATCGGGCACCGGGCGAAGGTCGGCCAGCACGGCCACGCCCCGATAATCGATGCCTTCAGACGGCCCGACGCCCCCGAGCACGGCTTTCACCGCCGGCATTTCCGTGCGGGTGATGGGTTCTCGAGCGCTCAGCGCGCTGCCGGGGCGGTGGCGCAGCTCGTTGAGAAACACGACCTCGTCTCCGTCCCGCCGCACCAGCACGGTTTCGGCGGTCGGGCTGGGCGTGGGCCAGGTTTGCAGCATGGGAAACAGCGCCTGTTGCGCGTCGGTTCGCAGCACGACGACGCCGAGCGGGCGACCGAGGTTATCGCGGACCGCGGCCGCGGTGTCCACGTACACGCGCCCGTCCTCGCCTCGGAAGAACGCCCCCATGACCGAGCCGGTGCCCGCGAGGGCGGCGCCCACGGTGGGAGAGTTGCCGGGGCCGGCCCCCTGGCCGCCGGCCGCCAGCAGCGCCTGCCCGTCCGGTGACAGCACATAGGCGGCGGCGTATCCGTAAGTCTCGGTACCCGTTGCCATCACGGCGCGAGCCCTGCTCATGTCGGCATCGGGCCGCCCCTGACGAGCCGCCAGGTCGCCGGCCACCGAGGGCGCGCGGACCAGGGCCTCCGCGTGGTCGAGGCGAGTCTGCCGCCACTGCTGAAGGTGCTCGGCTTTGAGGGTGCCGATGGCCGCGATAGCCTCATACCGCTCCCGGTGAATCCGGCCGGATTCGTTGCGGTAGTACGCGTAGCCCATGGCGCCCAACGCCACGGCAAACGCCACGAGCACCACCGCCCATCGCCCCACACGAACCATGGCGGTTACTTCTTGATCAACGGGTTGACGTAGCCCGCCGCGAGCACGCGGTCCGGATCCGGCCGCACGCTCAGGTAGTCCACGTGATCGGCAATGTCGGACCAGCCATGTGGCACGCCGGCGGGGATGATGATGATGTCGCCGGTCTTCACCACCTGCCGGACGACGTCGGCACCGGCAATGGCGCCGCTGCAGGACGGCCCGTTCAACACCTTGGTGACCGCGCTTTCGGGGGCCGACTTGCGGCCATTCACGATGTGGCCGCCGGTCACGAGCGTGCCGCCGCCGGAGACGATGATGTAGGTTTCGGTCTGGCCGTCGTGCGCGATGCCGCTCGCGGTTCCGGCCGGCGGCGCGCTGCCGGCCCTCTCACCGCAGGGTTCGGCGGGTGCGGCCGGTGCAGCGGGTGCAGCGGGTGCAGCGGGTGCAGCCGGTGCAGCAGACGCAGCAGGTGCGCCGCTTCGCCCGCGGTGGATGATGCCCACGGCGAGGTTCAACTTGCCGATGTCGACGTTGACAATCTGCCGATCGACGCCGGGACCGGCGTTGATCGCCTTGACCTGCTCGTCGGTGATGTAGGTGGCGCCCTTCGGCGACTGGGCCAACGCCGCCGCCGGCAACCACGCGAGAACGACCGCCGCAATGACTCGTGTCTTCATGTCCATGCCTCCCCCATGGGTGCCACTATAGCGCCGGTCCTTCGATCGGCGTCGTCGGATCGATGGCGAGCCAGGCCAGCGCGCCCAGCGCGTAGATCGCGGCGGCAATGTAGAACGGGATGACCCACGACTGCCACTCCTCCACGACGACACCCACGACGAGGGGGCCGAGGAGGCCGCCGAGGTTGCCGAGCGTGTTCATCCAGCCGGTGACGACGCCGGCGTGTTCGGGGGCGATGTCGAGCGGCACGGCCCAGGCCGCGCTCAGCGCGAAATCCGCGGAGGCCAGCGCGAACGCCAGCAACACGGCCTTGGCGACCGGCGAGCCGATCAGGGTGGACCCGAACAGCAGGACCGCGCACATCAAGAACGAGGCGCAGCCGAGATAACAGCGGCCGACACGGAGGCCGCGGGTCCGCGACAGGTGGTCGGTCAGCCAGCCGCCCGCCACGTCGGCGATGCCCGCCAGCAGGAACGGTAATGCGGCAAACGCGCCGCCGGCCAGCGTCGAGAACCCGAGCACGGTGATCAAATAGGTGGGCAGCCAGGTGAAGTAGAAATACAGCCCGTAGCCGAACGCGAAGTACATCAGGCAGATGGCGTAGAGGTTCCGGCTCGCGAACATCGCGGCCCACGGCGTGGCGTGCCGCGTCGGCGCGCCGCCGTCCTGCTGAATCCACGCCACTTCGGCGGCGGAAATCGCGGGATGGTCTTCCGGCCGATCGCGATACCAGGCAAACCACGCCGCGGCCCAGGCAATCCCGATGCTGCCGAACAGGACGAAGGTGATGCGCCAGCCCCACTGCGTGATGCAGAACAGCGCGATCGGTGCCGACAGCATGCCGCCAAAGCGCGAGCCGAGCAGCATGACGCCGTTGGCGCGGCCGCGCTCGCGCAGCGGGAACCACCGCGACAGGCTCCGCGCCAGGTTGGGGAACGCGCCCGCTTCGCCGGCGCCGAACAGGAACCGCACGGCCAGCAGCGACCGGAACCCCTGCACGACACCGGTCGCCATCGTGAACGCCGACCACCAGATCACGATGCGCATGAGCACGCGGCGCGGGCCGATGACATCGCCCAGCCAGCCGGATGGCACCTCGAAGAGCGAATACGACAGGGTGAACGCGCTGAAGACGGCGCTCATCTCGAGCACGCTCAACCCGAGGTCCTTCATCATGAAGGGCGCCGCGGCCGAGATGCAGATGCGATCGAGATAGGTGATGGCGGTGAGCGAGAACGCGAAGCCCAGCACGCGCGTGCGCACACGCGATGCGGGCGCCCCAACCGGATCGGTCAAAACGACCCGCCCGCTCCGGCGCCGCCCGACCGGCCGCCACCGCCCACGGGGGGGGGAGCGGCCGGGGACGGTGCTTCGCTGACCGGCACCTCCGCCTGGGTCGCTGACACCATCGCCAAGGCGCCGAGCTTGCCCTTGTCGGAGGCGAGGAGCCGGGAGGCCGTGTAGCCGTGGCGCATGCCGCCTTCTCCAGAGGCGAGCCAGCGCCGCACGGCAATCGCCACGCCCATCAGCAACAGGCCGAACACGATCGGATCCCACTCGTATCGCGGCGACCCCAGGTACTCCTTGTTCGACAGCAGCGTGGCGAGCGCCATCACAATGCTGACCATCAGCAGCGGCCGCTCGCGTCCGCGCAGCGCCACCCAGAGACCGGCGGCCGGCAGCATCCAAATGCCGGCATACGTCACCCAGTAGAGCGTGGCTCCCCTGCCGATGTGCGTGAAGCCGGTTGACGCCAGCAGGTTCACCAGCAGGTAGATGCCGAGCCACGCCGCGGCCTCGATCACGGCGAAGTCATCGCCGGGATAGTCGTCGCCGTACTCGTCTCGCTTGAACCGGAACGCTGCGGCGATCGCGGCCAGCACGATCACTGCAGTCACCCGCTGGATGAATTCGGAACCGCCAAACTGAAACGGGATCGCCGCGGCGGCCGCCATGGCGAGGACGGCGGCGTAGACATACCCGAAGCGGTAGTAGAGGAGGGCCAACCCCGCCGCAGCCACCGCCAACCCGACGATGATCGGCCAGTTGCCCTGGTCGGCAATCAGGATCGCGGCGCCTGCCGCAGCCAGGCCCACCGCGCCAAGCGCCACTGCCTCTTCGACGCCGAAGCGATAGAGGTTGTAGCGGCTCACCAGTTGCGATGCCAGCCAGAAGCACCCGCCGCCGGCCAGCAGGCACAGCACGGCCGCGACCGTCTGGTTCAAGAACGCGCCGATGAAGATGGCGACCAGCCCAAGGCCGGCCTGCAAGATCATCCCCCCAAACAGGAACAGCGTGATCCGCAGGAAGAGGTTGGTGCGTCGCAGATCGACGTGCACCTGCGGCATCAGCACCTCGCGCTGTTCGGTCGTCAGCAGGCCCGACCGCGTCCAGTCCTCCACCAGGCGGCCGACCCTGATGTCCTGTTCATCGTCCGGATCGTATGCGTTCATTCGTCGCGGCCAAACCGCCGCGCCAGCACGACCAGCGCGATCAGGACCAGGGAACCGGTTACGAACAGGTAGAGGAAGTGCGCCGTCACCCCGCCGATGCTCTCGAGCACCTTGAAGCTGATGCCGCCGTATCCATACAGCGTCCCGTAGAGCACGAAGGCAAAGCGCCGGTAGCGAACACCGAGGACGATGGCGGCGCCACACAAGGACAGGAGGCCCGCCAGGTAGGCCAGGCCCATGGCCGGCTCGCCGATGCCGGACGCCAGCGCCGCCAGCACGACGTTGGTGGCCAGGTGCAGGTAGACCTCGAGAAAGTGCGCCTTGATCTGCTGCCGGTGCAGCCAGGTGCCGATGCCGGCCACGAATGCGGCATACAACAATGCGGTGGCGCGCAGCGGATCCGCCGACACCAAGGTGAGGCCCGATATGCGCAGGCCCAGCCATCCGGCCAGTGACGACAGCGCCAACGACAGGACGAAGCGATTGTCGAAGCGATACGCGAGGCCGCCGAACACCACGCTCGCGATCAACAGATGGTGATGCCAGTTGTCGAAAATGTGGAAGCGGTACTCGATGTAGCCGATCTCCGCCGACAACACCAGGCACCCCAGGTAGAGGACGTAGTCCATCGCCAGATTCGGCGATTCCGCCTCGGTGTTGGCGTACGGCTCCGCCCTCGTGAAGCAGTAGTAGAAGGTGGCCGCGACGAGCAGCGACATGAACGAGAGAATCGCGGCATCGCCGAGGTCGGCGACGTAGGCGCGAAACGTCCAGATCAGCCCGCCGACGAACGACAGTACGCCGATGTACAGGAGCGCGCTCAGCTCGACGTAGACCGACACGCGCTCCTTGCGGACCAGGGCCGTCAGCGTGAGGTGCTGCGCGTCGGTGATGGTGCCCGCGGCCTTCCACGCATTGAGCCGGTCGAGGGTGGTCACCCGACGATCCACTTCAACTTGGCTTGATCGAGGTTGCCGCCGCTCATGATGCAGACGACGCACTGTCCTTTGAGCTGGTCCTTCAGCTTCATCGCCGCGGCCAGTGATGCCGAGCCGGCGCCCTCGGCCAGGTTGTGCGTGGCGCGCAGCGCCAGTCGCACGCCGCCGGCCAGCTCGTCTTCGGTCAGCAGGATGAAGTCGTCCAGGTGCTGCTTGAGGATGTCGAAGGTCAAGTCAAACGTGACGCGCGTGGCCATGCCTTCCGCGAACGTGTTGGCCGACGCGCCGATGACGCGTTCGGGACCACGCCATGACTTCTCGACGCCGTCAGCATTGACGGCACCGACGCCGATGATCCTGGTCTTCGCGCCCAGCGCGTTGCGCACCGTGATCAGGCCGCAGGCGCCGGAGCCGCCGCCAATCGGCACCAGGATCACGTCGGCCCGCGGCAGGTGCTCGAACACCTCCAGCGCGTAGGTGCCGACGCCGGCCAGCAGGAGCGGCTCATTGGCGGAATGCACGTAGCGCGCGCCGGTCTCGGCGGCCCGCCGCTCGCACCGCTCGCGCGCCTCGTCGAAATCCTGGCCGCCCTCCTCCACCGTGGCGCCATAAGCGCGCATGGCGGCGTTCTTCTCGGGGTTGTTGCCCTCGGGCACGAACACCGTGCAGGCGACCCGGTGAATCCGCGAGGCCAGCCCGAGCGACTGCCCGTGGTTGCCGGTGCTGGCCGTGACGATGCCGCGGGCCTTCTCCTCCTTGGAGAGTGCGCCCACCAGGTTGAGGCCGCCCCGTACCTTGAAGGCGCAGGTTGGGTTGTGGTTCTCGTGTTTCACCCAGGTCGACAGGCCGGTGGCCTCGTCGAGGAGCGGATGGCGCAGCAGGGGCGTGCGTTGCAGGTGCGGCGCAATGCGCTCGCGCGCGGCGTAGACGTCGTTCAAGGTCGGCGGGATCATGCTCATGCTGGGGTTTGGCGCTCGTTATACCACGCGGCGTTGACCGGCACCGCGACGTCGGGCCGATCGGAGATCAGGCCATCGACGCCCCAGTCGAGCAGCCGGCGGATGTCGGGCTCGTCGTTGACCACCCACACCTGGATCACCTGTCCCTCGCGATGCACCTGGTCCACGAACGCCGGCGTCACCACGCGCAACCGTCCCGCGCGCTCGGGGACCTGAAACGCGACGTACGGGCGCGGGCCAATCCACGGCCAGCGCACCCACGAGCGGTGCAGGGCCCACCGCGCCTCCGGCTGCGAGGCGCTGGTCACGATCTCAGGCGCCTCTTCCCGCAAGGCTTCGATGGAGGCCTGGTAGAAGGAGCCAACGCATACACGATCCACGGCGCCGGCGTGCCGCACCTCGTGCGCCACGGCCCGCGCCAGTTCCGGCTCGCCACCCTTCATCTCGATGATGACGCGCGTCTCGGGATGCCGCGCCAACACGGCGCGCAGCGTCGGGACGCCGATGCCCTGGCCGCGAAAGGGAAACGCGCCGTCGCGCTCGAACCGGTGGCCGGCGTCGACGCGCGCCAGTTCGTCGGCGGTGAAGTCGTGCACGGCGCCCACCCGGTCGGTAGTCCGGTCGAGCGTCTTGTCGTGGATGACCATGGGCACGCCGTCCGCCGACAGTTGGACGTCGATCTCGATGCCGTCGGCGCCCAGGGCCAGGCCGTGGTCGAGCGCGGCCAGCGTATTCTCCGGCGCAAGCCTGGCGCCGCCGCGATGGGCGAACACCAGAGGGCGTGGCGACTCGAAGACCGGCACGGGCACGACGTCATGTTCGCATGGGTCGCCCTTATACTCCACCCGTGCGGCCCTTCGTCGATGCGGTCCTCGCCATTGTCCCGTCGCTGCTGCCGCGGCGGCACTGGGACGCGATCGATCTGCCCGTGCAGGCCATGGTGCCGGTCTCGGGCCTGCTCACGCTGCTGGCCGGGCTCGGGTTCGGCCTCGAGGGCTTCGTCGCCTACAGCCACCAGGTCGCGAACACCGCGGGGATTGAGTTCATGCCGCCGCCGCTGATGCTCCTCACCGGCTTCACCTTCGCGTTCTTCACGCCGGCCGGCCTGTTGTGCGGTTATCTCATGGCCAGCGGACTCATCCGCGCCGTGTCGTGGTGGACCGACGAGCCGTTCGGCGACCCCATCCTCACCGGCATCGACACGCTCATCCACCGCACCCGCCATGCCGCCGCGGCGCGGTCCTCGCATCGCACGCGAACGGCCGCCGAAGGCACCGACGAGCCCGATCGCCGGTATCCCGGGCCGTGGGCGGACCTCCCGGACGTGGATTTCGTGGTGGTGGCGTCGCGCCGCAAGGCCGGCTGGACCGCAGGCACGTTCGTGATCACCCCTGACGGGTGGTTCCGGCTCGGCCAGCCGTTCGACCGGCCCATGCCCAACGGCCTCCGGACCATCTATCCGCTGACGGCGTTGCAGACGTTGGATGTGCTGCGAAAAGGCGTCTCGTACGAATTGCCGCCGCTCCGGCCGTATTCGCCACGGCGCGCGGTGGCGCCGGCTGAACCTTCGGGAAGGCGCGGCGAGTCATAATAGCCGGATATGTCGTCTTCGCCCCGTCTCGAGACCCTCGGACATCTGAAAGCGGCCATCGCGCGCGGAGACGTTCGCCGGCGTCCGGTCCGCGACGAAGTCCGCGAGAACCTCGCGGAACGCTTGCGCCGCAAGGAGACGCTGTTCCCCGGGATCATCGGCTACGACGACACGGTCGTGCCGCAACTGGTCAACGCCGTGCTGGCCAAGCACCACTTCATCCTGCTCGGCCTGCGCGGCCAGGCGAAAACGCGCATCCTGCGCGCCCTCACCACGCTGCTGGACGAGTGGCTGCCGGTCATTCCGGGCAGCGAGATCAACGACGACCCGATGGCGCCGCTGTCGGCGTACGGCCTGGCGCGCGTCAAGGCGGAAGGCGACGACCTGCCCATCCGCTGGTTGCCGCGCGAGGCGCGCTATGTGGAGAAACTGGCGACCCCGGACGTGACCATCGCCGACATGATCGGCGACATCGATCCGATCAAGGCCGCCAAGGGCGGCCTGCAACTGGGCAGCGAGCTGTCGATGCACTTCGGCCTGCTGCCGCGCGCCAACCGCGGCATTTTCGCCATCAACGAACTGCCCGACCTCGCCGGCAAGATCCAGGTCGGCCTGTTCAACATCCTGCAGGAAGGCGACGTCCAGATTAAGGGCTATCCGGTGCGCCTGCCGCTCGACGTGCTGATCGCCTTCACCGCCAACCCCGAAGACTACACGGCGCGCGGCAAGATCATCACGCCGCTCAAGGACCGCATCGGCGCCGAGATCCGCACCCACTACATGCAGAGCCGCGTCGACGCGATCGAGATCACGTCGCAGGAGGCGTGGGTCGCGCGCGGCGGCGACATCGAGGTCCCCCGCTTCGTCCGCGAAGTGGTCGAGGAAATCGCCTTCCAGGCCCGCGGCGAGCGGAAAGTGGACAAGCGTTCCGGCGTCAGCCAGCGCCTGCCGATCAGCGTGCTCGAGACCACGGTGTCGAACGCCGAGCGCCGCGCCCTGGCGACCGGCGAGACGCCGACGGTGGCGCGGGTCACCGATATCTACGCGGCGCTGCCGTCGATGACCGGCAAGTTCGAGCTGGAATACGAAGGCGAGCTGAAGGGCGCCGACCAGGTGGCGCGCGACCTGGTGCGCGCGGCCGTCTCGAACGTGTTCGACGGCTACGTCCGCGACTCAGACTTGAAGCCGGTGATCGAATGGTTCGACCTCGGCGGCGCGCTCAGCCTGTCGGACACCACCTCGTCCGCGGAGCTGCTGGCGCAGGCCAGGCGCGTGCAGGGCTTGCTCGAACTGGCGCACCTGGCCGGCATTGCCCCGGACGCGCCAGTGCCGGTGCTCGCCGCCGGGATCGACTTCGCGCTCGAAGGGCTGTACTCGCAGAAGAAGATCAGCCGCAGCGACGAGCGCGGCTACCACGCCACCGAACCGGTCCGGCGCCCTCAACCGCAGCACAGCCGCGCGCCGGTGCTGACGCCGGATGATGACGACGACAGCCCGACCGGCAAGAAGAAGAAGCGGTACTACAACTAGTCGGGGATCAGGGATCAGGGCCCCCGGCAACATGAAATACAAATACACGAAGTACGTCCCCAACCTGCTCGACGACCTCGACATGGACGAGCTCATGTCGAAGTTGTCGGACCTGCTGATGTCGAGCGGGTTCGGGAACCCGCGCGACACCGGCGACGACAGCGACCGCACCATGCAGGCGCTGCACGACGCCATTCTCGAAGCGCTGTTCAACGGCGGGGTGCTGCCCGAAGACACGCTCGAGAAGATGTTCGGCGACCCCTTCGACTCGGCGGCCGAAAGCGACCGCCTCGCTCAGGGCAAGCAGCTGGAGGATCTGATCCAGCAGATCATCGAGCGCATGAAGGAGTCGGGCTACATCACCGCCCCGCCTGACCTGGATCCCGAGAAGGCCCGGCGCGCCCAGGGCGGCGGTCCCGGCGAGGGCGAACCCGGCGAGGTGAAGTTCGAGGTCACCGACAAGGCGCTCGACTTCCTGGGCTATCGCGCTCTGCGCGACCTGCTCGGTTCATCCGGCCACAGCAGCACCGGCCGTCACGACACGCGCGACCTGTCCACCGGCATCGAAACCAGCGGCGCGCCGAAGCCGTATGAGTTTGGCGATGTCATGAACATCGACGCCACGGCGACGATTCTCAACGTCGTGCAGCGCGCGGCGGAGGAGCGGACTGCAGCGGCGGCCGCCGCCGGCGAGGGCGAGGCCCCGGCCGTTCATACGTCAGGCATCGACATCGACTATTCGGACCTGATGGTCGCGCAAGGCGAATATCAAAGCTCCTGCGCCACCGTGCTGATGCTCGACTGCAGCCACAGCATGATCCTCTACGGCGAGGATCGCTTTACCCCGGCCAAGCGCGTGGCCCTGGCGCTGTCGCACCTCATTCGAACGCAATATCCCGGTGACACGCTTCATGCCGTGCTGTTCCATGACAGCGCCGAAGAGATCCCGCTGCGGGAACTCGGGCGCGTGCGCGTCGGGCCGTACTACACCAACACGCGCGAAGGCCTGCGCGTGGCCCGCCGCATCCTCGAGCGCCAGCGCAAAGACATGCGGCAGATCATCATGATCACCGACGGCAAGCCGTCGGCGCTGACCCAGCCGGACGGCAGCATCTACAAGAACCCGTTCGGCCTCGATCCGTTCGTGATCGGCGAGACCCTGGCCGAAGTGTCGGCGTGCGCGAAGGCGGGGATCATGATCAACACCTTCATGCTGGCCCGCGACTACGACCTGGTTGCCTTTGTCCGCCGGGTCGCCGCGATGTGCCGCGGCAAGGCCTACTTCACGACGCCCTACACGCTTGGGGAGTACGTGCTGATGGACTACATGGACAAGAAGACCAAGACGATTCACTGATCATGTTTCCGTCGTCACTCCCGATCTTTCCCCTCCCGACCGTGATCCTGTTCCCGAATGTCTTCCTGCCGCTGCACATCTTCGAGCCGCGGTACCGGCAGATGGTGGCGGATGCGCTCGCCGGCGATCGCCTGATCGGCATGGTGTTGCTGCGTCCGGGGCACGACACCAACTACGAAGGGCGGCCGCCGGTCTACGGCGTCGGCTGCACCGGCCTCATCACCCACGCCGAGCGGCTGGACGAGGGGCGGTTCAACCTGGTGCTGCGCGGCCTCGATAAGTTCACGATGCTGGGCGAGGAGGATCCGGCCATCGGCCAGCTCTATCGCCGGGCCATCATCACGCCCATCGACGAGACCTTGTCAGCCGGCGACAAGGATGAATTGAAGGGGGCCCGGCGCCAGCTTGAGTCGCTGCTGGCCCCGCTCTTCGAGGGGACGATGGAGAGCCGGCTGCCGCAGAACATGCCGGACGAAGACCTGATCAACGCGCTGGCGCAATACCTGGAGTTCGATCCGCTGGAGAGGCAGGCGCTGCTCGAGCGCCACGGCCCGCTGGCGCGCTGCCATTCGATGATCGAGCTGCTGGAAATGAAGGCGCTGCTCAAGCATTCCGCCGGCGACGCCGGTATGATTCACTAAGGCATCTTCGACCCTCTGCGATCCCTTGCATGCGCGCGGTCATCTGTCTGCTGTTCTGCTGCCTCGTGGCACGACCCGCGCCTGCCCAGAGCCTGGCGGCGGGCCAGGCGGCCCATCCCATCGACTACGCCACCGCGCACCTGGAACGCGTCGTTGACGCCGTTCGTATCGACGAGCCGATGCGAGTCGACGCAGTGCTTGACGAACCGGCATGGAAGCGCGCCAGGCCGGCCACCGATTTCATCCAATGGGAGCCTCGGCCCGGCCAGCCGGCCAGCGAGGTCACCGAAGCGAGGTTCGTGTACGACTCGCGCAACCTCTACGTCGGCGTCTGGTGCTACGACTCGCACCCCGAAGGCATCATTGTCAACGAACTGAAGGAGGACTTTGCCGGCCAGGAGGGCGACGGCTTCACGCTGTTTCTCGACACCCTGGGCGATCGCCGGTCGGGATTGCTCTTCGCGATCAACCCCGCCGGCGCGCGACGCGATTCCGAAATCTTCAACGACGGCGACCAGAACAACCAGGACTGGGATGGCGTCTGGGAGGCGAAGGCGCGAATCACCAGCGAGGGATGGTTCGCGGAAATGGTGATCCCGCTCAAGACGCTCCGCTTCAAGAGTCCGGCCTCGCCCGAGTGGGGCATGAACATGACCCGGCGCCTCCGCCGTGCGAACGAAGACAGCCACTGGTCGCCGCTGCCACGACGGTATCGCGTCTTCAAGGCCTCGCTGGCGGGCACGCTACGCGGATTCGACGGCCTCGATCAAGGACGCAACCTGACGGTCAAGCCGTACGTGCGAGCCGGCCCGCGCGAGTCGTTCTCGCAAGGCACCGTCACCTCGGCGTTCGACTTCGACGCCGGCCTCGACCTCAAGTACGCGCTGACGCCATCGGTCAAGCTCGACCTCAGCTACCGCACGGATTTTTCGCAGGTGGAAGCCGATCAGCAGCAGGTGAACCTGACCCGCTTCAGCGTGTTCTTTCCAGAGAAGCGGGAGTTCTTTCTTGAAAACCGCGACCTGTTCAACTTCGGCGTGCGCGGCGGCGGCGCCGGCGGGAGTGGCAACAACCTGCTACCGTTCTTCAGCCGGCAGATCGGCCTGAGCGCGAGCGGAACGCCCATTCCCATCACCGGCGGGGCGCGCGTGTCGGGCAAGGCGCGGACCTACGACATCGGCCTGGTCGCCATGCGAACGGAGGCGACCGACACCACGCCGGCGAACACGTTCCTCGTCGGCCGGCTCAAGAAGACCCTCTTCACGAACTCGTGGATTGGCACCATTGTGACCAATCGCAACTCCACCCGCCCCGGCGATTACAACCGCGTCGTCGGGGTCGACGCCAACTTGCAGTTTCTTCAGAAGCTGGACGTGACGTCGTACTGGCTGCACAGCCAGACACCTGGCGTCGCCGACGGCGACGCGGCCAAGGCCGTCGGCGTCAGCTGGCGCGACAACGATTTCACGGTGTCCGGGCAATACGAACAGGTGCAGGCTCACTTCAACCCCGAGGTCGGCTTCGTCCGCAGGCGCGACAACGACCACTACGCCGCCAACGTCACGGTGCTGCCCCGGATTCACCACAAGTACATCCGTAACTTCAACGTCACGGCCGGCGCCGACTATTACGCGAAGTGGCGCGGCGGCGTTGAAACGCGACAGCAGGACATCAGCGGCGGCGCCCAGTTTCACAACTCGTCGAGCATCACCTACAAGGCCACGCATAACTGGGATCGGCTGATCGAGCCATTCGACATCCGCGCCGACGTGTCGATACCGGCCGGCGATTACGACTACATGCAGCAGGAGGTGAACTTCAGCCTCGACCGCAGCCGGAGGGCCAGCGGCGGCGGCAGAGTGATCTGGGGTGAGTTCTGGGATGGCCAGCAGACATCGGCCGGCGTCACGCTGGACTTGAAGCCGAGCCATCGTTTGAATCTCGACGTGAACTACACGGTCAACAAGGTGACGCTGCCCCAGGGTCACTTCACCACGCACTTGGTCGTCACGCGCGGGTTGTACGCGTTCTCGACGCACCTGTTTCTCAATTCGTTCCTGCAGTACAACGCCGACACCCACCAGTTCAGCTCCAACGTCCGCTTCAACTTCCTCTACCGGCCGCTCAGTGACCTCTACGTCGTCTTCAACGACCGGCGCGACACGACCTCGGGCCGGCTGCTCGAGCGCGCGTTGACCGTCAAGCTGACGAACCTGATTAGCTTCTGAGCCGTTGCCTGGGATGATTCACCAGCATTCCGCTACTGCGGCGGCTTCTTCTGTTCGGCCGCCTGCCGCTCGCGGGACCGCTCACCCGACAGGATGTTCGACATGGCGTGGTTGCCCTCGTGGCAGGCGTACTCGTAGACCATCTCGTCAATGCGGTTGAACGGCAACTCGCCGGTAAAGGGCGCGGTGTAGGTCTGGGGGTCTTCCATCGTAAAGCGATACTTGATGGTGTCGGGCCCGGTGCGCGTGAAGCGCTCGGTCACCGTCAGGTTCTCCGACGCGCCGCGATACGCCCACAGGATGCTGGTCTGGTTCAATTGCATGGGATTGATGTTGGTGGTCTCCACCACCAGCGTGTCGCCTTCCCAACGGCCGATGGAATCGCCGAACCACGGCTGGAGGCTTGCCGGTCCATGCTCCTTCGCATTCAGGCGGATGATGCGCGCGTCGTGGTTCATCTCCGTCAGGATCATCACGTGATCCCTGGTCTGCACGATGGTGTAGTTGTTGTTGTAGAAGTAGTTCGGCAGCATCGGCGGCCCGGCGTTCGACCCGAACGAGAGCAGGCAGCGGTCGGACAGCGGGCGCATCTCGGGGTGATCGAACTCGCCGAACTTCTTGCCGCGCGCGGCAATCTCGGCCAGGCGCTTCTTGCCCGCGTCGGTGAGTGGCGGCAGCCGGCCGTTCGGCGGATCGATGATGATCGAGCTGCGCGCGACGCCGTCGATGCGGATGACGCTCAGGCCGGGATCCAGCCAGAAGCCGTTGTACCCGCCAACCGCACCGCCCGCGGCCTCGGAGATGATTTCGATGAACGATTGCTGGCCCGGCGCGGAGAACCCGCCGGTGCCGCCGCCCTTGGGCGGGATGCCACGATTGGGATCGCTCGGCTTGTCGCGGATCTCTTCGACCAGTTGCGCGCGCGATTCGATCGCCTTGGCCTGCTCGTCGGTGAGCGTCGTCCCGCCGGCGCCCATCCGCTCCAGCGGCGTTTGCGTCTCGTTGGTCCAGTTGCCCTGCAAATCGGGCTTGCCGTCGGCGGTGCGCGGCACGACCCAGCCCTTGGCCTTCGCCGGCGGCGCCTGCCCGCTGGCCGGCGCGATGGCGGCGACGACACAACCCAGCACGAGCGCGACGACGGCACCGATTGACTGCTTCGAACGACCGCTCATGTTCGCCTCCCGGACGCTGCGCATTCTACGCCTGTTTCAAGCCGTCGAGCACGGTTCTGATTGCGGCCGGAATCGAGACCGGCCGGCGCGTGGTCCGGTCCACGTAGACGTGGACGAACCGGCCCACGGCGCACGGACTGTCGTTGCCCTCCCGGAACAGCGCAATGCGGTAGACCACGCTCGTCGTACCCAGGCGTTCGACGTCGATGCCGGCGTGGATCGTGTCCGGAAAGGTCACCGCTTCAAGGAACCGGCACCCCGACTCGGCGACGATGCCGATGGCCGGCAGGTCGCGGATGTCGGAGCCGGTCGCGTCGATGAGGAATCCGTTCACCGCGGTGTCGAAGAATGAATAGTAGGCGACGTTGTTGACGTGGCCGTAGTGATCGTTGTCCATCCAGCGAGTGGGGATGGGACGGAGCACCTTGAACTGCGATCGGTGAGGGTGTGCCTGGGAGCTCATCGAAGGCGTATTATGCGCCTCAACTGGCGGCGGCGACGCTCACAACCGTTTGCCACTCACCAGCATGACAATCAGCACGATGAGAATGAGGCCGCCAAGACCACCGCCCACGGCCGGGCCACCGAGGTAGAAACCTCCTCCGCCGAACAACAACAGAAAAATGATTAGCAGAACGATGAGATTCATGGCGAACTCCCTCTCTAATTTCCGGTGAGCCGGTTAGTGGGAACTGCTCAGTGCACAACGCCAGTCAAGCAGCCCATGAACGACACTACCTCTTGCGGCGCCACTTCGGCTGTTCCTGATTGCACACAACCCAGCCCTGCGAAGAGACACGAAATCTGGGCCTCTGGGCCTCTGTGGCCAACGTCCGGTGACGTCAGTGGGTCATGCCGTAGAGAACGACGTCAAGGCCGACGGCGTAGCCTTGCGGCGAGAAGCTGAAGAAAAACCGCGGGTCCTCCGCTTCCCTCTCCCACGCGTCCGAGATGTCGGTGTTGTGCGTCATCACCACCATCAGCCGGCCGTGCTCGTCGGCGATGCCGCGCAGGTGCGGCTCCTCGCTGAGCTCGTAGCGCTCCGAGGTCTGGCCGCCGTTCCGGCGCCAGAAACTGATCGACGGGATCTGCGGCAGGTCGGTGAACTCGAACAGCGTGCGGCGGATGGGATGGTCCATCGCGATGTCGCGAATCGGGAACTGCGCCGGTGACAGCACCTTGCTGATCTGGCCGACCCAGTTGTCCCACGCGTACGGGCCCCAGAAGTCGTCCACCCACAGAAAGCCGCCCTTGAGCAGGTAGTTGCGCAGCGTCTCCGCTTCCTGATCGGTAAAGAACGCGGTGCCGACGTCAGTGGCGCTCAGGAATGGACACTGAAAGATCAGCGGATCTGAAATCCGCACCGACAAGTGGTTCGGCGTGCCGCCTTGCTGCCGGCTGATGGTGGTCTTGGTCAACTCGCCGAGGCGCGTCGAGAAGTTGATGTCGGCATCCCAGTAGTCGGTGGACCAGCCCGAGCCGCCCTCTTCCCGGCGATCGCTCGTGTAGATCAAGCGGCAGAAGTTGAAGCCGCCGTCGAAGCTGGTGGGCGTCGGGTAGCGCGGCGGGAAGCGGCGGAAGCCGCGATAGCCGCCCCACTGCTCCTGTGCCGAGGCCACGGTGGCGACGAGCACGAGGGCGACGGCGAAGGCGCGGGCGACGCGGACCATGTCAGTGCGTCATCGCGTAGACGAGCGAGTTGAGGCCGACGGCGTAGCCGTTCGGCGAGAAGTTGAAGAAGAACCGCGGGTCCTCGCCTTCGCGTTCCCACGAATCGGCGATGTCGGTGTTGTGCGTCATCAACACCATGATGCGGCCCTGTTTGTCGGTGATGGCGGCCATGTGCGCCCGGGCGCTGTCTTCGCCCATCTCCGAGGTCTCGCCGCCGCTGCCGCGCCAGAAGTTGATCGACGGCACCTGGGGGATCTGCGTGATCGGGAACACCGTGCGGAAAATCGCATGGTCCGGCGTCAGGTCCTTGATCGGAAACTCGCCCGGCGGCAGCACCTTGGCAATCTCGCTGGCAAATGATTCCCACGCATACGCGCCCCAGAAGTCGTCGACCCAGAGAAAGCCGCCCTTGTCGAGATACTCGCGCAGGCGGTCGGCGTCGGCCCCCGAAAATCCCGCGCTCCCCGGATCAGAGGCGATCACGATGGGGCACTGGAACAGCGCCTCGTCGGTCGGCCGGACGACGAGGTGATTGGGGTTGCGTGCGCCGTCGAACGCCACGGTCGTCTTGGTGAGCTCGGAGAGCCGGATCGACAGGTTGATCTCGGCGTAGGGATAGTCGGTGCCCCACCCCATGCCGAGGTTCTGCTGGCGGACTTGCGTGTACATCAGCCGGCACAGGTGGAACTTGCCGTCGAAGTCGGCCTCGGTGGCGAACTTCGGCGGCGCGCCTGATTCACTGCCAAACCGGCCGCGACCGCCGCGGAACCCGCGCTGCGCCTCTGCCAGCGTGCCTGCCAGCAGCAATGCAACGACGAGAGCGCAGCCGATGCGGGTCATTGACGCGGCTTGGTCCTCGACAGCGAGCGGTAGTACTCCTCGACCAGCGCCTTGAATTCAGCCGGCACTTCGTCGGATCCGTTGACCAGGGCGCGGTCCGTTTCGTCGCCGACCTTGCGGCGCAACCCGTACTCGAACCGCTTGAGCCCTTCGGCGACGAAGGTCTGCAGCCGCTCGAGCTCGGCGACGTCCTGGTAGACACGCTCGGAGTCGAGCTCACGGAGCCGCTTCATGATCTCGTCGAGTTCCTTCGGGTCCAGGTTCTGCTCGCGCAGCATGTTGCGCAGTGCCTGGCCTTCCTGCGCCCAGCGGCGGGCCTCGCCGCGAAACTGGCGGATGTCATCGGGCGAGAAGCTGCCCGGACGCCGATCGCTGCCCGCCCACCCGCCGTCGCCGAAGCCGCCGAGGCTCGCGCGGCCACCCAGGTCTTCGCGGCCGCCGCCACCCTGCTGACCAGGCTGGCCCTGTTGTCCGCCCTGGCCTGACTGGCCACTCTGGCCCTGCTGTCCGGACTGCCCGCTCTGTCCCTGTTGGCCGCTCTGCCCCTGCTGGCCACTCTGGCCTTGCTGCCCTGGCTTGCCCTGCTGACCGGACTGACCTTGCTGTCCCTGCTGGCCCTGCTTGCCGTCCTGGCCTTGCTGGCCCTCTTTGCCGGGCTGGCCCTGCTGCCCTTCAGCACCCTTGGCACCGTTGGCACTATTGGCACCTTTGGCACCCTCGCGTGAGCGTTCCGCCATTCGCTGGCCCATCGAATCCAGGCCGCGGGCGAGCTCGCGCGCCTTGTCGAGCGCTTCGGTGCTGCGAGCGCGGCCCTGCTGGCCCACCGTGTTGGCCGCTTCGCCCAACTTGTTGCGCAGCGCCTCGATGTTGGCGCCGATCTCTTCCTCGAAGTTGCGCGCGTACTGTTCGGGCGCGCCCGAGCTGAGCAGGCTCTTCGAGTAGCGGATCTTTTCCTTCACCTTGTTGTCGCGAATGCCACTGACCGCTTCCGACAACTTGCGGGCGGTGTCTTTCGCGTCCTTGGTCTGCTCGCCCACCATGCGATCGAGCTGCTTCTCGAGCCCGGCTACCTTGTTTTCGAGCGCGTCCTTGCGCTGGCCCAGCAACTGCGACTGCTGCAGGCGATCGGGACCGGCCTGCGGCAGGCCGCGCGCATCGGCGGCGATGTCTTTCTGTTCCTCGGCAATCTCTTCCGCCTGGCGTTGCGCATCCCGCACGTCACGTTCGCCGCGCGCCTGCTGGTTGCCGGTCAGTTGCCGCTGCGCCTCGCGCAGACGTTCGGCGGCGGCCGCGGCCTGCCCGCCCGCGGACGGGTCGCCCTTGGCGGCCGCCCGCTTCATCGCCTCGGCGGCGCTTCGCAACTGGCGGGCGGTGTCGGCGAGATCCTGCCGTTGCTGATCGCGCGAGAGCTTCTCGAGCTGCCGCGCCGCTTCTTCGGCCTGCTCGGCGAGCGCGCGCTGGAGGTCACCGCCGGAGTTGCCGGCCGACTGGCCCGACGCGAGCCGGCGCTGGCGCTCGATCTCCTGCTCCTGCCGGCGCGCCAGCTCCTTCAACTTCTCGGCCAGCTCGTCGATCTGCTGGTCCTGCTGCTGGGACGAGGCCTGCGAGTTGGTCTCGTACTGATTGGCCATCTTGTCCAGTTCGAGCTTGAACAAATCGGCCAGGTCTTCGGCAATCGAGCCGGCACCGCCGCCGCCACCACCGCCGCCGGCCTGGCGTCCGGTCTGCACCTGCAGCTCGAATTCCTCTTCCGCCTGCTGGAGGAACTGCAGCGCGAGGTTCTCGGGCGGCAGCGCGCCGTCAGGCTTCTGTGCCTGCAGCTGCTTCTCCGCCAGGGTCATCTGCTCGGCCGCCTTCGGCAGCAGCTCGGCGATCTTCTTGAACGACGGATCCGACACCACGAGCCGGCTGTTCATGCGCTCGACCAGGCCCTTGACCTGGTCGCGCAGCTTGCTCTGCGCGAGCGTCAGCACCACCATGTCGGCGCGGAACTTGTCGGACTTGATCGTCTTGCGATCGCGCTGGATGTTGAAGGTGCCCGAAATGATCTGCCGCTGCTGCTGCGACAGCGCGCCCACTTCCTGGCCGCCGCCACCACCGCCACCGCCGCCGCCACCCGACATCGAGGTCGCCGGCTTGAAGTTCTTATCGAACGGCCGGATGCGCAGGAAGAAGATGTCGCTGGTCGCCTGCTTGGCGCCGGCGACCGCGTCGTTGTCGGTGGCGCGGGCGTAATACGACACGGAATCCCCGGCCTTTACGCCGAGCTCCTCCATGTAGAAGGTGTGGCCGGCCGTCACTTCCGGCACCGGCCGCGCGCCGTCGAACAGGCGGATGGTCTTCTCGGGCCCGCCGTTCACCGAGTACACCAACTGCAGGTTCTTCACCGCGTAGTCATCGTCGGCCTTCGCCTCGACGAAGAACTCCTGCACGGGCGTGGCGTCGGTGTCGCGCCCGGGCTTCGACAGCTTCACCGTGGGCGCGAGGTCCGACAGCAGGTCAACCGTGTACTGCGGCGAGGCCGGCAGGCGTTCGCCACTCGCCGAGTCGAGCTCGACGTGATAGAAGCCGTCGTGCTGCGCCTTGAACTGCGCTGACAGGGTGCCGTCGGCGTTGGCCGCGAGCGGCACGCTCTCGTTGTCGTCCGCCTCCGCGGCCGAAGGCCGCTTCGGCGAGACCTCGCCGAAGCTCCCCGCCGACCGGGCGAGCGAAGGCGGGCCCAGCACCAGGCGTCCGCCCTTCGACGCCATGGTCGGCGTGACCGTGACGCGCACGTCGGTGCCCTTGAGCACCGCAACGTCGCCGCCGTCTTCGATCGTTCGCGGCTCGAGGCCGGTGTAAGCGGGATAGGTGTATTCGAGGTCGAGCTTCTTCACGTAGGGCAGCTCGACGACGTTCAGCTTGTACAGCGGCGACCGCACGCCGGCCGCTTCGACGACGTAGTCCAGCGGTTCGGCGAGGTCGAACAGCATGCCTTCATAGGCGCCGTTCTCGCCCTTCACCATCGGCACCTTCTCGAACGCGGACGTCGAGGCCTTGCGGATCAGGATGGCGGCGTCCGCGGCGTCGAAGCCCGAGATGGTGGCGTTGATCATCTGGTCCGCGCCCTTCGGGACCTTGGCGTTGCCGGGCGTCACCTCGATGCGATACGGCGCCGCGGCTTCGAGGTCGCGCGAGATCACGAAGATCGCCGACAGCGTGTGGCGCAGGTAGGCGGGGCCGAACGTGAACAGGGCGAGGGCCGCCAGGGCGACGCCGCCGGCGACCCACGCGTAGCGTGCCATCGAGTCGCGCTCGATGCGCTGGCCTTCGTGGATCTCGCGCACGCGGTCGATGGCGTTTTCGACCAGCCGGCGGATCAACTCGGGCGACCAGTCGCCCGGGCGTTCCGCCGCTTCCATGGCGCTCAGGATGGTGGAGTCGAGCGACGGCTCGTGTTCTTCGAGGTAGAGCGCGACCTGTTCGTCGGAGACCTTGCGCGACAGCGGCCGCGCGAAGAACCACGCGCCGGCGGCCACCAGGACGAACCCGGTGACGATGCGGAACGAGAGGATCGCCGCCGGCGTGAACTTGAGCGCCTCGAGCGCGTAGGCCATCGCGACGATGGCGAGGATGCCGGCAATCAGGAAGCCGACCGCGCCGCGCAACGCCAGCTTGATGCGCCAGCGCCGGCGTACCTGGCGGACCACCTCGAGTAGTTGCGCGCGCGGATTGAGTTCACCCATCTACGGCATCTCCGATGTAGGGCCGCCCTTTATGGGCGGCCATCGACCCGACAGCTCACCGAGTGGCGCGCGACAAGCGCTGGGCCAGCACGGTTTCGGCGATCAGCAGCAGGATACCCGCGAACAACAGGTACCACCAGACCCGTTGTGCCAGTTCCTGGGCCTCATCCGGTAAGACGTCCTGGGCGCCGGCAGAGCCGGGCGCGCCGTTGCCGTTCACCCCGGCAATCAGCTCCTTCGGATCCATGCGATCGAGATTCGACTCGGCCAGGCTCACATTCGCCGCGGCCACGATCACTGGTCCCGCTTCTCGCCCCGCGCCGCGGACCTCGTAGAAGCCCTGTTCGCTGAGTTCCAGAGCCGCAGACACAGATGACGGAGATGACACGGATTTCACACCCAGATCGTGGCGTTGCCCTGACGGCGCCAACACGGTGCGGCCGGCTTCGGTCCGCCCTGCCGCGCTCGTCGTGGCGCCGGCCGCGATCTCGGCGGCATCAACATCGAGCACCTCGCCGATGGTCAGCCAGGCCGGCTGCTCCTTGAATCCCGACAGGTGGCGGCCGAGCTGGTGCACGAACGGCAGGAACACCGGCTTGAGGGCCAGGTCGTTCCAACTGAGATCCAGTGTCGACGCGAACATCACGACACGGCCGCGGCCCCTGGTCCGCTCCACCAGCGCCGGCTCGCCGGTGTCGAACCGCGCCAGCACGGTGGCGCCTGTCGCCGCCTTGAGGCCGCGATACGAGTAGAACCGCGCCGTCGAGAAGTCGCCGCTGCGCGGCGCGCGGAACGGTTCGAACACCGCGTGGCCGTAATCCATGCCGCTCAACTTGGCCGCCGCGCCACGTGAGCGGTCCACCACACCGGCCATCACGGCCGGCAACCACGCTTCGCGAGCCGAGGGCCAGGTCGCGCGCGGGCCGAGGGCCAGCAACAGTCCGCCGCCGCCCTCGACAAACGTGACCAGCTTCGCCGCGGCCGCCTCGGCTACCGACACGTCATTGAGGATCAACAGGCGCGCGCGGGTCGTCGCGTCACCCGCCAGCGCCTCGGCCGATTGGAACGAGGTGTCGAAGTGCGGCGCTTCGCCGATGGCGAGGGCGCGCGACAGATAGAGGTTGGCGTCGGCGCGGCCGCCTGGCGTCACCACCATCACCGGCACCGGCGCGCTCGGCGTGATCACGAAGTTGAACACGTTGTCGCGCGCCAGCGCGTCGATCGACGAGGTCGCCGGGGCCACGCCGGTCTGGACCGCCACGCCCTTCGGCGTGTCGGTGCCGAGGCGCACGGTGGCGCGCGTGGTGGTGGTGGCGATCGAGACCGGCGCGAAGGTCACCGTCGCCGAGGCATTGGCGCCGACGTTCACCGGCAGGGTCTGCACGATGCGGCCGTCCATTTCGAGCTGCACCGGCAGGTTGGCGGCGGCCGTTGCGGTGCGATTGAGCACGCCGGCGGTCACCGTCACCCGCTCGGGTTGCCCGGCCTCACGCGTGCGCAGCAGCGTGGCCGGCGTCAGCGCCAGGCTGGGTCCCGAGGCACCCTCCACCACCGCCGTGGTGATCACCGTCCCGCCCGGCATGCGCAAGGTGTCGTCCGGTTGCCACCCGCCACGCTGGAAGTCGGACACCACGATCACTTCCTTGCGCGGCAGCAGCGATTCGGCGAGCAGGCTCCCCGCCAGCTTCAGCGCCGGCCCGTACTTGGTCGAACCGGGACCGGGCGCCGCGGCGTTGATCTCCGACACCGCGCGCGATCGATCTGGCGTCGATCGCAACGCCACTTCGGCGTTGTCGGCAAACAGCACGAGGGACACGCGGTCCGCGGCCGTCGCGCTCTCGATCGCCTGCGCCGCCGCCCGCTGCGCGCGCGCCCACGAGTCGCCGTAGCCCATGCTGTAGGAACGGTCGAGCAGCACGACGATGTCGCGGGCGCCGCCGGGTGCCGCCGAGACGCCGGACCCGCGCAGGAACGGGCGGGCGAACGCCGCGACGATCAGTGCCAACGCCGCCAGCCGCAGGGCCAGCAACAGCCAGTCGCGGATGCGCCGCTTCTGCACCGACTCGTAGGGAATCTTCTTCAGGAACATCAGCGACGGGAACGCGATCACCGACTTGCGCTCGCGCTGGGTCAGGTGCACGAGCACCGGGATCGCGAGTGCCGCGAGGCCGAGCAGGAAGAGAGGCGTCAGGAACGACACGGTTACCTGGTCCGGGCCATGCGTTCGCGCATCGACAGGAAGCGGAACAACGCGTAGTCGAGTGGCTGGCTGGTGTTCAGCAGCATGTAGTCAATCTGCTGCTGCGACGCCCGGGTGGTCAGCGCCTCGATGTGCGCGGCCACCAGCGACCGGTACTGATCCGCCAGCGCCGCGGGAACGATGGGAATCTGGTCGCCGCTCTCGAGATCCTCGAAACTTGACGGCTCGACGAACGAGAAGTCGACCTCCTGCGGATCGAGCACATGAAAGAGGACCACATCGTTGCCGCGGAACCGCAGCAGCCCGACCGCATCGAAGATCTCTTCCGGCTCGGCGTAGAAGTCGGAGATCACCACGATGATGCCGCGGCGGCCGAAGTGTTCCGCCAGCCGCTTGAGCGGCGCCACCAGGTGGCCCGGCTTCTCGGCCCTGGCCCGGTCGAGCGTGTGCAGGACGACGTCCATGTGCTTGGCTGACGGCGGCACGTGGTCGACGATGTGCTCGTCAAACGTGACCAGGCCGACGCGGTCGCGCTGCTGGTTGGCGAGATAGGTCAGGCACGCCGCCAAGGTCTTGGCGTAATCGAGTTTCGAAATCTTCTCGCCGAAGCTCATCGACTTCGAGACGTCGAGCAGCACCGAGAAGTTGGCATTGGAGTCGGCCTCGAATTCCTTGATGTAGTACTTGTCGGTGCGCGCGTAGACGCGCCAGTCGACGCGGCGGATGTCGTCGCCGGCGACGTAGCCCCGGTGCTCGGCGAAGTCCACCGAGGCGCCGAAGAAGGGCGAGCGGTGGGTGCCGTTGATCAGGCCATCCACCACCGTCTTCGCCACGAGCTCCAGGTTGCCGACGCGCGCGAGGACCGCGGGGTCCACGAAGCGCGCGCCGGGGATGGGTTGGTGTACTGCCATGTCGCTCCCGGGCGGGCAAAGCCCGCCCCTACATTCGAGATTACATCCCCGACTTCGGCACCGGCACCGACTCGAGCAGCCGATCCACCAGCGTGTCGCTGGTGACGCCCTCCGACTGGGCGTGGAAATTCGTCAGCACGCGGTGGCGCAGCACGGAGTGCGCAATCGCGCGGATGTCCTCGAAGCTGACGTGGTAGCGGCCGCTGGTGAGCGCGCGCGCCTTGCCGCCGAGCACCAGGTACTGCGCCGCGCGCACGCTGGCGCCGAACGCCACCCATTTCTTCACCGACTCGGGACAGGTCGGCGACTTCGGCCGGCTGGCACGGACCAGCGACAGCGCGTAGCGCATCACCGGATCCGCCACCGGCACCCGGCGCACCAGCCGCTGGAACGCGACCAGGTCGGGCCCGGTGACCGGCCGCTCGAACTGCGGATCCTGGTTCGTGGTGGTCGTCTTCACGACCAGGAACTCCTCGTCTTCCGGCGGGTGCTCGATGACGATGTGGAACATGAAGCGATCGAGCTGTGCTTCGGGCAGTGGATAGGTGCCTTCGAGCTCGATCGGGTTCTGCGTCGCGAACACGTAGAACGGCTCTTCGAGCTTGTAAGTGCGGCCCTGGATGGTGACGCGGTGCTCCTGCATGGCCTCGAGCAGCGCCGACTGCGTCTTCGGCGGCGTGCGGTTGATTTCGTCCGCCAGCACGATATTGGCGAAGATCGGCCCGGGCGAGAACACCATTTGCCGCCGGCCGGTGGCGGCATCTTCCTGGATGATGTCGGTGCCGGTGATGTCGGACGGCATCAGGTCGGGCGTGAACTGGATGCGCGAGAACTTGAGGTCCAGCACGCGCGCCATGGTGTGAATGAGCAGCGTCTTGGCGAGGCCGGGCACGCCGACAATCAGGCTGTTGCCGCCGACAAACAGCGTCAACAGCACCTGGTTGATGATGTCGTCCTGGCCGACGATTAGCTTCTTCAACTCGTGAATGATCTTGTCGCGGCCGTCCTTCATCCGTTCGGCCAGGGCCAGATCGTCCGGCGAGTTCATGTCTGCGGTGTCCACGGAAGCTCCTCTCGCTGCTAGTCCGCCTGAAGGCGGACGCTACGTACGGCTCCGCCTAAAGGCGGAGGCTACATCAATGCGTCATCGCGTAGATGACGTAGTTCACGCCAAACTTATACGCTTCGTTCGATAAGTCCACCGGCATGTAGCCGGTGTCCGAAAACTCCCACATCTCGCCGAGGTCGTGGTTGTAGTTGGCCACGGCCATCAGCCGCTTGGCCGGATCATTGTCTTCGAAGAGCCCCGTCCATTCGGCGGGGCCGTAATAGCCGTCGAGGTCGAGCGAGTTGATCTCGAAGAACGAATGGAAGATGGGATGGGTGGCGTCGAGCGGCACCCAGCGCGCGTCGGGCAGCACGTGGCGCATCTGGAACACCAGGTTGTCGCGGTGGTTCTCGCGGAAGTCGTCGAAGATGATGAAGCCGCCCTTCTGCAGGTAGGCCCGCAGTCCGGCCGCCTCCGCCTCGTTCATCGTCCAGAAGCCCGGCTCCGACATGTAGGCGATTGGAAACAGCGCCAGGTCTGGATCGTCGAGCGTGCGGATGTTGCCCTGGTCGACGAAGGTCCGCGTGAAGGTCAGCTCCGACAGGATCTTCATGAAGTGGAAATCGGCGCGCGGGAAGTCGTGCGCCCAGGGCGGCTCGCGCCGCATCATGCGGAGGTCGGCGGCGCCGTATTGAAGGCGCATGAACGCAAACCGCCCGTCGTAGCCGGCCTTGGCGCTTTCGACCACCGGCACGGGCCGGCGGCCGCGGCCGGCGCCGCGAAAGTCTTGCGGCTCCTTCGCCCCGACTTCGCTCTTCGAGCTTCGTCGGGCTTCGCTGCTGACGGCGCCCAGTGCACCGCTCGCGGCGATGACGGCGGTGACCAACGCCGCACAGGTGGTCGCGACGGCGTTACGCGAGGCCGACGACACGCCGGTACCCCCATTCGGCGGACAACAGGCCCACCAGCAGCATCAACACGATCGGCATGTGCCAGAGGTCGTGCTCTTCCACCGTGGTCACGCCGCGGCCGGTGTAACGCAAATCATCGGCGAGCGTCGCGGTGGTGCCGGCCTCGTAGTAGCGGCCGCCGGTATCTTCCGCAATCCGCCTCAACGTCGCCGCGTGCATCGTCGCATCGAAGAACTCGGCTTCGCCGGGCGCGGCGCGGAAGTGCGTGACCGTGCTGCTGACGGTCTTGCCGCCGCGCGTCGCTTCCAGCTTCGCTTGGTACCAGCCCGGAGCCTTGGTTGGCACCGACACGTGGTACTGGCCCGGGTGCTCGCCATCCCACGACATCGGCAGGTCGGCAATGGCGCCGTCGGGGCCGGTGATGGTGGCGGTCACCGCCGCGTCGTTCAACTCGACGAAGGACGGATCGACCACGTTCGCGATCAGCGTGGCGGCCTCACCGGGCTCGACGCGTTCGCTGGTGAGGCTGGGCTCGACCTGGTCGGGGACGCCGTCCACGACCCAGCGCAGCAACTGGCGCCAGTAGTTCTCGTGGGTCATGTCTTCGACCGGAATGCTGGCGTGCATCTGCCAGATCCACGAGTCTTGCGGAAGAAACGCGAACGCCTTGCCGCGCCCGTAGCGCTGGAACGACAGCATCGGCCGCTCGGCCCGCGACTCGTCGGTGCCGGTGAGCAGCACGGTGGCGCCGGGCTTCACCGCGTCGATGCGGTTCACGGTGGTGATGCCGGGCAGCGTGTTCCAGCGTTCGGCGGAGGCCGTCTCGTTCGCCGCCAGTTGGGTCACCGCCGTCGCGCTGCCGGCGCGCGTCGGTTTGACCTGGAGCCGCGACACCGTGTCCCTGGCCTGCACCTTCGCGCGGTCGAGCACCACCGGCAGCACGTCGGCGACCGCGGTGCCGGCATAGCCGCCCTCGGCAAACGCGCGCGGGCCGCCCAGCGTGAGCAGGCCGCCGCCGCGGCGATCGACGAACTCCGAAATCATCCGCAGCTGATCGCCGGTGAAGGCGCCGGCCTCGATACTGCCAAGGATGAGGCCGCGATAGGAGAACAGCTCCTCGCGCGTCTTGGGAAACCCGGCCGCCAGTTCTTCCGGCGTGTCGACCCCGATGCGCAGGTACTTGTTGTCGGCGGTCCGCTGCAGCACCGTGAGAATCAGGTTGCCGTCTTCCTTAATGGCGCGGCCGATGAACTTCATCTCGAAGCGCGGCTCGCCTTCGAAGTAGAGGACCTTCTCCTTGCGATCGCGCACGTCGATCAGCGCCTCGCGGGCGTTGTTCTCCGTGACCAGCTCGCCCGGTTGCGGCGAGACGCGGAAGCGCAGCACGCGCGGGCCGGCTTCGCTCACGGTGAACCGGACCGGGATCGACGCCGGCGTGCCGGCGTCGGGCAGCGTGACCTGCTGCGTGCTGACCAGCGTGCCCTCGTCGTCGACGTCGAGCGTGACCTGCTGGCCGTCGAAGCCCGACTGCGACAGCACGACATCGACCATCAGCGTGGTGCCCTTGAGCGTGGTCTTGGGCGTGACGATGCGGCCGACCTGGATGTCCTTCGACAGCGTCTCCTGCCCCACGCCGACCGTGAAGACCGGCAGGCCCTCGGCCTTGAGGCCCAGCAGCGCGTCGCCCAGCGCCGCATCCGCGGTGTCGGCGCCGTCGCTCACCATGACCAGGCCGGCCACGGGCAGGCCCGCCAGTTCCTGCCGCACGCCGGAGAGCGCCGCGCCGAGCCGCGTCTGCGATCCGCCAAACGTCAGCTCGCCCTGCGCCATCGTTCGCGACGGCGCCGAGGAGAAGCGAAACGTGCGCACGGTGAACCGATCGGAAAGCGCCTTGAGCAGGCCGGCATTGGGCTCCGCGAATTCGTCGGTGATGAACTTCGAGCGCGGCTGGCCGCCGTGATCGGCAATCTGCATGCTGCGCGAGTCGTCCAGCAGCACGCCGAGGAAGTTCTGTTGCGGCACCGCCGCCTTCACCACCAGCAGCGGGCGGAACAGGCAGACCAGGATGATGGCGAGCAGCGCGACGCGGATGGCCGCCAGCGCGACGCGATCACGCGTGCGGCCGCGTCCGGAGCGGTAGGCGGCCAGGGTCAGGCCGACCGCGACCAGCACCGCGACGGCAGCCACGTACGAACCCGTGGAGGCGGCGAAGCGGAACTCGCCCTGGGTGAACACCACCGGGGAGAGCTCGAAAAAGAACTTGAATAGGGCGTCGAACACGAATGGCTCGGATTCTACTTCGGTTAGGGAGGCGCCACGCCACAGCTAACCTGTCAGACGGTCCCCGGCCCACCGTGGCCGTGACCGTATGTAATACGACGTCTCCGGCCACCGATTGGACACCGATTAATCACGGATGAGAGCCCGACCCGCGACGCCGGGCTCTGCCCGGCGCGTGCGCGGGTCGGGCTGCAGCTCGGTTGCGCTGAATCGGTGCCAAATCTGCGCCTAATCTGTGGCTGGTTTGATAGGATTTCCAAAAGGACCCCGCCATGCTTGCCACTATCCCGATTACCAAGACCACCTCGTCCCGCCTCACCCCGGAACTCCGCGACAAATCGGCGTTCGGTGCCGTGTTCAGCGATCACATGCTGATCGCCGACTGGTCCCACGGCAAATGGGGCGACCCGAAGATTGTCCCGTATGGCCCCCAGATGCTCGCCGCCGCGCCGGCGGTGGCGCACTACGGCCAGGGCATTTTCGAAGGCTTCAAGGCCTTCCCGCGGCCGGGCGGCAGCGCGGCGGTGTTCCGCCCGCAGGCCAACCACGCCCGCATGGGCCGGTCGTGCCAGCGGATGGCGATGCCCGAAGTGCCGGCCTCGATCTTCATCGACGGAACCATGGCGCTCGTGCAGCTCGACCGCAACTGGATTCCGGAAAGCGAGGGCGCGGCGCTCTACATTCGCCCCGTGCTGTTCGCCACCGGCGAGCCGCTGGGCGTGCGGCCGTCCGACACGTTCCGCTTCGTCATCGAGACCTGCCCCAGCGGCCCATATTTCTCCGGCGCGGTTGATCTGATCGCCGAAGACACCTACGTCCGCGCCTTCCCTGGCGGCACCGGCACCGCCAAGTGCGGCGGCAACTACGCCGGCAGCATGCTCGCCGCGCTCGAGGCGCAGAAGAAGGGCTTCCACAACGTGCTGTGGCTCGACGGCATCGAGCGGAAGTACGTGGAAGAGGCCGGGCTGATGAACGTGGTCTTCGTGATCGACGGCACGGTGGTCACGCCGCCGCTCGGCGGCACGATCCTCCCGGGCATCACGCGCGACAGCGTGCTCACGCTGCTCCGCGACATGAAGGCGCCGATCGACGAGCGCCGCATCTCGATCGACGAGGTGTTCGAGGCGCACGCCAAGGGCACGCTGCAGGGCGCGGCCGGCGTCGGCACGGCGGCGGTGATCGCGCCGCTCGGCCGCCTGCGTCACAAGGATCGCGAGATCACCGTCCCGGCTTTGACCCCCGACTCGGTGCTCGCGAAGGTGGGCGCGGAACTCGAGGGGATTCGCACGGGCCGCATTGCCGACCGTCACGGGTGGTTGACGATGATCTGATCTGGTGATTTGGTGATTTGGTGGTCTCGTGATTTGCCGGGGCGGCCGAGAAGTCCGACATCACGGCGTTCATGCGCGCGCTGTAGCTGTCACGGCGGCAGGGGCCGGGCCATCGGTGCCCGGCCTTACCGAAATAGATCAGCGCTCCTCGGCGGCCGCCGCCCCGGCGATGAGCCCCTTGAGTTCACGCAGCACCTGGTCGCCCGTCCACCTGGCATCGGCCGAGTCCCACGCCGACTGGGCGAAGTTGGTCGGCTGGCCGATCTGCCGGTACAAGGCAAGCAGGGACTGGTCGTCGGATACCCATGGCGCCGACATCACTTCGATCACATGCTGCAATTCGTGACCGAGCAGCGCCAGCAGCGCGTCCGAGCTAGCCTGTGCTTTGATCGACACGCGCACGAAACGATTCGGCGGACCCGCGCCGATCCAGGTCAAGATGCCGGCCGCCTCGTGCGGCAACCAGCGCACGGTCTGAACTATCACAATGACGCGGCCACCCTGCACCTGTTCCACCAGCGACCGCAGGGTTGGCGAGCGACGGAGGCCATCGGGCAGCAGCCCCGCCAGGCGGGAGTCCTCGATCCGAATCTGGGTGCCGGCGGCCGGCTCCTGAGGCGATGACTGCGGTACGGCCACCTGTAGGACACCAAGCAGCAAGGCGAGGACGATCGAGGCGAGGTGAACCATGGATGGTGCCTCCTCTTGCTATTGTGCACGATCGGGCCCATGCCGGCGTGTCGAAAACACCACCGGGGCAGGGCACACCGGACGCGCCAGGGCGCCCTTCCGGCCGCCTACTCCGGCGCGCGGAGACGGGCGGCCAGCGTCTTCGCGATCACCTCGCCGTGAAGCCGGCCGTTCTCGATGAACACGGTTCCCGTCTTCTTCCCCGCCAGCTGCCCGCCCGCGACGAACAACCCGGGAACATTGGTCTCGTAGGTGTCCGCGTGGTACCGCGGCTCCAGCGTCTCGGGATTGATCTCGACGCCGATCTTCCGCATGAACTCCGGATCGGCGCGATAGCCCGTCAGCAGCAACACCGCCTCGGCCGGCAGGGTCTGCCCCGAATCGAGCACCACCTCGGTCGGGCGAATCTCGGCGATGTTGGCGTTGAAGTGGGCGGCGATGGAGCCTTCTTTCACGCGGTTCTCGATGTCGGGCTTCACCCAGTACTTGATCGAGTCGCCGAACGCCGCACCGCGGTGCACGATCGTCACGTGTCCGCCGGCACGATGGATCTCGAGCGCCGCTTCGGCCGCCGAGTTCTTGCCGCCGACAATCACCACGCGTTGCCGGTAATAGGGGTGGGCTTCCCGGTAGAAGTGCGAGACGTGCGGCAGATCCTCGCCGGGGATGTCCAGCATCACCGGCGCGCCGTAGTAGCCCATCGACAGCACCACGTTGCGCGCCTCGCGCACCCGCGTCACGCCGCGCGCGTTCCGGGTGTGGACGACGAAACAGTCCGCCTCAGCCTCGACCTCGGTCACTTCCTCGAACAGCGACACCTGCAGCTGAAACACGTCCACCACCTTCCGGTAGTAGCGCAAGGCCTCCGTCCGCGTCGGCTTGTCGTACGGCGTGGTCAGCGGGATGCCACCGATTTCCAGCAGCTCCGGCGTGGTGAAGAACACCATGTTGGTGGGAAACCGCGCAATGGCGTCCACAAGCGCGCCCTTTTCGAGGACGAGGTAGTCGAGGCCGAAGTGCTTGGCGGCAATGGCGGTGGCGAGCCCGGACGGCCCGGCCCCGATGATGATGACGTCGCGAACGGACATATCTCCCGATTCTAGCCGGGAGTCGGGAGTCGGGAGTCCTGAACCGGGAACCGGATCCGGTTAAGATGCGCCCGAGGGGTTCGTCATGCGATTACTGCTTGCCGGCGTCGCTGCCTTCGCGTCTGCGTCCGTCCTGTCGGCGCAGGTCCCCCAACAGCCGCCGCAGCCACAGCCGCCGATTTTCCGGGCCGGCATCGAGCTGGTCAGCGTGGACGTCGCCGCCCTCGACACCAACGGCCGGCAGGTTACCGACCTCACCATCGCGGATTTCCAGGTGGAAGTGGACGGCGACCGGCGGCAGGTGGTGTCGGCCGAATACGTGCGCTCGGTCGATCCTCTGCGCGTGATCGGCGCGCCGCGCAAGGTGGCGGCGGCGCCGGACGAGACCTTCTTCTCCTCCAATTCCAAGGGCGCGCCCCTGGGCCGGCTGGTCCTGCTGCTGATCGACCAGGGCAACATCCGCACCGGCGCCGCGCGGGCGGCGATGAACAGCGCCAAGAAGTTCGTGGACACGCTGACGCCGGAAGACCGCGTGGCGGTGGTCGCGGTGCCGGGGCCGGGCGAACTCGTCGACTTCACGACCGATCACGACAAGGTGCGCGAAGCCCTCCTCCGGATCGTGGGCAGCGGCGAACCGGTGCAGTTCCGGTTCAACCTCAGCGTCACCGAAGCCCTGGCCGTCTACCTGCGCAGCGACCTGCAACTGGCCGTCGAGGTGATCATGCGCGAGTGCGGGCGGCTGCCGGCCTCCGAGGCCGAGCGGTGCGAGCGCGAGGTCGAGCAGGACGCGGGACAGATCGTGGGCGAGGTGCGCCACCGCACGCAGGCCTCGGTCAACGGCATGCGCGCGGTGCTCAAGGGCCTGGGCGGCATTGAGGGCCCCAAGTCGGTGATCCTGATCTCGGAAGGGTTGACCTTCGAGAGCCTGGGCGGCGAGAGCGACGAACTGGCGTCGGCGGCGGCCGATTCGCGCGCCACCATCGACATCCTGCTGCTCGACGTGCCGCGCTTCGACGTGTCGCAGTCGGCGCGGCCGAATACGCCGCGCCAGGATCGCGACCTCCAGGTGACCGGCCTCGAGCTGCTCGCCGGCGCGGCGCGGGGCTCGCTCTATCGCATCAACACGTCGGCCGAATACGCCTTCGACCGCATCTCGCGGGCCCTCGACGGCTTCTACCTGCTGGGTGTCGAGTCGCAAGCCGCCGATCGCAACGGCCGGCGGCATCGCATCTCGGTGAAGACGCCTCGCCGCGGCGTGACCATTCGCTCGCGGCGCAGCTTTCTCACTTCGGTGTCGGCGAAGGCGACCACGCCCGAGGATGCGGTGTCGCGCGCGCTCAAGTCGCTGCTCCCGATCAACGACCTGCCGCTGAAGGTGGCGACCTGGACCTACAAGGAGCCCGGCTCGTCGAGGGTCCGCGTGCTGATCGCCGCCGAAGCGGAGCGCCTCGCCGGACAGCCGCTCGACTACACCGCCGGCATGGTGATGGTGAACAAGGAGGGGCGCGGGTTTGCCCCGGCCGTGGGCCTGCGGACGCTGACGGAAAAGGCCGGCGACCCTGGCACCGCCGTGCTCTCGGGCTCGATGGCGGTGGACCCCGGATCTTACCGGTTGATCCTGTCGCTGGCCGACAGCGAAGGGCGCGTCGGCAGCGTGTCGCGCCTAGTGACGGCGTGGCAGATGGATGGCCCCGCCCTGGCGATGGGCGACCTGATCCTCGGGAGCTACACGCCGGGCGAGAAGACCGCGCTCGCGCCGGCCATTGAACCCGCCGTGACCGGCCAGATGGCCGCGCTCGTCGAGATCTACGGGCCGGCGCCGCAGCTCACCGGGCTGGATGCGGTGCTCGACATCCTGCCGAATGAGGACGCCCAGCCGCTGGCGACCATCCCGATGCGCCTGGCGCCGGGACCGTCACCGGAGATCCTGGCGGGCAACGCGCAGTTCAGCACCACCGCGCTCCCGCCGGGGCGCTATCTGGCGCGCAGCACGATCCGCCAGGGCGGCAAGGCCCAGGGGCACATGATTCGCCCGTTCCGCGTCCTCACCGAGTCACCGGCGCTCGGCGGCGGCGTGCCGGCGGCCGCCGCGGGCGGCGCGCTGCCGGCGGAGATGGCAATGGTGTTACTGGGTGGGTTGTCGAACTTCGATCGCAAGGAGTGGCTGACACCGGCGGCGCTGATGGCGACGTTCGCGGCGGCCGAGGCGCGGGGAAACGGGTCCCAGGCCGCGATCAAGGAAGCCCGCGGCGGCGACCTGGGCTCGGCGGCAATGACCGCGCTCGGCGACGGCGATCAATCGCTGGCCGCGTTCCTCAAGGGGCTCGAGCTGTACCAGTTGTCGCAACTCGAGAAGGCCGCGGTGCAGTTCCAGAGCGCCATGCAGATCGCGCCCACCTTCACCCCGGCGCGGTTGTATCTCGGCGCCGCGCTTGCCGACGCCAACCGCCACAAGGAAGCGGCCGGCCTGATCCAGAGCGCGGCGACGTCACCGGCAAGCCCCGCGGCGGCGCGGCTCGCCGGCGAGGAGTGGCTCAAGGCGGGCCAACCCGAGCTCGCGATCACGCCCCTCGAGTTCGCCATGCGGCAACCCGGCGTCGATGCGCGCACGCGCAAGCTGATGGGGATTGTCTACGTGCTCGGCGGCCGCCCGGCGGATGCCGTGGCGGTGCTGACGCCGTACCTCGAGACCAACCCGACCGATCAGCCGGCGCAGCTGGCGGCGATCTTCGGCACCTACATGCGTCACCTGGACGCGCCGCAGCCGGCGACGCTGGCGGCCGACCAGGCCAACGTCGTGAAGTGGTCGAAGGCCTACACGGCGTCAAAGGGCGCGATGCAGCCGCTGGTCGCCGCGTGGGTCAAGCACGTGCAGGGACTTCGGTAAATCACCAAATCACGAGATCGCCAAATCCGTGACGCACAACCCTTTGTCGATGATCGCAAACGCCTCCGCCAGCTCCGCCTCGGTGATACACAGCGGCGGGTTGGTGAAGAACGTGTTCCACCGCACGAAGGTGTAGAGCCCCTCGTCGCGGAAGAACTTGCCGAGCGCCTGCATCTCCGGCGAGGTGCCGTTGAACGGCGCCAGCGGCTCCATGGTCCTGCGATCCTTGACCAGCTCGACGAGGCCGAACAGGCCGATCGAGCGCACATCCCCCACGCACGGGTGCTTCGCCTTCAACTCCGCCAGCATCTTGCCCATCAACACGCCCATGGTCTTGGCCCGGGCGATCAGGTTGTCTTCTTCGTAAACGGCGATGGTGGCGAGCGCGGCGGCGCAGCCGAGCGGATGGCTGTTGTAGGTGAGGCCGCCATAGAGCACCTTCTGCTGGAAGTGATCGGCGATGCCCTGCCGGACCCCGACCGCGCCGAGCGCCACGTAGGCGCTGGTCAGGCCCTTGGCCATGGTCAGGATGTCGGGGACCACCTTCCAGTGATCGACGGCGAACCACTCGCCGGTGCGGCCGAAGCCCGACATCACCTCGTCGCAGATCATCAGGATGCCGTGCCTGGTGCACAGCTCGCGGACGCCTTCGAGGTAGCCATCGGGCGGCACGTGGATGCCGTTGGTGCCGGTCACGGTTTCGAGGACGAAACCGGCGATGGTCTGCGGCCCCTCGAACATGATGATCTCTTCGAGCTGCGCCAGCGCCTCAGCGCCCGAATCGGTGCCGCGCTTCAGGCCATGGTGCGGATGCGGCACGTGGATGATGCCGGGCATGCCCGGCTCCATCGCCCACCGGCGCGGGTCGCCGGTCATGGTCAGGCTGGTGCCGGTGCCGCCGTGATACGACCGGTAGCGCGCGAGGATCTTGTGGCGGCCGGTGACCAGCCGGGCCATGCGCACGGCGTTCTCGTTGGCTTCGGCGCCGCCATTGGTGAAGAAGAACACGTCGATGTCGCCCGGCGAAATCGCGGCCAGCTTCTGCCCCAGCCTCGCGCGCGGCTCGGTGGCCATGAACGGGTTGGCGTAGGCCAACGTCGCGGCCTGGTCCTGGATGGCCTTGATCACACGCGGGTCGCCGTGCCCGATGTTCACGCACATCAACTGGCTGTTGAAGTCGATGTAGCGCTTGCCTTCGGGCGTCCAGAAGTAGATGCCCTTCGCCTTCGCCACCGGAATGGGGTCGACGTGCGCCTGCGCCGACCACTCGTAGAGCGAGTGCTTCTTCGAGAGCGCCACCATTTCTTGTCCGGTCATGAGTTCCTCATTCGGCCAGCGTGAGCACCGCCAGCGCCAACACTTTCGTTGCCATCACAATATCCGCAATCGAACAGTACTCGTCGGGCTGATGCGCCAGGTCGAGTTCGCCGGGGCCGTAGGCCACGCAGTGCGGGACGCCGGCGATGCGGGCGACGTGCTTCTGATCGTAGGTCCCCGGGCTGGCCACCAGCGCCGCCGGACGGCCCACCACGCGGGCAATGGCGGCGGTGAGCGCCGCGATTACCGGCGCGTCTTCGGGGGCACGGGTCGGTTCCACGATCATCCGGTCTTCAATCGCGAAGCGCACCTCGGGCATCTTCGCCTGCGCCTTGGCCACCAGCGCGGCGACCTCCGCGCGCGTCCGCTCGAGGCCCTCTTCCAGCAGGAACCGGCGATCGAACACCGCGCGGCAGCGGTCCGCCACGCAGGGACTCGGCGATTCGTCCACCGGCTGGCCGCCCTCGATGCCGTTGACGTTGATGGTGGCGTGGCGCGACCCTTCGGGCACCACCGGCATGGTGGTGACGCGCCCGGCCAGCGCCGGCCCGAGCTCGTCGCGGACCAGGTCCATCAGGTGCGACATGCCCTCGATGGCGCTCACCCCGAGATACGGCATGCTGCCGTGGGCGATGCGGCCTTCGGCAATCACTTCGAACCAGTAGACGCCGCGATGACCGACACAGATGCGATCGACGCCGAAGGGCTCGGGGATAATCACCGCCTTGGTCCGCTCGCGGGAGATCCAGCGGTTCTCGGCGAGCCACGCCACACCGGCGAAGCCGCCGCTTTCCTCGTCCACGGTGCCGCTGATCTCAATCGGCGCCTGGTGCGCGACGCCGGCCCGCCGGATGGCCGCCGCCGCAAACACCGCCGCCGCCAGGCCTGCCTTCATGTCGCAGGACCCGCGGCCGTAGAGCCGCCCGTCGATGATCTGGCCGCCGAACGGATCGCGCGTCCACCCCTGTCCGGCGGGCACGACATCGAAATGGCCGTTCAGGTGAATGGCGGGGCCCCTGGCGGCGCCCTCGTAGCGACCCACCACGTTGATGCGCGGGTGGCGCGCGGTGTGCTCGACGCGGCCAATGGCCGGCAGCAACTGGACCTCCGCCCCGTGCGCGCGTAGTTGATCGCCAATCGTGTTGGCGCAGGCTTCGTACTCCTCACCTGGCGGGTTCACGGTGGGGATGCGCACCAGCCGCGAGGCGAAATCGACGATCTCGCCGGCGGCGCGGTCAACTTCCGCGATGATGCGATCGGTCTCCGAAGCACGCACGGTGGGAATTTTATCCCGACCGACTCCCGACTCCCGACGAGAAATGCCCTCCCGACCAGAAATGCCTTCCCGGCAAGTATCATGTCTTCATGTTTCGATTAGACGGGAAAACCATTGCCGTCATTGGCGCCGGCTCGGGCATCGGCCAGGCCGTGGCCCTCGGTGTCGCGCAGCAGGGCGGACACACCATCTGCCTCGACATCAACGCCGCCAACGCGGCCGCCACCGCGGACATGATCGCCAGGGCCGGCGGCTCCGCCGCGGCCGGCGTCGTCGACATCGCCGACGAGACGTCGGTGCGCGACGCCCTCGCCAACGCCCTGCACCACCGGACCGGGCTCGACGGCCTCGTCTGCACGCCGGCCATCAATGTCAGGAAGTCGATCCTCAACTACACCGGCGAGGAGTTCGACCGCGTGGTCCGCGTCAACCTGCGCGGCAACTTCAACGTGCTCCAGGCCGCCGGCCAGCTCATGGTCCTGCAGAAGTCCGGCAGCATCGTGCTGTTCTCGTCGATTCGCTCGCTTGTGACCGAGCCCGGGCAGTCGGTCTACTCGATGACCAAGGCCGGCATCGTGCAACTGGTGCGGACCGCGGCCACCGAGTGGGGCGAACTGGGCGTGCGCGTCAACGCCGTGGGACCGGGCGTGATCGAAACGCCACTCACGGCGCCGATCAAGGCGCAGCCCGAGTGGTACAAGGCCTATGCCGACAAGACGCCGATGAAGCGCTGGGCCCAGGCCTCCGAGATGGCGGGGCCGACCGTGTTCCTGCTGTCGGACGCCGCCAGCTACGTCACCGGCACCATCCTGTTCGCCGACGGCGGCTGGCTCGCCAACGACGGGCGGTTCACGCCGCCGGGAATGTGACGGATGGCCCTGAGCGTCTTCGCCGACAGGTCGAAGAAGCCGTCGCCGGCCGCCCTCACGGCCGCCCTCGGGCGGAAGGCGCCACAGTGGGACCATGCGATCGAACAGATTGCGGGCCGCATCGGGCCCGTGACCACTGAATGGGGCTTCTCCAGCAAGAGCACCGGCTGGGGCCTGCGCGTGAAGCGCGGCGACCGCATCATCGCCTACCTCACGCCGTGCGATGGCCACTTCCTGGCCTCGTTTGCGCTCGGCAGGGCGGCGGTGGCGGAAGCGCGCGCGGCGCGCCTCCCTCAGCACGTCCTCGACGCTGTTGACAGCGCCCAGAAGTACGCCGAAGGCACGGGCCTCCGCTTCGCCGTGTCGACGGCCGCGGACGTTCGCGCGGTCGCGGCCGTCGCGGCGATCAAGAATCAGAACTGAAGGTGGGAACCATGCCCCTCACGTCAACTCGCCCGCGACCGCAACTCATCGGCATCCCCTACGACGCCAGTTCCTCGTTCTTGCGCGGGTCTGCGGCGGCGCCGTCGCTGATTCGCCAGGCGATGTGGTCGCCCGCGGGGAACTTTTTCACGGAGAAGGGCGCCGACCTCACCGGCCTGACCGACGCCGGCGACCTGCCGCTCTCGGACACGCCGGCGAAGGCGCGCGATCAAATTCAGCTCGGCATCGGCGCGCTGCTGGCGAGCGGCTTCCAACCCATCGCGCTCGGCGGCGACCACTCGATCACCTATCCAATCCTGCGCGCCCTCATCACGCAGCGCCCCACGCTGACCATTCTCCACATCGATGCCCATGGCGACCTCTATGACGAGTTCGAGGGCGACCGCTATTCGCATGCCTGCCCGTTTGCCCGGATCATGGAGGAGTGCGCGGGCGTGACGCTGGTGCAAGCCGGCATCCGCACGCTGACGCCGCATCAACGCGAGCAGGTGGCGAAGTTCGACGTCAACTGCCTCGAGATGCGCCACATCGCGGCGGGAGCCCGGCCGGCGATCGACGGCCCGGTCTACATCTCGGTGGACATCGACGGCCTCGACCCCGCGTTCGCGCCCGGCGTCTCCCACCGGGAGCCGGGCGGCCTCTCCGTCCGCGACGTGCTGACGATGATCCACGCGCTCCCCGGCCCGATCGTCGGCGCCGACGTCGTGGAATACAACCCGTCGCAGGACCTCGGCGGCGTGACAGCGGCGGTCGCCGCGAAAATCGCACGAGAGATCGCCGGCCAAATGATGCTCGGTTAGCTCACCAGCAGCGGCTGAGGGATGATTGGGGTCAGGCCGCGAAAATCGCCCTTACCAGTCGTTCAAAAGGGCGATTTTCGCGGCCTGACCCCAATCATCCCTCGGTGCGACGTAGAATCCCGACGTGCGCTACACGCCGTCGTTCACCGGCGTCGCCGAATCGCCGATGGTGCAGATCGCCACGGCCGCCGAGCAGATGCCCGGCTCGCTCAAGCTCTGCTACGGCGAGTCAGACCTGCCGACGCCGGCGTTCATTTGTGAAGCGGCGGACGCCGCGCTGAAGGCCGGACACACCTTCTACACGCACACCGCCGGCTACGCCGAACTGCGCCAGGCCATTGCCGGCAAGGTTCACGAACTCCACCGCGTGACGTATCGGCCGTCGGAGATCATGAGCACCGTCGGCGCGTCGATGGCCATCTACGCCGCCATCCGCGCCATCGTCGGTCCCGGCGACAACGCCGTGGTCGTCTCACCCGCCTACGCCATCTTCGCCAACAGCGTGATCATGGCCGGCGGCGAACCGCGCCCGGTGCCACTCGCGCGCGACGGCGCGCGCTTTCGCCTGGATCTCGATCGCCTGCGCGCCGCCATCGACGCCAACACGCGAATGATGATCGTCAACAGCCCATCGAATCCCACCGGCTGGGTCGCCTCCATCGCGGAGCAGCAGGCGCTCGCGGAGCTGGTGGCGCAACACGACCTCGTCCTCCTCGCCGATGAGGTCTACGAGCGGCTGGTCTACGACGACGGCCAGGACGTCGCGCCGTCGTTCGCGCGCCTCGCCATCGATCGCGACCGGCTAATCGTCGTCAACAGCTTCTCGAAGACCTACAACATGACCGGATGGCGGCTCGGCTGGGCGCAGGCCAGCGAGGCGACCATCAAGACGATGTACAGAGCTGTGGAGTTCATGACCTCGAACGCCTCGGCGATGGTGCAGCAGGCGGGCATCGTCGCGCTGCGCGACGGCGAGCCATACATCCGCGAACTGCGCGACCACTACGCCGATCGCCGCGCCGACGTGATGACGGCGCTATTGTCGCTGCCGGGCGTGTCGCTGCCGGAACCGCAGGGCGCCTTCTACGCGTTCCCACGGATCGAGGGCCTGACCGATTCCCCGGCGTTGACGAAGGAATTGCTGCAGGCCACGGGCCTGGCGCTGGCGCCGGGTGCAGGCTTTGGGACTGACGGCGAAGGCTACGTGCGGATGTGCTTCGCGGCGACCGAGGCGACCGTGGCCGATGCCCTGGCTCGATTCACGCAATGGATGTCGCGTCGAGAGGGGCCGGTATGCAGCCGAAAATAATCCGGGTGCTGGTGCAGGTAGCGATCGTGTTCGTCCTGATGGTCGGGTTCATGATGATCGTGACCGCGGTCACCGGGCGACGCTCGCCATGGGCAACCGGGTTGCTCATCGCCATCCTCACGATCGTGCGTGGCGTCTACATGTGGCGCACGACGCCTCCGAACTCCCCTGCCAAGCTGGTCAAGTGAGCCCGAGATACAGGAGAGCCCTCCCGACCAAGGGTGTCCTCCCGGCCAGAAGTGCCCTCCAGGCAGGTTCCGATATCTACTTCGCCATCTTCCTCGCGTACTGGAGTTCGGGACGCTCCGTACCGGCGTCGGCGCAGGTCGCCACGATCTGCTTGTAATAGCCCTTCGCCTTGGCCGTCTGCTTGGTGGCCTCAGCGGCCTTGCCCGCGCCGTAGAGCGCGAGGAACCGGTTCGGTTCTTTCTTGGCAACGGCTTCGAACGCGACCAGCGCTTCCCTGGCGCGGCCGGCCTCGAGCAGCATGGCCCCGTACATCTCACGGGCGGGAGCGATCGGACCGGGCGTGACGGCGGCCTTGTCGGTCTTGTCCTCGGCCTCGGCCACCGCCGACATCGCCGCGATCGCTTCGGCCTGCTTGCCCTCGGCGAACATCACCCACGCCGCGGCGCCGCGGCGCTGGATGTCCACCTGCTCGGTCCAGTAGGCGTCCTTCATTTCGATCTCGCGGTCGCGAAGCGCCGTCAGTCGCGCGATGTCCGCGGCCGCCTCGGCCGGCTTGCCCGAGCGCGCAAAGCCAATCGCGCGGGCGAAGTGCGTGATGGCTTCGGTGTAAGGAGTGTTCGCCGCGGGCCACGGCTTGAGCGCCGTCGCCTCGGCCCATTGACCGCGCTCCATGGCGTAGCGGGCCGGGATGGCCGCCAGCGCAAAGGTGTTGGCGCCGCCGGCGTCAGCCGCACCTGGTGCCGCGGCGACCTTGGCCGCGACCATCATCGCGTGATCGAGCACGCCCCTGGCTTCCTTGTCCATGCCCATTTGGAGATACGCGTAGGTCATGTAGTCGCGCGCATGCAGCCCCTCACCGAGCCCGCCGCCCGACTTCTCGGCTTCGTCGGCCGAACGGATGTTGGTGGCCACCGATTCCTTCCACTCGCCCACGCGCGTGAAGGTGTGCGACGGCATGTGGAGCGCGTGCGGCACCGACGGCGCGATGTCGGCGTAGGCGCGCGCCGCGGGCAGGGCCTTGGCGGCCAGCGCCGGCACGTCATAGGCGTGGATGATGTAGTGCGCGAGACCGGGATGATTCTGGTTCCGCTTGTAGAGGGGCTCGAGGATCTCGGCGGCCTTGAGGTTCTGCGCGAAGGTCTTGTCGGTCGGGAGCGCGGTTTGCGCAATCGCCAGCGCCCAGAAAATGCGCGCTTCCATGTCATTGCGGTTCTGGCTCGCCACCAGCTCCGTCGCGCCCTCGTAGGCGACGACGCGCGCGCGCTGGGTGGTCACGTCGGCGCTCGAGAAGAGGCCGGCGACCGCGTCGATGAAGCCCTTCTCCCGCGCCGTCGGCGTGCCGGTGGATCGGGCCTTGTCAATCGCGGCCTTGCCATTGGCAATGGTCTGCGCCGAGCGCTGACCGGCGAACGGATTGCCCCAGTAGGTCAGGGCGACGCCCCAGTGCGCCATCGCGCACGTGGGATCCTTCGTGGCGATGCCCTGGAACAGGGACCGCGCCTCGGGGAACCAGAATGAATGGAGTTCCGCGACCGCCAGGTTGAATTCGTCCTTGACGGCAGGGCTGCAGGAGGTCTCGAAGTTGACCGTGCCCGCCTTGATGGCGCCCCCTTTCGGGGAATGATCGTGTTGTTCGGTTTGTGCCCACGCCGGCATCGCCAGCGCGAGCCCGAGACACATGCAACCGGCCGTCATCAATCGCTTCATTTCCGCTCCCTCTGAAGTAATCGTGTACGCGCCGTCGGGCGGTACGCCGCGGCAGGATATCAGAGCCAATGCCGACCCAATCAATCGGATATTGACCGTTCACCCCGGCCCGCGCCAGTTCAGCCGAGATTTCGGCCCGCTCGGCGGCCCCTGTGCAGAACTGACGAAAATCTCCGTAAGATATCGTGAAGTCAATCACTTACGGGCCGTGAGCTGACGGCAACACCCAGACAGAGCCCGCTCGAATCAGGTAAGGAGCGCACATGCACGCGCCAATCAAGTACGCGGAAAAAGGTTTGTCGATCGCAGCCAACGGCCTTTGGCAGGTCTTCTCTCAACTCAACAAGATCAGCCCCAACCCCTCGATGACGCCGAGGTGGTCGGACCAGCCGCTGCTGAAGTCGCACCAGAAGACCAAGCCGCCACTCGGTTGGCCGCGGCAGACCGATTCGCTGTGCCCGACCTGCGTGCGCGAAGCGCGCCAGGCCATTCTCGACGGCACGCGCCCGCTCGAGACCCTGCTCAACGACAAGGTCGGCGAGATCAAGGCCGTGATCGACGAGAAGGACGGCAAGATCGTGATGTCGAAGGACTGCCCCATCCACGGGCACTTCGAAGACACGATGGCCATCGACACCGCCTTCTTCAAGCACCTCGAGGAGGTGTTTCCCGGCCGCGACATCCGCGCCCACAACGACGAGAAGCTCCACAACCACGGCAGCTCGACGATCAAGCACGGCCGCGGCTCGGTGCTGACGGTTGACCTGACCAACCGCTGCAACATGATGTGCGACCCGTGCTTCATGGACGCCAACCAGGTGGGCTTCGTGCACGAGCTGACCTGGGAAGACATCAAGACGGTGCTCGACAACGCCATCACCATCAAGCCCAAGCGGCAGATGTCGGTGCAGTTCTCGGGTGGCGAGCCGACGCTTTCGCCCTACTTCCTCGACGCGGTGCGCTACGCGCGCAAGGTCGGCTACTCGTCGGTGCAGGCCGCCACCAACGGCATCGAATTCGCCAAGAGCCCCGACTTCTCCAAGGCGGCGGCTGAAGCGGGCCTGCGCTACGCCTACCTGCAGTTCGACGGCATCGGCAACGCCGCCAACTCGCACCGTCGTGTCGGCAACCTGTTCGACGTCAAGCTGCGCGCGATCGAGAACCTTCACACCGCCGGGGTCGAAATCGTGCCGGTCGTGACGATTGTCAACGGCGTCAACAACGAGCAGGTCGGCCGCATCATCGAGTTCGCGCTCGACAACCCGAAACGGATCAACTTCCTGTCGTTCCAGCCGGTGAGCTTCACCGGCCGCGACGAGGAAGTCACGCCGGAGCGCCGTGCCGCGCAGCGCTACACGCTGTCGCACCTGGCGCACGACGTCAAGAACCAGACCGGGCTCGGCGAGCCGGTGCGCGACTGGTTCCCGATCTCGTTCGTGGGCACCTTCACCGACTGGGGCGACGTGGTCAAGGGGCCCGACAACGAATGGGGCAACCTGACCTGCGGCTGCCACCCCAATTGCGGCATCGGCATGGCCGTGATGATCGACAAGGAAACCAAGGAGGCGGTGCCGGTCACGGCGTTCCTCAGGGCGGAACAGCTGGCGGCTGACGTCGCGCAGGTCAACGATGCCGCCCGCGGCAGGTTCCTGACCATCGCCGGCATGGCGCTGGCGCTGGCCCGCAACTACGACTCGTTCAAGTCGCCGACGCACTTCAAGCTGAGCGACCTGCTGCAGAAGTTCGACAAGACCTTCGGCGCCACCAAGCGCGACTACGGCAGAGTGGACGGCGACCGCACCCGGGCCGACATCGACAAGCGGCGCGCGGATCGCTGGAACTTTCTGTTCATCGCCGGGATGTGGTTCCAGGACCTGTTCAACTACGACTTCCGCCGCACCGAGATGTGCATCATCCCGTATGCGACGCAGATGGGCGAAATCTCCTTCTGCGCCTACAACACCGGCATCGGCTGGCGCAACATCATCGAGAAGATGCACATGACCGCCACGCTCACCAAGTGGTACGACGAGCACGGGCGCCACGAAATCTTCGCCGGCAACAAGTCGGTGCCGCTCAGCAGCAACGAGCACACCTTGAAGCTCAATGCCGAAGCGGTCGCCGCGGGCATTCAGACCGATCTCGACGATCTCGGGATTGCGAAGAACTCGCGCGACGAGAAGATCGCGGCGCAGAAGAAGAAGAACATGACCCCCGAAGAGCTGCGCCACCACGCGGAGATGGAGAAGCTCTATCGCAAGGAAGTGCTCAAGGAGCAGCCGGGCGTGCCGGTGCTGCAGATCCAGGGCCTCAAGAAGGCCCAGCAGCCAGCGCCGACGCACTGATCGCACCGACCGAGACTAGACCTGAGCGAGGCCCGGGACCCCGGGCCTCGCCTCCCCTGCTACACTCCTCGCCCATGGCCACCGCCGCCAGGGCAGCCCTCATCGCCTGGCTCTCGTTGGGTCTCGCGGCATGCGCCGTGGGCCGTGGGCCGCGGGCTGCCGTGTCGCCGGCGGCGGCGTATTGGTGCCCGATGCATCCGGACGTCCGCGGCCACGCCGGCGAGCGCTGTCCGAAATGCCAGATGGAACTGGTACCCGCTTCCACCGTCATCGGCGACGCCTATGCGGTGGATGTCGAGCTGAACCCGCGGCTCGTGGCACCGCGGCAGAAGACGCGGGTCCGCCTCCACGTTCGAGAGCCCGGCACCGGCGCCACCGTCAAGCGGTTCGACGTCGTGCACGAGAAGGTCTTTCACCTGTTCGTGATCAGCCGCGACCTGGAGTACTTCACCCACGTGCATCCGGTGCTCCGCGCCGACGGCGCGCTCGACGTCGACATCGAGCTGCCGCGGGCAGGGCTCTACCAGCTGGTCGCGGATTTCGTGCCCGCCGGCGGTCCGCCGCAGGTGGTGCAGAAGTCGATCATCACCGCCGGCCACGAGGGCCCGCTGCTCGGCGACCTGGTGCTGACGGCAGACACGGACGACAAGGTGATCGCGGGAACGCGCGTCCGTCTGGGCATGCGCGAGGCGATGGCCGGCGGCCAGCGGCTGATGACCTTCGAGTTGCTGGACGAGGCGAGCGGCAGGCCGGCGTCAGGCCTCGAGCCCTACCTGGGCGCCACGGGACACCTCGTGCTGATGAGCGCCGACATGAGCGTGGCCTCGCACAGCCATCCGGTCGCCGAGCGCGCAGCGCTGCCGTCGTCGGTGGCCTTCCAGGTGCTGTTTCCGCGCGCCGGGACCTACCGCGTGTGGGTGCAGTTCCAGCGCTCGGGCAAGGTGATGACCGCGTCGTTCACGATCCCGGTGCAAGATCGCTATCGCACCGGCACGTAGTCGAACTCGAGCCCGCACTCCGCCGCGGTGGACCGCACCTCAACCCGCGAACCACGCGGCAGCCGCACCGCCGATCGAAGGCGATAGGTCGGCACGTATCCAGGCAGGAAGCGCAAGACGACGCCGAGGGGTTCGATCGACAGGTCGGGCCGTCGGCCGGTGGCCTCGATGCCGGCCCCCGCCTCACCGGCGCGGGGCTGCACCGCCAGCACGTCCACGTCCTCGTCGAGAACCGTGGTTCCGCACGACAGCGAGCGGTGGCGCAACTCATGCCGGGGGCGGGCGCCGAAATAGAGAGCGACGCGGCCCACGCCCGATCTCGGCGTGGTTGATTTCCGGTAGTGAACATCGACCACGAGGTTCGCGCCGGCCGGCAGGCGTCGCGCCACGCCTGGCGGAAACATCACGTCGGATTCCGGCGGCACCCACGACGCCACCAGGCCGTCCATCGCGATGCCAAGCTCCGCGCGCTCGACGATCGACCGTTGGGCCGGCCTCAGGCTCCAGCCCGTGATCCACTTTTCCGACGAGAGTCCGGTGGCAAGCTCGTAGCGCTCGACCTGCGACGACGACGCCGTGCCCGAGGCGAGCGGCAGGTCCACGCCCGGTGAGCGGCCGGGACCGGCGGCCACGTGCGCAGAGGGGCGGACCACCGGCGGCCCCAAAGGCGTGCCGCCCTCCGTCCAGGCCAGCAGGATCTCGGTTTCAAGCGGCGTCAGGCTGCGATCGTTGGCGTAGTCGCCAACGCCGGGAGCCGCGGGCCACGGGGGCATCCGCCGCTCCATCACCTGCTCGCCGATGGCGCGGCTCCACGCCCTGGCCTCTTCATACGTCGTGAGGGGCATTGGACCGAACCCGCCCTCGACATGACAGCCGAGGCACCGCTTCTCGATGAGCGGAGCGATGTCGGCATTCCAGGTGACCTGGGTGAGCCGCGGGTGCGTGGCCACGGTCGGCGCGAGGCTTGCAATGAGCGCCGCCATCACCGCGACACTGCCGATGGGCGCGACGCTCCGTTTCACTGCCACCGCGCGATCTTACACGCGGCAGACCACGCGCGCGTGTCAACGATCGTTTCGCTCGTTGTCTGCCTGCGAGCTGACGGAAGTAGCCGCCGGAGGCGAACCGTGCCACCCGAGGATCCCCCCATGTTGCGACGCCACCTGCCGGCCATGACCGTTCGACCCGTTCGCGCTTCTCGCTGGCTGATCACCGTGCTGCTCGTCGCGGTGAGCCTGCCGGCCGCCGGACGGCGAGACTGGTACGGCGTGGGAACGCCGGTCGGTTACGCCGACAGCAGCCTGGTGGCCGCGTTCAACTTCGATGAAGGAACCGGGCTCGCGGTCGAAGACGTGTCCGGCCAGGACAATCACGGCGTCGTCTCGGGCGCGGCCTGGTCCACCACCGCGAAATACGGCAAGGCGCTGTCGTTCGATGGCGTCAACGACATGGTGTCGATCGCGGATGCGGCGTCGCTGGACCTGACCACCGCCTTCACGCTCGAAGCCTGGGTCAGGCCAACGACCACGACCGGCTGGCGGACCGTGTTGATGAAGGAAGTGCCGGGTGAGCTCGCCTACACGTTGTACGCCAACAGCAGCCCGGCGCGACCCTCGACGTGGGTGAGGACCGGCGGCATCTCGAAGTCGGCCATTGGCGGCACCAGGCTCACCGCGAATGCATGGACGCACTTGGCCGCCACCTACGACGGCGCCACATTGCGGCTTCACGTCAACGGCGTCAGCGCCGCGGCGACGGCGGTCACCGGCAGCATCCAGGCCTCGACCGACCCCTTCCGCATAGGCGGCAACGCCGTGTGGGGCGAGTACTTCAAAGGGCAAATCGACGACGTCCGCGTCTACAACCGCGTCCTGGCTGCCGCGGAGATCCAGGCCGACATGGCCACGCCGGTGTCGGCCGTGAACGACACCACGCCACCGACGGTGGCGGTCACGGCTCCGGCCGACGGGTCCGCGCTCGCGGGCACGATCACCGTCACCGCCACCGCCGCCGACGACACCGCGGTTGGCGGCGTCCAGTTCTACCTCGATGGCGCGGTGCTGGGCGCCGAAGACACCACATCACCGTACTCGGTGTCGTGGAACACGAAGGCGGCCGCGAACGGCGCGCACACCCTCTCCGCGGGAGCGCACGATGCGGCCGGTAACACCGCCGTGTCGGGCAGCGTCAGCGTGACGGTCAACAACCCGCCGCAGCTCGTGATCCTGCAGCCCGCCTCCGGCTCCAGCGTCTCCGGCACCACCGTCCCGATTTCGTACACCACGCAGGGCGACCTTGCCGAGGTCAATCACGTGCACTTCGTGCTGGACGCCGGCGGTACGTTGATGGACATGAGCTTCGACGGCGCCTACCAGATCAGCGGCGTATCGTCGGGGACTCACACCCTGAACGGCTCTCTGGCCCGAGCCAACCACTCGAAGATCGACGGCAGCGACGCGGTGGCGGTGACCTTCACGACCAGCACGCCCGACCTCACGCCGCCATCGGTGGCGCTGACCTTGCCCGCGCCGGGCGCCACGGCCACGGGCCTGACCACGGTGCGCGCCGACGCCGCCGACAACGTCGCCGTCGCCGGCGTGCAGTTCCTGCTGGACGGCAGCAACCTCGGCGCTGAGGACACGCAGCCGCCTTACGAGATCGCCTGGGATTCGCGATTGACGGCCGATGGTGGCCACGCGCTCGCGGCTCGCGCGCGCGATGGCAGCGCCAACAACGCCACCTCACCGCCGGTCGATATCACGGTGTCGAATGGCGGAGGCCCCGCGGTGACCGGCCAATGGTCGGCGCCGTTCAGCATGCCAATCGTCGCCATTCACCAGGCGCTGCTGCCGACCGGCAAGGTGCTGATGTGGGACGCGGCGGACTTCACCAGCGCTCCGCCCGTCCTGTGGGATCCGGCCACGGGCGCGTACCTGAACCAGCCGCAAACCAGCACGGACCTGTTCTGCGCCGGGCACGCCATGCTGGCGGATGGGCGCCTGCTGATGATGGGCGGCGACACGCGGACCGTCGGCCTGGGCGTCAACGACGTCAACGTGTTCAACCCGGCCACATCGACGTGGAGCACGGCGCCCGGCATGGCCTACCGGCGCTGGTACCCGACGGCGACCACGCTCTCGGACGGCCGCGTCTTCGTCCTCTCCGGCTACGACGACTGCTACAGCCCCAGCTGCATCGTCGGCCGCCCGGAGATCTTCGATCCCGCGACGATGGGCTGGACGTCGATGCCGACGGCAGACTACGTCATCCCGACTTATCCGTTCCTGTTCGGGCTGCCCGATGGCCGGATCATTAGCGCCGGTTCCTACGAGGGCACCGTGGACACGCGCGTGCTCGACCTGTCTACCGGCACGTGGACCGTGATGGATCCCAACCCGATCGACGCGGGCAGCGCCGTGATGTATGCGTCCGGCAAGATCATGAAGGCTGGCAAGTGGGCCAACTCGGACGCGCCGTTCGTGGCCGCGCACGGCAACACCTACGTGCTCGACACCAACCAGGCGTCGCCGAGTTGGCGCAGCACGGCGGCCATGAACTTCCCGCGCGCCTACAACATGCTGACGCTGCTCCCCGACGGCACCACGCTGGCGACGGGCGGAAGCCGATCGACGGACCCGGCCTCCGCGGCGCAGGCGGTCTTCGAAGCGGAGGTCTGGTCGCCACTCGCCGAAACGTGGACCCCGCTGGCGCGCAGTCAGAAGCCGCGGCTGTACCACGGCACGTCGATGCTGCTGCCCGACGGCCGGGTGCTCGTCGCCGGCAGCGGCCGCTACGGAAGCCCGGAGCAGTTGAACGGCGAAGTGTTCTCGCCGCCGTACCTGTTCAAGGGACCCCGGCCGGCGATCGCCTCGGCACCGGCGATCGTCCAGCATGGCCGTTCGTTCTTCGTGGGAACCGCGGCCACCGACGTGGCGGCCGTCACGATGATCCGGATTGGCGCGATGACCCACTCGTTCAACTCGGACCAGCGCTTCCTCGACCTGCCGTTCACGCCGGGTGAGGGCGGGCTGACGGTGGACGGTCCAGTGAACGTCCACACGGCTCCTCCGGGTTACTACCTCCTGTTCCTGTTGAACAGCAACGGCGTGCCGTCGATCGGCTCCTTCGTGCGAGTGCCGGCGACGACCGAAGACACGGAGCCGCCGACGGCGCCGACGGGACTGTCGGCGGCCGGCGGGCTGGCGCAGACGGCGTTGTCGTGGACCGCGGCGACCGACAACGTAGCCGTGTCCGGCTACCGGGTCCACCGCTCCAACACCGCGGGATTCACCCCGGCCGACGGCAACCTGGTTGGCCAGACGGCGTCCACGACGTTTGTTGACACCGGCCTGGCCGCGGGCACGCACTACTATCGCGTGATTGCTCGCGATGCCGCGGACCTCCGCAGCGACCCATCCAACGAAGCCGCGGCCGTGGTCACGTCGGATGGCGAGGCGCCCACCGTGGCGATCACCACACCCGTGCCTGGCGCCACCGTCTCGGGCTCGGTGACGGTCGCGGCCGGCGCCGCCGACAACGTCGCAGTGGCCGGCGTGCGCTTCCTGCTCGACGGCGCGGCACTGGGAGCCGAAGACGCCAGCGCGCCATACGCGATCACCTGGAACACCGGCACCGCGACGCCGGGCGCGCACCAGCTGACAGCCGTCGTCCGCGACGGGTCTGGCAACACCACGACCTCGGTCGCCATCGCGGTCACGGTGACAAGCCCGGCGCCAGTGGGCCTGGTGCTGGCGATGGGGTTCAACGAGGGCGCTGGAACGACGGCGGCCGACTCGTCGGGCCTCGCCAATGGCGGAGCCCTCTCGAACGCGACCTGGACCGCGTCGGGCCGCTTCGGCTCGGCGCTGACCTTCAACGGCAGCAGCAGCTGGGTGACGGTGGCCGACGCCAACTCGCTCGACTTCACAACGGGGATGACGCTGTCGGCGTGGGTCAGGCCGACGAGCGTGTCAGGCGACTACCGGACGGTGATGCTGAAGGAACGCGCGCCGGGCCTGTCGTACGCGCTCTACGGGACCGACGGCGCGTCGCGGCCGCCGGCCGGTTACATCAACACCGGCGGGTCCGACCTCGCGGCCATCGGGCCGTCGAACCTGGCCGTCAACACCTGGACCCACCTCGCGCTGAGCTACGACGGCGCGACGATGCGGCTCTACGTCAACGGATCCCTCGCCAACAGCCGCAGCGCCGCCGGATCAATCCAGACCTCGACGGGCGCGCTGCGAATCGGCGGCAACGGCGTGTGGGGTGAGTACTTCGCCGGATCGATTGACGAGGTACGGGCCTACAACCGCGCCTTGACGCAGGCCGAGATCCAGGCCGACCTGAACACGCCGGTGAGCGGCGCACCGGCCACTGGCGCGTGGACCCTGTCGGGCACGATCAGTCCGGCTGCGACTGGCGCGGGATCCACGGTGACGCTGGCGGGTGCGGCCAGTGCCGCGGTGACGGCGGATGCCGGCGGCAACTACAGCTTCGCGGGGCTGCCGAACGGGTCGTACACGGTCACACCAGCGAAGAGCGGCGTGACCTTCCTCCCTGCCGCCAGGTCCGAGACCATCAACGGCGCCAACCTCGCGAGCGTGGATTTCGCGTCCACCACCGGCGGTGATGAGTTCACGGCGCTCTGGCCGGTCAATGGCGATCTCGACCGATACCACATCCAGCTGGTGGCGAGCCCGATTGCGGCGACGTTCGTGCCGGATGGCAACGCGGATTGGTTCGTGGTGATGGCGACCTTCAAGCCGGCCGGACAGCAATAGGGGTCTGACCCCGACTCGGTGGTGCGGAGGGGTCTGACCCCTCCGCGGTTCTCGTCGTGATCGTCGCTACGCCCGGGGGTCAGCCCCCTGCATCTCTCGGTCGGGGTCTGACCCCTAGAAGCTCAGCTTGGCGGCCAGCTGCATCACGCGCGGCTGATACGCGTTCAGCAGGTTCTGCCGCGGATCGCCAAACGTCGTCGAATTCACCTGCGCGTTGTAGGCGCCGTAATTCTTGTGATTGGTGATGTTGAACACCTCGGCGATGCCGGTCAGTTTCATCCCCGCCGGCAGCTTCAGGTCTTTCGACACCCGCAGGTCGATGCGGTGCAGCGGCAAGCCCTTGAGGGCGTTGCGCGGCACGATTTCGCCAACGGCGTAGGTGGCGTTGCCGTCGAAGCGCTCGAGCGCCGCCGACCTGACCGTCAACGGCACTGTCACGTAGCGGTTGGTGCCGGTGCCGCCGAACGGGTTGGCCGCGTAGGTCGTCGCGTAGTAGTTGCCGGACCCGAACAGGTAGGCGCCCGACAGCGAGAGGTCGTAGGGCAGCTTCCAGATGCCGTTGAAGCGGAGCGTGTGCCGCTGGAACTCCGTGGAGCGGGCCCATTCGGCATCCGGATCGAAGGGGTTGTTGCCCTGATACTGGAAGTTCGTGGTGTCGTCGTTGGCGAACAGCATGTAGGTGTACGACATCGAGGCCTGCCAGTTGTTGCGGTAGCGGCGCGTGATGCCGCTCGAGATGGCGGCGTAGTCGGCGCTGCCGTTCGACTCGAGCCACTGGATCTGACCGTAGGCCGGGTCGGGGCGTCCCTGCGCCGGGGTGCGGTTGTAGCCGGTGGCCGGGTTGAAGAACAGGTTCGGATCGCGCTGGCGCGCGAAGTGGTAGCCCTTCCAGTGCGTGAAGTCGGCTTCGATGCCCAGTTGCGGGCCAATCTGGCCCTGGAAGCCGATGATGCTCTGCCACGTGGACGGCATCTGGTAGTCGTGCGCGATCACCCGCGGGCTCTGCGCCGGCAGCGGCACCTTGCCGGACTGGATGTCGGCCTGGGTGATGCCGCGCGTCGGATCCGTGAGGAACCCGGGCCGGCCGTCGTTGGGGAAGGAGTTCACGAGGATGCGCTCGCCGTTGAACGACTGGATACTGAACGTCGTGTTGGAGTCGGGGATGCTGTAGTAGAGCCCGCTGCCGCCGCGGATCACCCAGGTGCCGTTGCCGCCAACGTTCCAGGTGAAGCCGGCGCGTGGCGCGACGCTGCCGATGTCGCGCAGGTTATTCGGATACAGGAGATCCCCGCCCTGGAGGTCGATGTCCTGGTACTGCGACACGCCGCCGGCGGGGTTGAACTTGGCCTGGGTCGTGATCAGCGGCGGGTCGAGCGCGCCCCAGTCGGCGTCCCAGCGGACGCCGTAGTTCACGGTGAACGAATCGCTCATCCGCCAGGTGTCGCCGAACCACACCGCCCAGGTCGGCCGCGGGATGTCGATGGTCCAGTCGCCGAAGTTCTGGTCGAAGCGCTGGACGGTGGCATCGAGGCCGGTGAGGTCCCACCGCGAGGGATCGTCCCAGGCATCGAAGGGAATGCGGCGATTGATGTCCGCCGGGATCGAGTTGAAGATGAACTCACCACGCGACAGCAGCTGCCATTGGCCGGTATCGTGCCACCGCAGGAACTCGCCGCCGATCTTCGAATCGTGGCGGCCCCAGGTCTTCGACAGGTCGTAGCGCGCGCTGATCGTGTTCTGGAAGAACTCCTGCGGGTAATTGCGGCGCTGGCCGATGGTCAGGCCCGGGAAGACGTAGTTCGCCGTGTTCTCCAGCTTGCTCGACGCCAGCAGGTTCTGCCAGTCGAAGTGGGTGTAGCCGATTTTCACTTCCTGCAGCGTCGTGTTGTTCAGCACCTTGGCCCAGGTCCCGACCACGTTGACGGCCTTGCGATAGCGCGCGGCCGCCTGTGACGGATGCTCGGTGCCGGCCACCTGCGTGAAATCGTTACCCCAGTCCCAGTAGGACGCGCGCACCGTGAGGTGATCGGTCGGCCGCACCTGCCAGTCGCCGCGGCCGAGGAAGCTGTTCTGAATCAGCTTGGTGTCGAAGCTGAACGACTGGCCTGGCAGCGCCGCCGGCGCCGCGAGAATCGTGTTGGGCTCGTTCTCGCGCTCGAACGAGAGGAAGAAGTGCGCCTTGTCCTTGATCACCGGCCCACCGAACGCGACGCCCAATTGCTGGTTGGCGTAGGGCAGCACGCGATTGGCGATGAAGTCCTTGGCGTTCCACTGGTCGTCGCGGAAGTAGCCATAGACACTGCCGTCGTAGTTGTTGGTGCCGGAGCGCGAGATGGCCTGCACCTGGATGCCGAGCGAGCGGCCCTGCGTGATATCGAACAGATTGGTGACGACCTGGAACTCGGCAATCGCTTCGCGGCTGAACTTCGGCTGGCCGAATCCCGAACCGGCGACCTGCTGCGTGATCTCCTGGCCGTCGAGGTTGAGCTGAAACTGCCGGTCGCGCACGCCGGGGGTCGTGTCAACCGCATTCGCCGTGATGCCCTTCACCTGCATCGCCAGCTCCATCCAGTTGCGGCCCTGTAGCGGCAGCTCTTCCATCTGCCGGCGGTCGACGTTGCCGGCCACCTGTGTGGAGCTGACGTCCACCAGCGGCGCTTCGCCGGTGACGGTCAGCGTCTCCGACAACGACGCCACCTGCATCGCAAACGGCAGCGAGCGGTTCTGGCCGACGAGCAACTCGATGTCGGGAATGATGACGGTGGAGAAACCGGAGAGTTCGGCCTGGACCTTGTAGCGGCCGGCCTGCAGGCCGCGGAGGCGGTACTCGCCGCGCTCGTCCGATACGGTGGTCGCGACGCGGCCGGTGTCGATCATCGTCGCCGTGACGGTGGCGCCGGGCAACGCCGCCTTGGTGCCGTCGACGATGGTGCCCGCCAGCGAGGCATCCTGGGCTGACGCCGCGCCCACCGAAACCGCCAATAGGGAAAAGATCAGAAACGCGAGGACGCGGGCACGCATAACTCACTCCCTTTCTGCCCGGGGGGCAGGTGTGAGAAGTCAACCGACGCAACCAACAATGAAGCCGCGACTTTCCCGTGCCCCTCGCACCGCGAACGCGGCCACTCGGGAATGAATTGCGCGGACTATAGCACGGCCCGAAGGCGATATGATGGCGACCGCATGAGCGACTCCGCCTCCCGGCTCGTCACGCTGTCCGCCGCCCGCTGGCGGCTCTCGATCATCCTCACCGCGGCGATGACGCTGATCTACGTCGGCTTCATCCTGCTGATCGCTTTCGACAAGGAACTGCTCGGCACGGTGCTGGTCCCCGGCCTCAGCCTGGGGATCCTGCTCGGCGTGCTGGTGATCGTGGCGGCGTGGCTGCTGATCATGGTGTACGTGCGCTGGACCAACGCCAACTACGACGTCGCCGTGGCCGAGATTCGCCGCGCGCACCGGGAGGGACGCTAGTGCCGCAGTCGGGTCAGCCCAACATCATCGCGATGTCGGGCTTCGTCATCTTCATTGCGCTGTCGCTCGTCATCACCTGGTTCGCCGCCCGCCGCACCCGCAGCACCAGGGACTTCTACGCCGCCGGCGGCTCAGTCACCGCGTTGCAGAACGGGCTGGCGCTGGCGGGCGACTACATGAGCGCCGCCAGCTTTCTCGGCATCGCCGGGCTGGTGGCCCTGTCCGGCTTCGATGGCCTGATCTACTCCATCGGCTTCCTGGTCGGCTGGCCGGTCGTCGTCTGCCTGATCGCGGAGCCGCTGCGCAACCTCGGGCGCTTCACCTTCAGCGACGCGGTGGCGTTTCGCCTGCGGCAGACGCCGGTGCGGGTGGCCTCCGCGGCCGGCAGCCTCGCCGTGATTGCCTTCTACCTGATCGCCCAGATGGTGGGTGCCGGCAACCTCATTCGACTGCTGTTCGGGCTCGACTACGAAATCGCCGTCGCCATTGTCGGCGTGGTCATGCTGGCGTACGTGCTGTTTGGCGGGATGATCGCCACGACGTGGGTGCAGATCGTGAAGGCGGTGCTGCTGCTCTCGGGCGCGTTCCTGCTGGCGATGATGGTGCTGGCCCGGTTCTCGTTCAATCCCCTGGCGCTGTTCGCCGCCGCCGCCGAGCAATACGGCCCCGCGGTGCTGGCGCCCGGCCGGCTGGTGTCGGATCCGATCGACGCGATGTCGTTGGGCCTGGCGCTGATGTTCGGCACCGCCGGGCTGCCGCACATCCTGATGCGCTTCTACACGGTTCCCGACGGGCGCACGGCCCGCGTCTCGGTGGCCTACGCCACGGGGATCATCGGCGCCTTCTACCTGCTCACGTTCGTCCTCGGCTTCGGCGCCATGGTCCTGGTCGGCCAGGACGCCATCCGCGGCGTGGATGCCGGCGGCAACATGGCCGCGCCGCTGCTGGCCGAAGTGGTCGGCGGCCAGGCCTTCCTGGGCTTCATCGCCGCGGTGGCATTCGCCACCATCCTCGCCGTGGTCGCCGGCCTCACGCTGGCCGGCGCGGCGGCGCTGTCGCACGACATCTACGTGAACGTGTTCCGCCACGGCCACGCCCCCGAGAAGGAGCAGTTGCTGGTCGCGCGCTACGCCACCATCGTGCTCGCGTTGGTGGCGATCGGGCTGGGCATCGTGTTCAAGGGACAGAACGTCGCCTACATGGTGGGGCTCGCCTTCGCGATTGCCGCCAGCGCCAACTTCCCGGCCCTGATCCTGTCGATGTTCTGGAGGCCGTTCACGACGCGCGGGGCGCAAGCGTCGATCCTGTTCGGCACGGCAGCGACCCTGGCGTTGATCTGGATGTCGCCGACCATCCAGATCGACCTGTTGAAGAACACCACCGCTTACTTCCCCTATCGCAACCCCGGCCTCTTCACCATTCCGCTGTCGTTCGTCATCGGCATCATCGTCTCGCTGGCCTCACCCGAGCCGGCCGCCGTCGCCGGCTTCCCGGCCCTCGAGCGGCAGATCCATTTCGGCGCGGCCGACGACGCGGCATAATGGAACCAGGCGCGCCGCGCCGACGTCATTGACTCTGAGCTTCGCGTGACCGCACTCCAGCTGCACAACCCGCGCATCCGCTATTCCCTCTTCGCGCTCTGGCTGCTGGTCGTGGCCGGGGCGCTGTACCTGTACTTCTTCAAGCGCGACGCGGTGCAGGGCGAGCTGCAGGATGCGCTCTCGGTGTCCTTCTGGGCGGCGGCGATCACCTACCTGCTGATTGGCTCGTTCCGGGCGTTCACGCTGGTGCCGGCCACCTTCCCGCTGCTGATCGCGATGCCGTTCTTCGACCCGTGGGTGCTGCTGGCGCTCACCATTCCCTGCATCGCCATCTCGTCGTCGGTCTGTTACTGGTTCGCCGAGGTCCTGCACATGGACGAGCTCTTCGAGCGCAAGTATCCAAAGCAGATCACGAAGCTGAAGACCGCGCTGCAAACCTACCAGTTGCCGATCATCATCGGCTGGAGCTTCTTCCTGTTCCTGCCGACCGACCTGATCTGCTACGTGTGCGGGTCGCTGAAGATCAACTACAAGAAGTTTCTGTTCGGCGTGGTCGTTGGCGAGGGCACCGTCTACGCGATCTACATCTTTCTTGGCGACTGGGTGTTGCGCCGCTAGCGCCGGGGCCGGCGAGTGTTCTCGGTCGGGTAGCCTTCGCCGGCGAGGTAGCGGGCCCGGTCGGCGGGATCGAAGATACGGGCCTGGCCGCCGATGTTGAAGCGCGGTGGCCAGTCGAGCGCGCCCAGGTTCGAGTGCGCGCTGAAGCGCCGGCGAAATTCCGCCTCTTCCCCGCGCTCCGTGAGGATGTACGGCGTGCGGCCCTGGGCGGTGAGCCATGCCACCGCGCGATCGAGCCACGCCGGATCCAACGCATCCCACATCACCGCCTCGCGCCCGGCATGAAACCGCACGCTGCCGCTCTCCCACACCGTGATCAACACGGCGTTCTCCGGCAACCGCGCGCTGACCAGTTCCGCGGTGTCACGATAGCGTCCTTCCATGCGTGGCAGGTCGAGCACCTGTCGCGCACCGGCGACGCGCAGCCCCGTCAGAGCCAGCGCGATCGTGCCAATCGCGACCACGCCGCGCATGCGGCCGCGGTCGGCAACCAGCACGGCGACACCGCACGCGGTCACGATCATCAGGACGATGGCCGGGATCAGGAACCGCAGGTACCACCACTCGGGATACGGGCGGTAAAGCAGGTAGATGCCGAACACGGCCGCAGCGGCGGCCAGCAGCCACCACGCCAGGCGGCGTGATTCACCGGTGAGCACGAACGGCGCCGCGAGGGCGAGTAACGGAAACACCGTCTGGGTTTCGTACAGCGCGCGTCCGTAGGCCGCCAGGTTCGCCGCCACGTGCGAGACGCTGAACAACTGCCCGACATCGCCGTAACCGTTGCCGGCGATGCTGCCGTAGAGAATGTGATTCAACCCGAGCCACAAGGCCACGCCCGGCACCGCGCCCGCCACCAACGCCGCGACTGCGCGAACGGGCATCGGTTGGCCGGGCCGCCACTGCATGGCGGCGATGATGACGGCGAGCGGGGCAAGATTGGGGCGGACGAGGATGGCGAGGCCGATGAGAACCCCAGCGGCGAGAGGACGAGACGCCAGCGCGAACGCCGCGAGCCAGAGCGCTGCCGTCGCGACGTCATTCATCGGCTGCACCACCTGGAACAGCACGATGGGGCTGGCGGCCGTCAGGACCGCCGCCGACACGCCGGCCAGCCCGCCGCCCAGGCGCCTGGCCAGCACGAACGCGCTCAACACCAGCACGAACCCGGCAATGGGCGTCACCGCGAAGATGGCCTCGCGGCCACCGATCGCACGCAGCGGCGCCATCAACACCGAGAACCCCGGCGCGCAGATGGGCGACGCTGCGTCCGGCCGGACCGGCGAGGGTATGAAGCCGCCTGGCGCCAGCGTCCGCGACGCGTCGGGCCACGGCGCCGCGATGGCCAGCGCACTCGACGGCTGCCAGTGCCCGGTGCCGAAGGCCTCGGCCATCAGCGCATAACAGGAGGAATCGGACCCGCCCACCGCCCGGGTGCCTCGCACCACGCCAAAGGCCGCCAGCGCCAGCGCCGCCGTGAGCGCGAGCGCTAGCGGGCCGCCTTCGCCAAGGCTTCGGCGGGCCAAGCTCTTGTTCATCGAGAGAAACGGTATTTGAGAAGAACCTGAATAGCCCGCACGCCGTCGCGCCAGCCGATCTTCTTGCCCTGGGCGCGGCTGCGCGGCTCGAAGCGCACCGGCAGTTCGAGGATGGCGTGCCCATCCCGCAGCAGCTTCGCGGAGATTTCCGGCTCGATGTCGAAGCGATTGGATTCGAGGTGCAGCCCGCGGGCGATGTCCGCGGTCATCACCTTGTAGCAGGTCTCCATGTCGGTGAGGTGGCCGCCGAACAGGACGTTGGTCACGCCCGTCAGCACCTGGTTGGCGAAGATCGACAGCCACGGCGCATCGGGGCGGCCGGCCAGGAACCGCGACCCGTAAACGACGCCGGTGCGCCCGTCGAGGATCGGCTGCACGAGCAGGGCGATTTGCGCGGGGTCCAGCTCGAGATCGGCATCCTGGATCGCGACGATGGTGCCGGTGGCCTGCGCGAAGCCCGTGCGGATGGCGCTGCCCTTGCCGCCGTTCTTCGCGGCGTGAATGATGCGCAACTCGGGTCGCGTGGCCAGGCGGTCCAGCACCTCGCGCGTGCCGTCGGTGGAGCCGTCGTTGACGACGAGGATCTCGCGCGGCGCCGGCAGATCGATCGCCAACAGCCGGTCGATGACCTCGGCGACGGTCCGCGCTTCGTTATAGACAGGAACGACTATTGAAATGAGGGCTGTCAAGACGGGTCAGAAAAAACCAATCGCGGCCAAATTGTCTGCGTCATCTGTGTCATCTGCGGGCCTGGGCAATCTGCGCTCAATTTTACGTGCAGGGATGCCCGCGTAGATAGCAGAACCTTCCAGCTTCGACCCCTTCAGGACCACGCTGAGGGCGCCGATCTGGCATTTGTCGCCGGCCTCCACGTTGATCCCCACCATGCTGCCGAGGCCCACCGTGACGTGCTTTCCCAGCCGCACCGGACCGGTCTTCACCATGCCGGCCTCGACCGTGTGGCCTGAGAGGTGCACGCCTTCGCCGATCACCACGCCATCGCCAAACTCCAGCATGCTGTGATCGGAAATCGACAGGCTGTTGATGTGGACGCCGCGGCCGATCTTGGCGCCGTTCCACCGCATGTACAACGTCCACAACACCGACGCCCGGAAGAAGGTGCCGACGAACACGCGCACCACGTGGGTGGACACCATGTAGCGCACCCAGTCGAGCAGCGGCCATTCCAGGTCGCGCAGCTTCCAGGCGCCGTTCGGCGCCGTCCGCCATCCGCAGACGCGCGTGGAGAACGCCGACAGCGCCACCAGGACGAATGCGAACAGCAGGTACGCCGGCACCAGGGTGGTGGCGACAATGGCCGGACGGATCAGAGGCGGGACGGGCCAGCCCTGCGTCCACGTCCAGAAATAGAACGCCGGCAGCACCGACAAGCCGAACACCAGGCTCTGGACCATGAACATCGAGGCCATGGTCCAGGCCACACGGCCGGCTTGAGCGGGCGTCACGGCGAAAAGCTACCATATAGACAGTGAAGGAACCACTCGTCCTGGTGCCGGGCATTGATGGAACAGGGCTGCTGTTCTACCGGCAACTGCCGCTGCTCGAGCGCCAGTACGCGGTCACCCGCACGCGCCTGCGCGACGATGCCCGGGCGATGGAGGAGCTGGTCGAGGACCTGCACCAGGCGGTGACCGCCGCGTCGGACGAGCCGGTGACGTTGCTCGGCGAGTCGTTTGGCGGAGCGCTGGCACTCAGCTACGCGGTGGCGCATCCCGAGCGCGTCGGTCGCCTGGTCATCCTCAACTCGTTCGCGCACTTCGGCTCCCCGGCACGGCTCTGGCTGGGCTATCACCTGCTGCGCGCGACGCCGTGGGGGATGATGCGGCTGATTCGGCAGCTGAACGGCCGGCGCCTGCACTCGAAGCAGACCGACCGCGACGAGATCCGGCGGTTTCACGATCTGATGCAGGCGACCACGCGCGAGGGCTACCTGTCGCGGCTCAACATCCTGCGCAACTACGACATCCGCGAGCACCTGCCGACCATCCAGTCGCCGGTGCTCTACCTGGCCGCCGACCGCGACGTGGTCGTGCCGTCGGTGGAACAGGCGCGGCTGATGACCTCGCTCACGCCCGGCGCCCGCATGCGCATCCTCGAAGGGCACGGCCACAGCTGCCTGATCGCCCCGGACATGGACCTGTCGGCGATCCTCGGCGAGTGGCTCGCCGAATGAAGCTCGTCACCATCGCGCAGAACGTGCCCGGGCCGGTGGCGGTGGCGCGCCTCGTCGCCGGTGGCGCCACCGCCATCAAGGTCGAGGCGCCGTGGGGCGATCCGCTCGAAGGCTTCTGCCAATCGTGGTACGACGAACTGCATGCCAAGGTGGCGGTCGTCCGCCTCGATCTGAAGACCGACGAGGGCATGCGAGCGCTGACCGACCTGCTCGGCTCGGCCGACGTGTTCATCGCCAGTCAGCGGCCGGCCGCGTTGGCGCGGCTGGGGCTCGACGTGGCGTCATTGTCGCGGCGCTTTCCCCTCCTTCGCCACCTGAACATCGTCGGCGACACGGCGCACCCGGATGCGCCCGGGCACGATGTCACGTATCAGGCCAAGGCAGGCCTGCTCCAGCACGGCCTGCCGAAGACGCTGCTCGCGGACCTGTTTGGCGCCGAACGCGCGCACGCGGCCGTCATCGACATGATGCACAAGGGGCCTGGCGGCTGCCGGGTGGTCGGCTTGTTCGACGCGCTGGGCGCGCTGACGGCGCCGATGCGACACGGGCTCACCGCGCCCGGCGGCCTGCTGGGCGGCGGCAATCCGGCGTATGGCGTGTATGCGGCGAAGGACGGCGCGGTCGCGATTGGCGCGCTGGAACCGCACTTCCGCGCGCGGCTCTACGACGCCCTCGGCCTTGCCGACGGGGCCAGACTGGACGACGTGTTCGCGGCGAAGACGGCTGCCGAGTGGGAACACTGGGCGGCCGAACGTGACATTCCATTGACGGGACTCCGAACTTCATGACCAGCGCAGACCTGCTCGCCACCGCCCTCCGTCACGCCTCGCGTTACCTCGCTGAAGCGCCGGAACGCCATGTCGGCGCGCAAGCCACCCGCGAACAGTTGTTTCGTGCGCTCGGTGGTCCGCTGCCCACCAGTCCTACCGAGCCGGTCACCGTGATCGACCAGCTGGCCGCGAATGCCGATCCCGGCCTGGTCGCCACCATCGGACCTCGCTACTTCGGTTTCGTCACCGGCGGCGCGGTGCCCGTGACGGTGGCCGCGGATTGGCTCGCGAGCACGTGGGATCAGAACGCCTGTCTCTACGTCCTCTCGCCCGCGGCCGCGGTGATGGAAGACATCGTGGCGGGATGGGTCCTCGAGCTGCTCCGCCTGCCGTCCACCGCCAGCGTCGGGTTCGTATCCGGCTGCCACATGGCGAACTTCACGTGCCTCGCCGCCGCACGTCATGAAGTGCTGCGCCGGGCGGGCTGGAACGTGGAAACGCAAGGCCTGCAGCGCGCTCCGCGGGTGCGCGTGTTCGTGGGCGGCGAGGTGCACGTGTCGGCGGTCGGGGCGCTGCGCTACCTGGGTTTCGGCAGCGACGAACTGGAGTCGGTGCCCGTGGATGGCCAGGGCCGCATGCGCGCCGACGCGCTGCGCCAGCAGCTCGCCGACGTGACCGGCCCCGCGATCGTGTGCGCGCAGGCGGGCAACGTCAGCACCGGCGCCAGCGATCCCATCGCCGAGATCGTGACCGCGGCGCACGGGCGCGGCGCGTGGGTGCACGTGGACGGGGCGTTTGGGCTGTGGGCCGCCGCGGTTCCGGAACTGCGAGCGCAAGTTGACGGGATCGCGACCGCCGACTCGTGGGCCACCGACGCGCACAAGTGGTTGAACGTGCCATACGACTCCGGGCTTGCCATCGTGGCCGACGCCGCGCCGCATCGCGCGGCCATGAGCATGAAGGCGTCGTACCTGCAGCGCGGCACCGACGAAGAGCGCATCGGGATGGACTGGGTGCCCGAGTCGTCTCGACGCTCGCGCGTGATTCCGCTCTACGCGCTGTTCCGCGCCCTCGGCCAAGACGGCATTGTCGCGCTCGTGCGCCGGAACTGCGCGCTGGCGCGGCGGATGGCGGCGCGCTTGTCGGCCGCGCCCGGCGTCACCATTCTCAACGAGGTCGTGCTCAACCAGGTGCTGGTGCGGTTTGCGGGCAATGGCGCGGGCGCGGACGACACCACGCGCGACGTGATCGCGCGCATCCAGGCCGAGGGCACATGTTGGGCCGGCGGCGCGTTCTGGCAGGGCCGGCAGGCGATGCGCATCGCCGTATCGAACTGGTCCACCACGGAGGCCGACATCGATCGATCGGCCGACGCGATGCTGGCCTGTTACCGCTCTATCGTTTCTTGACCGGTATTTTTTTCGGCGCGGGGCCCGGCCGGAATTGCAGCATCACGTTACTGATGGTCGCAATGGGTCGGCCGGTGGCCGAGAAGTTGTCGGTGCCGTCGGGCCGGACCACCGTCAGTTTCTCGCCGAGCACCGACACCTGCTCCTGGACGGTCTCGGGCAGCTCGATGGTGATGAACTCGTCGCCGGCCGGGGCCACCGCCTTCACGCCGCCGGGGCCGGCCCCGCCGCTGATGCGATCGAACAGGTCCTTCTCGGTGCGGAACTCGCTCTGCACGACCGCGCGATCGATCAGGGTGTTGTCCATCGACAGGACGCCGATGGTGGCGGTGTACTTCCGGTAGGCCTGCTTCTGCTTGATGAGCTCGGCCGAATAAGTATGCCGGTTATGCAGCTCGAACATCATCGTCACCGGGCCGCGATGCGGCGGGATGGTGATGAGAATGCCCTCCTTGGGGTCCCGGGCCGTCAGCACATCGCAGTACCGTCGTCCGGTCGCCACGCCCTGGCCTAACTCCGACGGGCACTGCCACTCCGCCTGGATGCGCGACACCACCGGCGCGGGTGCCGCCTTCTTCGTGGTCTTGGTGGGGACTTTCTTGGGTGTGGACTTCCGAGTCTGCGCGTCAACCACGGGAGAAATCATGAGGCTTGCACACAGAAGAGCCAGCATCACGCGCATGAACGCAATTATAGCGT